>NZ_SMKM01000036.1 GCF_004348665.1 Actinomadura sp. GC306 | reverse complement strand
GGGGTCGAGGGTCTCGGGCAGCCGGGGCGGTGCGACGCCGATCCGGAGTCCGCCCGCGGTGATGCGGCGGGTGCGGGCGACCTCGCCGGCGATGCGGTCGACGGACCGGCGGACCTGGCCGATCAGCGCGACGGCGACGAGGTCCTCGTCGCCGGCGAGCCCGGCGCGCCGGATGTGCTCGGCGGCGCGTCCCATGCGCCGGACGGCGGCGGACTCCTCCCGGCCCAGCGGGGCCTGGCCGCCGCTGGCGATGGCGCCGGAGATCAGCCGCAGCCGTGCCGCCAGCGCCCAGATCGCCGTCTGGGTCTCCTCCTCCCAGGCGCGGTCGGGCGGGTAGTTCCGGGTGGCCTCCAGGACGGCCTGCAGCGTCACCGTCTCGTGCAGGACGCGCGCCAGCCCTTCGATGAGCCGTTCGGGGCGGGTGGGGTCCTGGCGTCCGCGTCCGGACCGGTAGAGCCCGTACGTGGCGCGTGCGGTGGTGAGCGCCTCTGATGCCGCCCGCCGCTTGGCCTCCCAGTCGGGGATGCGGGTGATCGCGCGCAGGTCGGGGTCGGTGACGTCGACGTCGTCGAGGAGGGCGGCGTCGGGTGCGCCGATCTCCTGCGCGACGGCGTCGAGCGCTTCGGCGACCGCGTCCGCGGTCTCGCTGAGCGCGGTGTTCAGGGGGCGGAGCCGCCGCGCGGGCCACGGCGCCAGCAGCAGGACGGTGACGAGCAGCCCGCCGATGAGTTCCAGCACCCCGATGAGGAGGACGTCGGACGGCGGCCGGACCGCACTGAGCAGGACGGCGAGCCCGGCGGTCGGCCCGATGCGCGGGATGGCGGTGCCCAATGCGACCAGCGGCGGCACCACGAGGACGGGCAGCCACGTGCGTTCGCTCAGCAGCCCGCCGATCCCCGACCCCACCGCCACGACCAGCACGCCGACCGCGAGGTCGCGGGCCCGCGTGCCGTAGGGGCCTTCAGGGGCGCGCAGCGCGACGAGGTAGGCGCCGAGCGCGATCATCGAGCCTTGGGCGCCGTGCCCGGTCATCGTCCCGAGGATCAGCGGGACGGCCATGGCCAGCGCCGCCGCTAGCCCGTACATGGGCGTCGCCCGCCCGTTGGCCTGGACGTAGGCGTCGCGTGCCCGCTGCAGTATCGGAGCCCGTTCGCCGTCGGCCGGGTCTTGCAGGACCGGGCGCCGCCGCAGCCTCAGCGCCACGGGCCGGTGCCTCCGCCGCCCCGCGGGGCGGCGGGCGTCTGCCGCGCGGCGGGTCGGTGCACGGGGCCTCCGGTGCCTACCGCGCGGCCGGGGTCTCGTCCCCCCGGAAGTCGAGGGCGTCGGCGGCCTCGACCTCTTCGCGCGAGATGCCCAGCAGGAAGACGATCGTGTCGAGGTAGGGGACGTTGACGGCGGTGTCGGCGGCCTCGCGGACGACGGGCTTGGCGTTGTAGGCGATGCCGAGCCCGGCCGCCTGGAGCATGTCGAGGTCGTTGGCGCCGTCGCCGATCGCGACGGTCTGGCTGACGGGGACGCCGGCCTCGGCGGCGAAGCGGCGGAGGGCGGCGGCCTTGCCGGCGCGGTCGATGACCGGGCCGTGCACCCGGCCGGTGATCTTGCCGTTCTCGATCTCCAGCGTGTTCGCGGCGGAGTAGTCGATGCCGAGGTCCTCGACGAGGGCGTCGGTGACCTGGGTGAAGCCGCCGCTGACGATGGCGAACTTGTAGTCGAGGCGCTTGAGCGTGCGCACCATGGTGCGGGCGCCGGCGGCGAGGCGGAGCTTGTCGCGGACGTCGTCGATGGCGGTCGCGTCGAGCCCGGCGAGCAGCGCGACCCGCTCGCGCAGCGAGCCCTCGAAGTCGAGGTCGCCGCGCATGGCGGCCTCGGTGACCTTGGCGACCTCGTCGAGGCAGCCGGCGTGCTCGGCGAGCAGCTCGATGACCTCGCCCTGGATGAGGGTGGAGTCGACGTCCATGACGATCAGCCGCTTGGCGCGCCGGTGCAGGCCGCCGAGCTGGACGGCGACGTCGACCTGCTGCTCGGCGGCCTCGGCGGTGAGCGCGGCGCGGAGCGCGTCGGGGTCGGCGCCGGAGACGTCCATCTCGATGCAGGTGACGGGGTTCTGCGCGAGCCGCTCCATGCGGTCGATGTTGGCGCCGTGCGCGGAGATGCGTCCCGCGATGCCGGCCATGGCGGCGGGCTTCAGCGGCGCGCCGAGGACGGTGACGTGCAGCCTGCCGCGGCGCTTCGGCATCCGCTTGTTGCGGCCCGTCGACAGCTCGATCTCCATGTCGAGGTCGTTGGCGACGCGTTCGGCGGCGTTCCACACGCGCCCGATGTCGGCGCCCTCGCTGTAGGCGAGCAGGACGCCGAGGATGAGCCGGCCGCGGATGACGACCTGCTCGACGTCGGCGACGGTGAGCGGGAACTCCGCGAGTGTCCTGAAGAGACGCGACGTCACGCCGGGGCGGTCGCGGCCGGTGAGTGTGATGAGGAGCGTGCGCTGTCCTGACCCGTCCATAGCTGCTCCCAACGGTACCGGCCGTGACGTGCGGCTCGTGCGTCAGGTCCGCCATGCGAGACGCGGCACCGGCGGGAAGGTCCGCGACGGCCCGGACGCAGCGCTCCGGCGTCACGACGTGCTCGGCCCCACCCGCGAGGCCCGGACGCGTCCTGAGCCGTCCGCGGACGTCTCAGGTGGTGCGGGTGGGGCGGCCGCGGGCTCGGCTTTCGTGGGGGAGGCGAGAAGACCCGGGCACCGAGTACCGTCTTCACAGGGAGTGCCGGTAGGCGCTCGCACCACGGGTGACGAGAGGCCGGGATGGAGACCGAGGGCGGCGGCTGCGGCGACCAGGGTGCGACCCTGCACGCCGTGAGCTCGGCCGTGCTCGCGGTGACCCGCCACCTGTCCGTGCACGAGGTGCTCCAGGTGATCGTCCGGGCGGCCGCGCAGCTGCTGGACGCCCGGTACGCCGCGCTCGGTGTGCCCGACGACGAGGGCTCGTTCGCCGAGTTCGTCGTCGACGGCGTCACCGACGAGGAGTGGGAGCGGATCGGGCCGCTGCCCCGCCAGCACGGGATGCTCGCCGCGATGCTGCGGGAGGGGGCGCCGAAGCGGCTCGCCGACATCCGCACGGAGCCCGAGTTCGAGGGCTGGCCGACCGCGCATCCCGTCCTGAAGGACTTCCTGGGCGTGCCGATCCTGGACGGCGAGAACGTCCTCGGCATCCTCTTCCTCGCGAACAGGCGCGGCCCCGGCGGGTTCAGCGCCGCCGACGAGGAGCTCCTGACGCTGTTCGCCGCGCACGCCGCGATCGCCATCACGAACGCGCGGCTCTACGAGCGCAACCGCGAGCTGACGGTCGTCGCCGAACGCAACCGCATGGCGCGCGAGCTGCACGACGCCGTCGCCCAGAAGCTGTTCTCGCTGCGGCTCACGGCCCGCACCGCGGCCACGCTCGCCGAGCGCGACCCGGCCCGCGCGGTCCGGGAGCTGGCGCAGGTCGAGCGGCTGGCCGCCGGGGCGCTCAACGAGCTGCGCGCCGTGATCTTCGAGTTGCGCCCGGCCGACCTCGCCGACGGGCTGGTCCCGTCGCTGCGCAAGCACGTCGAGGTCCTCGACCGGGCGCACGACGCCAGCGTGCGCATCGCCGCCGACGAGGCGGTCGTCCTGCCGGAGGAGCATGAGGCCGTCGCCTTCCGCATCACCCAGGAGGCCCTCCACAACGCGCTGCGACACGCCGGGGCGCGGACGGTCGAGGTGCGGCTGGCGACCAGGGACGGGAGCGCCGTCCTGGAGGTCGCCGACGACGGTTCGGGCTTCGCCGCGTCCGACGTGCCCGAGCCCCAGAACGGGCTGGGGCTCGCGTCCATGCGCGACAGGGCGTACTCCATCGGCGGGGGCCTCACGATCGACGCCCGGCCGGGGACGGGCACGACCGTCCGGCTGGAGGTGCCGCTGTGACCGCCGGCGGCGCGGGGCCGCGAGGTGGCACGATCAGGGTCCTGATCGCCGACGACCACCCGGTCGTCCGGCAGGGGCTGCGCACCTTCCTCGGCATCCAGGACGACATCGAGGTCGTCGGCGAGGCCGGGGACGGCGTGTCGGCCGTGACACTGGCCGAATCGCTGGAGCCCGATATCGTGCTCATGGACCTCAAGATGCCGGGCGCCGGCGGCTTGGCCGCGCTGACGGAGCTGCGGGCTCGGGGGGTGGCGGCACGGGTCCTGGTCCTCACCAGCGTCACCGAGCGCGGGCACGTGCTGCCGGCGGTGCAGGCGGGGGCGGCCGGGTATCTGTACAAGGACGTCGATCCGCAGGCGCTGGTGCAGGCGATCCGGGCGGTCCGGGACGGGCACGTGCTGTTCGCGCCCGACGCGGCCGAGGCGATGCTGGCGGACGGCCCGGGGGGCGGGGCCGGCCGAGACGACCGCGGCCTGGCCGCGCTGACCGAACGGGAACGGGAGGTGCTCGTGCACATCGCGCGGGGGAGGTCCAACCGGGAGATCGCCCGCGCGCTCGTGGTGTCCGAAAAGACGGTCAAGACGCACGTCAGTAATCTGCTCATGAAACTGGGAGTCCAGGATCGGACGCAGGCGGCCCTGTACGCCGTCCGGCACGGCGTCGGCGCACCCGGGGAAACCGGTGAAGCCAGGGCCCGCGGCTGATACAACTCCTCTGACAGGATCGTCATCGAAATTGGTATGAACGTAGCTATCAGATACGCAGCAGGCAGCGACATCGGCTGTAACCGAGAGAACAACGAGGACTCGGGCTACGCCGGTGCGCGGTTGATCGCTGTCGCGGACGGAATGGGCGGCTACGCGGGCGGCGAGGTCGCGAGTTCCACCGTGATCGGCTCACTGCGCTCGCTGGACACCGATGCCCGCAAAGACGATCTTGTCGACGTGCTGGGCCGCGCGGTGGCCGAGGCCAACGAGAAATTGCGGATCGCCCGGGAGGAACGTCCCGACCTGAGCCGGATGGGCACCACGCTCACCGCCATGCTCTGGCACGGGGAGTCCGTGGCGCTGGCGCACGTCGGCGACTCGCGCGGCTACATGCTGCGCGACGGCGAGCTGTACCAGATGACCCAGGACCACACGATGGACGAGCTGCTCAAGGCCGAGGCGGAGCAGGCGGGCCAGACCGCCGACCCGGCCGAGACGTCGCGGCTGTCGCACGTCCTGTACCGGGTGCTGGACGGCCGCGACGACCGCGAACCAGACCTGCGGCTGCGCGACGCCCAGCTCGGCGACCGCTATCTGCTGTGCTCGGACGGCCTGAGCGGCCCGGTCGACGCGCAGAAGATCTACGAGGTGCTGTCCGCGGAGGCCGACCCGCAGCGGGCCGTCGATCGCCTGATCGAGCTGGCCCGCGAGAACGGCGGCCCCGACAACATCACCGCGGTCGTGGCCGACGTCGTCGAGTCCGAACACGTCAGCGGCCCCGGAGGCCCCGTGGTCGTGGGCGCCGCCGCCAACGCCTGAGCCCCTCCCGTCCACCGCGCACGGCCCGGCTCGCCGCACCCGCCTCGCACCCGCTCCACCGCGGCCGAGGCGACCACGAGCAAGCCGCCCGGCGGGTCCGCTCATGCGTTTGATCACACCTTCGCCTGCCGCGGCGACGCCGGTTTCGGGCCGGACTCCGTGCCGGGGCGGGGATCCGGTCCATGCGCGGTCGCCGGATCGGTCGTTCGTTCGCTTCGTTCAGCGGGAATTTCCAGACGATTCATGGCGGTCGTCGGGTGAAAGAGTGCTCGCGCAGGTGGCGATTTGTCCTACTCTTGCCGTGAGGTGGTGTCGCCGAGTTCCGGTAACGGTCCGATCCCGGATGGTTGGCCGGGCTTGACCCGCCTCGGGGTGACCCCTGTATACGGGTCACTCAGTTAGTCATCGAGGCGGAGGATTCGTGGGGGAATCGCCCGGGGCGGCGGCCGCCGGTGCACCGAACGGTGTGCTCGGCGGGACCGTGAGCCGGACCCTCACCGCGGCACGGCATGGACCCATGGGTGCGGTGCTGCGTGTCGCGGCGATGGCCGTAGCGGCCATCGGCGCGTCCTGGATCCACCGTGTCAACGACCCCGGCGTGCTCTGTCCCTTGCGGGCGCTCACCGGAATCCCGTGCCCCCTCTGCGGGAGCACCACCGTGTTCATCGAACTCGGCTCGGGCCGTCCCGCCCAGGCCGTGCTGGCGAACCCGGTGGCCCTCGCCGGTGCGATCGCGATGGCGCTCGCACCGCTGGGGCTGGGACGACGGTGGTGGGCACTCCAGCCGAAGACCCGTGCCTGGATGCTCGGCACCGCCCTACTGGGGTCGGAGCTGTGGCAGCTCGTCCGGTTCGGTGTTCTGCGCGTTTGAGCCGCGGTCGATCCTCGGTCAGACTTGCGGAGCCCACCGGGTCCGGCGGGCGTCACATAACCACAGGGTCAATCAATAAGGAGCAAGTGTGGGGAACCCCTACGACCCGTACGGTCAGCAGCCGGGCTACGGGCAGCAACAGCCCGGGTACGGCCAGCAGCCCCCGGCCCAGCCCGGTTACGGCCAGCAGCCGGCGCAGCCCGGCTACGGCCAGCAGCCCGGGTACGGCCAGCAGCCGCCCGCGCAGCCCGGCTACGGCCAGCAGCCCGGGTACGGCCAGCAGCCCCCCGCGCAGCCCGGCTACGGCGCCCAGACGCCCGCCGGCCAGCCGGGCTACCAGGAGGTGCACCACCACCACTACGGCTCGACCGGCCAGCTGGCCGAGTGGGGCTCGCGTGCCGGTGGCTACATCATCGACTACCTCGTCGTCGGCGGCCCGTTCTTCGTGCTGTACCTGATCGGCAGCCTGCTCAGCGGGTCCGGCAGCGGCGGCGCCGCCGTGATCGGCCTGCTGTTCCTGCTGATCGGCCTCGCCGTCTACATCGGCCTGTTCCTGTGGATCTGCCACCAGGAGGGCACGACCGGCCAGTCGATCGGCAAGCGGCAGATGGGCATCCGCCTGGTCGGGGCGCAGACCGGGCAGCCGATCGGCTTCGGCATGGCCGTCGTCCGCAAGATCGCGCACGTGCTCGACGGCGCGCTGTGCTACCTCGGCTTCCTCTGGCCGCTGTGGGACGACCGCAAGCAGACGTTCGCCGACAAGGTCTGCAACACCATCGTGGTCCGCGCCTGATCACCGGTCCATGAGAGCGGGGCGTCCCTTCGGGGGCGCCCCGCTTCGCGTTACCGGGGGAGCGCTACGGGACGGTGTCGAACGCGCTGTTGCACGCGGCGACCAGCGCTCGCCGGACGGCACGGTCCAACAGCCGCAGCGCCTCGGCGCGGCGGCGCATCTGGTCGGCGCCGAGGCCGCGGTCGTCCATCTGCCGGGCGAGTTCCACGACGAGGGACAGCCGGCCGGCGAGCGCGGCGACGCGGTGGGCGCGCGGCGGGTAGCCGGGGGCGAGCGGGTGGCCGCCGCGCTCCGGGTCGCGCAGGTCGACGAGGGCGTCGGCGATCTCGGGCGGCACGCCGGCGAAGTCGTCCACGGTCAGCAGCGCCTCGGTGGCGTCCCGCATGGCGAGGGTGAGCTGCCGGTCGGCGTCCGCGAGGGACGGGACGTCGGGCGGCCCCGGGGAGGCGTCGTGCGTCGTCCAGCGGACCCCGACGTACGACGAGCCGCGCCGGTCCTCGGCGGGGACGAGGCCCATCGCCCGGCCGTCCAGCACGGCGACGACGGCGGCGCCCGCCTCGATCGCGGCGCGGTTCAGCGGGGGCGGGCCGGTCAGGCCGAGCGGGTCGCCCGGCTCGGGCAGTGCCAGCCGCAGCGCCGTCATCCCGCCGACGCGCAGGTCGCCGAGCCCGCGGCGCAGCGTCACCTCGGCGGGCGCGCCGCCGAGGATCTGCGGGCCCGCGCTCTCCTCGACCGCGTCCACAGCCTCGTCGAGGCCGACGTGCCCGGTCAGCCAGGCGTTGCCCCAGGAGACGAGCGCCGTCGCGGCGGCCGCTCTCATACGTTCTTGCTCATTCGCTTTCCCAACACTCCCGTACGAGCATGCGATCCACCATAAGCGTTTGTAAGCCCGTTGCCGCCGCACGTAACCAACCTCTCGCGTCCGGGGAGCATCGCGGAACCGTCGTTCCGGTGGGCCTCGGGGAGGCGCCCGGCGCCCCGGATCACATAGGTTCTTGTCTGAGGTTCAGGACCACCCGGATGGGAGACGAAGGCGCGCGATGGCCGGCGAGGTGCTTCAGCTCCGCGGAGTCGGGGTCAGGCGCGGCGGGGCGACCCTGCTGCGCGATGTCACGTGGACGGTGGGCGAGGGTGAGCGCTGGGTCATCCTGGGCCCGAACGGGGCCGGGAAGACGACGCTGCTCCAGATAGCCGGCGCGATGCTGCACCCCAGCGAGGGCGAGGTCGTGATCCTGGAGGAGGAGCTGGGCCGTACGGACGTCTTCGAGCTGCGTCCCCGCATCGGGCTGGCCAGCTCGTCGGTCGCGGAGAAGGTGCCGGCCGGTGAGCGCGTCGTCGACCTGGTGCTGACGGCCTCGTACGCGATCCTGGGGCGCTGGCAGGAGGAGTACGACTCGACGGACGTGAGCCGCGCGGTCGCGCTGCTGGAGGCCCTCGGCTGCGCCGACCTGATGCGGCGCACGTTCGGCACGCTGTCGGAGGGCGAGCGCAAGCGCGTCCAGATCGCCCGCGCGCTCATGCCGGACCCGGAGCTCCTGCTGCTGGACGAGCCCGCCGCGGGCCTCGACCTCGGCGGCCGGGAGGAGCTCGTCGCGCGGCTGTCCACGTTCGCCGACGACCCCGCCGCGCCCACGATGGCGATGGTCACGCACCACGTGGAGGAGGTCCCGGAGGGCTTCACCCACGCCCTGCTGCTCCGCGGCGGCGAGATCGTCGCGCAGGGGAAGGTGGACGAGGTGTTCACCGCCGAGCAGCTGTCGGACACCTTCGGGCTCCCGCTCACCGTGGAGCGCCAGAACGGCCGGTGGTACGCCCGCGCCGTCCGGTGACCCCGGGTGCGGACAGCCGGTATTGCCCGTTTCGGGCACCCCGGTTTCCGGCTTGACCTGCACGGTTCTCTACCATCGTGGGGCATTGTTAGCCTGGTGAACGAGTAGGGGCCCCTGTGGACGTCTGGGACGCGATCGCGGTGCTGGCCGCCGGGATCGCCGCCGGCGGGATCAACGCCGTCGTGGGGTCCGGCACGCTGATCACCTTCCCGACCCTCCTCGCGCTCGGCTATCCGCCGGTCGTGGCGAACGTGTCCAACAACCTCGGCCTGGTGACCGGCAACGTCAGCGGCGCGTATGGCTACCGCAAGGAACTGCAGGGGCAGCGCGCCCGGCTGGTGCGGCTGGGCAGCGCGTCGTTCGCGGGCGCGGTCGCGGGCGGCCTGCTGCTCCTGACGCTGCCGCCCGAGGCGTTCGCCTTCATCGTGCCGGTACTGATCGCCGTCGCGCTGGTGATGGTGGTCGTCCAGCCCCGGATGCAGGCGTGGATGCGGGAGCGCCGCAACGGGCGGGAGGGGCACCGCCCGGAAGGCAGCCTTGCGCTGTGGCTGGGCGTGTTCGGCACCGGTATGTACGGCGGCTACTTCGGCGCCGCGCAGGGGATCGTGCTCATCGCGCTGCTGGGGATCGCGCTGGACGACGACCTGCAGCGGCTCAACGGCGCCAAGAACGCGATGGTGTCGATCGTCAACGGCACGGCCGCGCTGCTGTTCATCACGATGTGGCTGCTCGGCGCGACCGAGATCAGCTGGTGGGCGGTGCTGCTCATCGCGGTCGGCTCGACGATCGGCGGGCTGCTCGGCGCCAAGCTCGCGCGCCGGATTCCGCCGATGGTGCTGCGCGGCGTGATCGTGGCGGTGGGGCTGGTCGCGATCGCCCAGCTCCTGTTCGGCTGATTCGCGCTTCCGCCGCTTCGGGCGGGGTTGCCCAGGGCCGTTTCCGGGTACATATCGAACAGGCGTTCGGATGCTTCTGGGGGTGCCCATGAAGGGTGACTGGGTCGAGATCGTGGTGGACGTCGGCGGCTCCGCGACCAAGACCTACGAGGTCGCCGCGACCCGCGCCGGGCGCCGCGTCGAGATCGGCAACCGGCGCGGGGTGGTGGAGGTCAGCGAGGTGACCCGCACGGGCACCACGATCCGCACGGCCCGATTCATGTCGAACCGGGTGCTGGCCCTGGTGGAGCACCCCGTGGCGGACGAGAAGGGCGAGCGCTCCGGAGACGGTTCCAAGGACGGGCGCGGCTAGCGGAAGTCGGCTTTGCGGATCATGCAGTGGACGCCCTTGATCCCGTCCACGACCTGGCTGATCTCGAAGTCGGCGGCGCCGCTGAGATAGGCGAGGGCGGAGTGCCGGGGCATCCCCTGGGTCGCCGCCAGGAAGCCGACCGCGGCCCGTACGGCGCGACGTACGGCCTCGTCGAGGTCCTCGTGGAGGCCGAGCGGCATCCAGTGCGTGGCGGTCTCGGCGAACGGCTCGTCCAGCATCCCGAGCAGGGTGGACGCCTCCGCGCGCGGGATCACGGTGAGCCGCAGCGTCGCGCGTAGCGGTGCCTCCAGGGCGGTGAGCGCGACCTCTCCGTTCCCCTGGGCGTAGTGCGGGTCGCCCGTGTAGAAGCCGGCGCCGGGGATGTGGACGGGCAGGTAGAGCGACGAGCCGACCTGGAGTTCCTTGATGTCGAGGTTGCCGCCGTGGCCGCCCGGCGGCACCGAGTGGACGGGGTCGGAGGTGTCGGACGCCACGCCCATCAGCCCGAGGAAGGGCGCCAGCGGGAAGCGCGCGGCGCGGCCCTGGCCGTACGGGAGCGTCCCGTGCAGGCGCCCGGCCTCCTCGATGACCTCGATGAACTCGCACACGCTGTTGTAGGCGCGGTCGCCGTCCGCGCCGGGGCCGCTGTCGGGGGCGGTCTCGGGGTACTCGCCGGGCAGCGCCCCGTAGCCGTGCCTGCTGCTGATGAAGCCGTACGGCGCCCGGATCAGCAGGCCGAGCGTGTCGACCCGCAGCACGTCGCCGGGCTCCGCGCCGGCGACCTCGATCGGGCCGGTGACCACGTGCGGGCCGTCCACGTCGTAGTCGTGGGCGACCCCGGACGCCGCCAGGTCGCGGGCGTCGTCGAGGACCTCGCCGGCGGGGACGCCGAATCCCGCGAGGTAGGTGACCGGGTCGCGGCCCTGGTCCTCAAGGATGCCCTCGTGGCTGAGCGTGTCGATGGTGACGGTGTCGCCGGACGCGACACGCAGCACTGGGGGCCGGTCCCGGTTCGGGAGCCGGCCCCACAGGCAGGTCTCGGGGGTGGTCGGGAGGTAGTGCGCGCCGTCGATCCGGCCTTCTTTGGGCTGAAGCATGTCCGAATGCTCGCCGCCCGGTGGTGCGGCACCGTTCCGAGACCGTTAACCGCGTGTAAAAACCGCACCATACGAGATGGCGTCTCGCGTGGAACCTATAGATCGAGCACCAGGCGGGACGAGGTGCAGCGGCCCACGCAGATCATCATGGTCTTGCCCGCGGCGCGCTCCTCCTCGGTGAGCAGCGAGTCGCGGTGCTCGGGCTCCCCGGCCAGGACGCGCGTCTCGCACGCGCCGCAGTACCCCTTCTCGCAGTCGTACGACAGGCCCGGCACCGCCTCCTGGACCACCTCGATGAGCCGCCGGTCGGCGGGGACGCGCATCGTGACGCCCGTCCGCGCGAGGTGGACGTCGAACTCGGTGTTCAGCGACGGGTCGAACGCCACCTCCAGCGAGTCGTCGCCGGTGAAGCGCTCGACGTGCAGGCGGGGACGGATGCCCAGCTCGTCGCAGACGCCCTCCGCCGCGGCGATCATCCCGGTGGGGCCGCAGCAGTAGACGGCGGTGTCCGGCCCGGCCTCGGCGAGGACCGCCGTCAGGTCCGGGACGCCGGCCTCGTCCTGCGGCAGCACCCGCAGCCGGTCGCCGGCGAGGGCCGCGAGCTCGTCGCGGAACGCCATCGTCGCGCGGGTGCGGCCGCCGTACACGACGCGGAAGTCGGCCCCCCGCGCCGCGGCCGCGCGGACCATGGCCAGGATCGGCGTGACGCCGATCCCGCCCGCGAGGAACAGGTAGGACGGGGCGTCCACCAGCGGGAAGTGGTTGCGCGGGCCCCGGACGCCGAACGTGACGCCGTCGCGGGCGAGCGCGTGCACCTCCTCCGAGCCGCCTCGGCCGTCCGCCTCGCGCAGCACGGCGACGCGGTAGTGCGACCGGTCGGCCGGGTCGCCGCACAGCGAGTACTGGCGGACGCGGCCGGACGGAAGCCGCAGCTCAAGGTGCGCGCCGGGCTCCCATGCGGGCATGTCCGCGCCGTCGGCCCGCGCCAGCGTCAGGGCGAGCACGCCGTCGGCGGCCGCCTCGGCGCGCGTCACGGTCAGGTCGTACACGGCGCCCAGGGGAGTGGACGCCACCGACGTCCCGGTCCCGCGCGGGCCGGGGGTGAACACGGCGGGGATCGCGTCCCAGCCCTTCTGGTTCCCGCTCGTCGGGTACTCGACGAGGCCGTCCTCCAGCACCCGGAAGTCCGGGAGCCGGGTCAGGACCTGCGTCATCATCTCCCGGAACATCGCCCTGGCCAGGTGGGCGCCGGCGCAGCGGTGCGAGCCGATCCCGAAGGACAGGTGCCGGGACGCGTCGCGGTCGAGCCGGATCTCCTCGGGCTCGGGGAACACGGCGGGGTCGTGGTTGGCGGCGACCCACGGGATCAGGACGCGCTCGCCGGCCTTGACGGGGCAGCCGCCTATCTCGACGTCGTCCAGCGCGGTGCGGGCCATCGACTGCGACGGCGCGAACGCCCGCAGGAACTCCTCGGTGGCGCGGTCCAGCAGGTCCGGGGAGTCGATGAGGCGCTGCCGCTGCTCGGGGTGGCGGCTCAGGTGGACGAGCGTCGACCCGGTCAGCGAGGTCGTGGTGTCGACGCCGCCCGCGATGAGCAGCCCGATCACCGAGACGAGCTCGTCCTCGCCGAACGGGTTCCCGTCCTCGTCGCGCGCGGTGACGAGCGCGCTGACCGCGTCCTCGGCGGGCTCGGCGCGGCGGTCGCGGATCAGCTCGCGGATGCGCCGCTCCATGTACGCCAGGCCCTCGGCGCCGCGCAGCGCGCGCTCGCTGCCGGCGGGGGCGGCGAAGATGTCGTGCACCGGCCCGGCGAGCTTCGCCCAGTCCTCTTCGGGGAAGCCGAGCCAGTCGAGGGTGACGGCGGCCGGGACCGGGTTGGTCAGGTCGCGGACGAAGTCGGCCGAGCCGAGCTCGATGAACGCGTCCACGGCCCGCGCGGCGTGCCGGGCGATCATCGGGCGCAGCCGCTCGACCGCCGCCGGGGTGAGCAGCGGGTTGATCAGGTCGCGGTAGCCGGTGGCGCGGGGCGGGTCGAGCTCGATCGGGTACTGCTCCAGGCCCGGCCCGCTCGGGATGACGATGGCGACGCCGTCCACGCCGTTCGCCTCGCGCGAGGAGGAGAACGCCTCGTCGTCGCGGGCGATCCGCGCGACGTCGGCGTAGCGCGTCGTGTAGACGAACCCGCCGTGCGCGGAGGTGCGTCCGACGGGACAGCCCTCGCGGTACCCGGCGTAGTACGCGACCGGGTCGGCGTTGCATTCGTCCGAGTGGTGGTCGAACTGCTGCTGTGTCATCTGCTGCTGTGTCATGTGCGCGACTCCAAGGTGCCGCATGGCTTCCGCGCGGTGTTGCCCAGCCGCGCCTCTGGGAACTTCGGGGACCGGTTCCGCGGGCGTCAGTTCCGCGGGCGTCAGTTCCGCGGGCGTCAGAAGGTGAGGACGGCCTTGCCGATCGTCCCGCTCTTCGCCGCGTCGACGGCCTCGCCGATCCGCTCGAACGGGAAGTGCTCCACGATCTCGTGCACCGGGAACCGGCCCGCGGCGTGCAGCCGCAGCAGCTCGGGCACGAAGACCTGCGGGATCGCGCCGCCGCCGATGATGCCGGTGATCGTGCGGCCGTTGAGGACGCTGCGCCAGTCGAAGGTCATCTCCTGGCTGGGGCCGACGCCGATGACGCCGCAGTGGCCGAGCGGGGCGAGGGCCTCCACGCCGGTGCGGAGGACGTCCGCGCGGCCGGTGGTCTCCAGGACGTAGTCGAACCCGTCCGGCGCGATGGAGCGCAGCTCCTCGGCGGCGCCCTCGCCGCCGGTCACGCCGTGGGTGGCGCCGAGGGACCGGGCCGTGGCCAGCCGCTCGGCGTTGAGGTCGACGACCGCGACGGTCGTGCATCCGCTGAGCGCGGCGGCGAGGACGGAGGCGATGCCCACCGACCCCGCACCGAAGATCGCGATCGACGAGCCGGGGGCGGGCCGCAGCACGTTGAGCACGCCGCCCGCGCCGGTCTGGAAGCCGCAGCCGAACGGCCCGGCGAGCGTGAGGTCGGCGTCCTTGCCGATCGGCACGACGGCCCGCTCCGGCGCGACGACGTGGTCGGCGAACGCCGACTGGCCGAGGAAGTGCGCGTTGATCTCGGTGCCGCCGAGCGAGACCGCCGAGGACCCGTCGGGGCGCCGCCCGCTGAAGTTGAGCGCGTCGAAGCTCAGGCAGTAGCCGGGCGTTCCGGTCAGGCAGGGCCGGCACCGCCCGCACGAGGCGAACGACAGCGCGACGTGGTCGCCGGGGGCGACGGACGTGACCCGGTCGCCGACCTTCTCCACGATGCCGGCGCCCTCGTGGCCGAGCACGGCGGGCGCCTCGAAGAACGCGGCGAACTCAAGGTCGGTCGCGCAGATGCCGACCGCGCTGAGCCGGACCAGGACCTCGTCGGGCCGGGGCGGCCCGAGTTCCACGTCCCGCAGGGCCAGGGGCTCCCCCGGACGGTCCAGTACGGCGGCGGTGACCCGCATGCGGCCTCCCAAAATCATTTCATAAAGAGATACGGCATCTTGACATGCGGGATAGTTCCGGTCAAGGATTCCAGTATGTCCGCACTTGATATTCCGGTCGCCCGCCAGCTGATCGACGGAGCCTGGGTTCCGGCCCGTGACCAGGGCGAACTCCCCGTCCTGGACCCGGCGAACAGCAAGGTTATCCAGCAAATCGCGCGCGGCGGCCAGGCCGACGTCGACGCCGCCGTGGCCGCGGCCCGGCGCGCCTTCCCCGGCTGGGCGGCGACCTCGCCCAGCGAGCGCGGCGCCCTGCTCGGCCGCTGGGCCGCGCTGGTGCTGGAGCGCGTCGAGGACCTCGCCCGGTACGAGGCGCGCGACGTCGGCAAGCCGCTGTCCGGCGGGCGGCTGAACGCGTACATCGCGCAGGGGATCATCGCGTACTTCGCGGGCGCCGCCGACAAGCTCACCGGCGTCACGCTGCCCACCCGCTCGCCCGACTACCTCGGGTTCACGATCCCGGAGCCGTTCGGGGTGTGCGCGGTGACGCTGCCTTGGAACGTTCCGACCCTGCTGTCGGCCGCCAACGTCGCGCCCGCGCTCGCCGCCGGCAACACGGTGGTGCTCAAGCCGTCCGAGGTCGCCCCGCTCGGCCCGCTGGCGCTGGCGGAGCTGGCCCGCGAGGCCGGCATCCCGCCCGGGGTGTTCAACGTCGTCACCGGGCTCGGCGCGGAGGCGGGCGTGGCGCTCACCTCCCACCCCGGCATCGACCACATCAGCTTCGTCGGCTCGACGGCCACCGGACGCGCGGTGATGCGGGCCGCGGCCGACAACCTCGTCCCGGTGAAGCTTGAGCTGGGCGGAAAGTCACCTAATGTGGTGTTCGCCGACGCCGACCTGGACGTGGCGATCCCGGCGATCGTCGGCTCGATCACCGAGAACGCGGGCCAGAACTGCTACGCGGGCTCGCGGCTCCTCGTCGAGGAATCCATCCGCGCCGAGGTGACCGAGCGCGTCGTCGCCGGCATGCAGGCGGTCCGGCTCGGCACCTGGGACCAGGACCTCGACATGGGGCCGCTGGTCAGCCGGGAGCAGCGCGAGCGCGTGCTCGGCTTCCTGGAGGGGGCGCCGGGCGAGGGCGCGCGCGTCGTCGCGGGCGGGGCCGAGGCCGAGGTGCCGGACGAGGGCTGGTTCGTCGCGCCGACCGTCCTGGACGGCGTGGACCGGGGCATGCGGGTCGTGCGCGAGGAGATCTTCGGCCCGGTGCTCGCGATCCAGGGCTTCAGCGGGACCGCGCAGGCCGTCGAGCTGATGAACGACACCGACTTCGGGCTGCTGGCCTGCATCTGGACCGACGACGTGTCGCGGGCGCTGCACGCCGCCAAGCAGGTGCGGTCCGGCCAGGTCGCGGTGAACCAGTTCCACGACGCGGGCGTCATCGGCTTCCCCTTCAACATGCAGAAGGACAGCGGGTTCAGCGCGGGCGGCGGATACGCGGCGCTGCGCGAGTACACGCAGGAGAAGGCGGTGGCGGTGCGGCTGCTCGCCCGCTGACCTGCCGCGCCGCGAATTCCGGCGCAGGTGTTGACACGCCCCGTGAGCGGGGTTCAGAGTGTGCCTCACATTGCGAGTCGCTGCCTCACAATGCGAGATGAGATCGATCTGTTCGAGGGCGGAGGTCCCTGGTGAAAGCGCTGGTCCAGACGGGGTTCGGCGGCCCGGAGGTGGTGTCGCTGCGGCACATCGCCGACCCGGTCCCCGGTCCCGGCGACGTGCTGGTCCGGGTCCGGGCCTGCGCGCTGAACCGGCTCGACCTGCTGCAGCGCCGCGGCCCCGCGGTGCTGCCGGGCTTCCGCCTCCCGCACATCGCCGGCATGGACGTCGCCGGCCACGTCGAGGCCGTCGGGGACGAGGTCGCCGGGTTCGCGCCCGGCGACCGCGTGGTGATCGACCCGACGCAGGGCTGCGGGACGTGCCCGCGCTGCGCCGCCGGGGACCCCGGCCACTGCCCCGCCGTCCGCGTCGTCGGCGGGAACACCGCGGGCGGCTTCGCCGAGTACGTGCGGGTGCCCGTCCGGCTCGTCCACCGCGTCCCCGATCACGTCGAGCTGGCCGAGGCCGCGGCGCTGCCGTCGGCGTGGAGCACCGCCTGGCGCGCCAGCGTCACCGTCGGCGCCGTCGCCCCGGACGAGACCGTGCTGGTGCAGGCCGCGGCGAGCGGTGTCAGCATCGCCGCGGTGCAGCTCGCCAAGCGCGCCGGGGCGCGGGTCGTCGCGGTCGCCGGCAGTGACGCCAAGCTCGCGCTCGCCGCCGACCTCGGCGCCGACCTGCTGCTGCACAACGACGCCGACGTCGTCGCCGCCGTGCGCCACTTCACCGGCGGCGAGGGCGCCGACCTCGCGCTCGACCACGTGGGCGCGGCGACCTGGCAGACCTCCCTGGACTGCCTGCGCACGGGCGGGCGCCTGGTGACGTTCGGCAACACGACCGGCGACGAGGTCACGATGTCCCTCGCGGGCGTGTACCACCGCGGGCTGCGGGTGCTCGGCACCGGCGCCTACACCGAGGCGGAGTTCGCCGCGATGCTGGCCGCGTACTTCGGCGGCGGCCTGCGGTCCGTCCGGATGGCCGAGTACGGGATGGACGAGCTGCCCGCCGCGTTCGCCGCCGCCGAGTCGCGCGCGGCCATCGGCAAGGTCCTGGTCCGCCCATGACCGAAACGAACACCACCGGGCCGAACGCCACCGGGCCGAACGCCACAGGGCCGAACACCACAGGGCCGAACGGGTCCCCGCTCCTGGTCACCGGCGGGACGGTCGTGACGATGGCGCCCGGACGCGAGGTCGTCACCGACGCCACCGTCGCCGTCGCGGACGGCCGCATCGCCGGGATCGGCCCCGTTGGAACGCTCCGCGCGGCGCACCCCGGCGCCGCGGAGATCGACGCGAGCGGCTGCGTGGTCGTCCCCGGCCTCGTCAACGCCCACCAGCACTGCACGGTGGACCCGCTGATCCGCAGCGTGATCCCCGACGACATCGACGACCAGGAGGCGATCTTCGGCTGGGCCGTGCCGCTGCACGGGCGCGTCACCGGCGACGACGACGAGCTGTCGGCGACGCTGACCGCCGCCGAGTCGCTGCTGCGCGGGGTCACCACCGTCCTGGAGGCGGGCACGGTCGCGCACCCGGGCCGGGTCGCCGCGGGGCTGGCCGCGGCCGGCATCCGGGGACGGGTCGGCGGCTGGGGCTGGGACGCCCCGGGCGTGCCGCACTCCCTGCCCGCCGCCGAGGCCGTCGCCCGCCAGGAGGAGATCGTCCGGAGCCTGCCCGCCGAAGGGCCGGTGACCGGCTGGGTCACGCTGGTCGGCCACGACCTGGTCAGCGACGAGCTGTTCACCGGCGCCGCCGAACTCGCCGAGCGGCTCGGCACCGGCATGACCTTCCACATGTCGCCCGGACCGGGCGACGCCGAGGCGTACCTGCGCCGCACCGGCCGCCGGCCGCTCGTCCACCTGCGCGAGCTGGGCGTGCTGGGGCCGCGGCTGCTGCTCGGCCACGCCGTGTGGCTCGACGACGCCGAGGTCGAGGCCGTCCTCGCGACCCGCACCGCCGTGGCGTCCTGCCCCGGCGCGTACCTGCGGCTCGGCCAGGGCTACACGCGGGCCGGGCGGCACGGCGAGCTGGTCCGCCGCGGCGGCCGCGTCGCGCTCGGCTGCGACGCCCACAACGCCGGCGACGCACCCGACGTGCTGCGCACGGCCGGGCTGCTGGCCGGCCTGGAAAACGACCGGGGCATGTGGCCGCTGCGCGCCGACGAGGCGTTCGCACTGGCCACGTGCGCCGGTGCCGAGGCCGCCGGCCTCGGCGAACTGGTCGGGTCGATCGAGGTCGGCAAGGCCGCCGACCTCGTGGTGCTCGACACGCACGACCCGGCCTGGACGCCGCCCGGCGACCTGGCCACGCACCTGGTGTGGGGTGCACCCGGCCACACCGTCCGCGACGTCCTGGTCGACGGGAAGGCGGTCGTCCGCGACCGCCGGCTCACGACCGTGGACACGGCGGAACTCCGCCGGGAGGCGGAGTCGAGATCGGCCGCGCTGCTGCGCGCGGCCGGACTGCGGCCCCCCCGCCGCTGGCCGGTGGTCACCGCGACCGCCGGCACACCGGGCTCCCGCAACCTGCTCCTCTCACCGTCCGATCGAAAGGACCCCTGAGGTGAAGAACCGCAAAACGGTACGGATCGCGAGCGCGGCCGTCGCGTGCGCCACCCTGCTCGCCCTCGCGGGCTGTGCCGACAGCGACGCCACCGCCAACCAGAGCACCTCCTCCGGTGCCGGCGGCGGCGTCGTGCCGAACCCCGACGTCAACGGGGACGGCAAGGTCGTCATCGGCGTGCTCAGCCCCGGCGACATCAACGACAACGGCTACTACGAGAGCTTCGTGACCAGCGCCGACGCCTTCGCGAAGGAGAAGGGCTGGACGGTCATCAAGCGCGGCAGCGTCCCGGAGACCGAGGCGCTCAGCGCGGCCCGCGCGCTGTGCCAGCAGAAGGTCGACATGATCGCGCTGGGCGCGTCCGAACTGAAGGACGCGATCCCCGCCTCGGAGGAGGCGGTGTGCGAGAAGACCGCGTGGTACGTCCCGAGCTCCGGCAACGTCCAGCAGACCCCGCGGATCATGCTGTCCACGGACGACGCCGCCCAGAGCATCCTGGCCGCCGGGCACATCGCCGGCCTGCTGATGCAGGAGCGCAAGGCCACCAAGGCCGCGTTCGTGGCCGGCATGGAGGTCGACTTCAACATCAACGCCTCCAAGGCGTTCAAGGCCGGCGTCCGCACGGTGCTCCCGGACGCGACCGTCACCACGACCTACTCCGGTGACCAGGACGACGCGGCCAAGGCCAAGGAGGCCGTGCAGGCCCAGATGGACCAGGGCGCGGAGGTCATCTACCCCTACCTCGGCGGCTCCACCGACGCCGCGACGGCCCTGGCCAACACCAAGGACCTCATCACGCTGACCCCGGGCACCGACCGCTGCGCCTCCACCAACCCGAAGTTCGACGTCTCGGTGCTCTACAGCCCCGGCGACTACTTCACCGAGGCGCTGAAGCTGTTCGAGGCCGGGAAGCTCGAACTCGGCATCGAGAAGGTCTGGACGCTCGGCAAGGACCCGCTCCCGGCGATCAAGCTCTGCAAGGAGAACCCGGCCGTGCAGCAGAAGCTGGACGCCTTCGTGAAGTCGATCGCCGACGGTGAGCTGGACCCGGCCGCGGAAGTGGAGAGGCTCGGTAAGTGACATGACCGATCGTGACGGTCTCTTCCACGACGGCGCCGGTCATGACGGCGGGTCCCGGGCGCCCGCGCTGGAACTGCGCGGGATCGGGAAGTCGTACGGGCCGGTCGTGGCCTGCGACGCGGTGGACCTGACGGTCCACCGCGGGGAGATCCACGGACTGCTGGGTGAGAACGGCGCGGGCAAGTCCACGCTGATGAAGATCTTGCTCGGGCTGGTCCGGCGCGACACCGGGACCATCCACCACGACGGCCGCCCGGTCGACGTCGCGGGCCCGCAGGAGGCGATCGCGCTCGGCATCGGCATGGTGCACCAGCACTTCAGCCTCGTCGAGCCGCTCACCGTCTGGGAGAACGTCACGCTCGGCGACACCGGCAAGGTCGACCGGGCGCGGGCGTGCGAGCAGGTCACGCAGGTCGGCGCCCGGTACGGGCTGCCGATCGACCCGCTCGCGCCCGTGTCCCGGCTGTCGGCCGGGGAGCGGCAGCGGGTCGAGCTGATCAAGTGCCTGCGCCGCGACCCGTCCGTCCTCGTCCTGGACGAGCCCACCTCGGTGCTCACCCAGGCCGAGTCGGCCGAGCTGTTCGGCGTGCTGCGCGAGGTCGTCGCCGGCGAGGACCGCGCGGTGATCCTGATCAGCCACAAGCTGGCGGAGATCACCACGGCCACCGACCGGGTGACCGTGCTGCGCCGGGGGAAGGTCGCGTTCCACAGCGTGACCAAGGAGACCGGCGCGCAGGAGCTGGCCCGGCAGATGGTCGGCCGGGACGTCTCACTGCGCGCCGAGGCCGCCGCCCTCGGCATGCTCCCGGTGGAGCGCCGCGGCGGCCGTCAGCCGGAGGAGGCGCCGGAACCCGGTGCCGAGCCCGCGCTGCGGCTGTCCGGCATCACCGTCCGGTCCGACGGCGTCCCGCTGCTGGACGACTTCAGCCTCGACGTCGCCCCGGGCGAGATCGTCGGGCTGTACGGGGTGGAGGGCAACGGCCAGGCGACGCTCGGCGACCTGCTGTCCGGCCTGGTCGAGCCGTCCGCCGGGACCGTCGAGATCGGCGGCGCGCGGGTCGACCCGGCCAAGCCGGGCGCCCTGCACAAGGCCGGCCTCGGCATCGTGCCGGAGGACCGGCACGCCTCCGGCGTCGTCCTCGACATGAGCGTCGCGGACAACCTGGTGATGAAGTCGCTGGAGAACGTGAGCGGCCGGCTGCTCGTCGACCGCCGCAGGACCCAGGAGCTGGCCCGGCGGCTGGCGACCGAGTTCAACATCATCACCTCGTCGCTGGACAACCCCGTCCGCAGCCTGTCGGGCGGCAACCAGCAGCGGGTGGTCCTGGCCCGGGAGATGTCGGCGAACCCGTCGGTCCTGGTCGCCGCCCAGCCCACCCACGGGCTGGACGTCGGAGCCATCGAGGACATGTACCTGCGGCTGCGCAAGGCCGCCTCCAGCGGGGTGGCGATCCTGCTCATCAGCACGGAGCTGGAGGAGGTCATGGCCCTGTCCTCGCGGATCGCGGTGATCTCCCGCGGCCGCATCGCCGGCCTGCTGCCCACCGCGGAGGCCACCGCCGAGCGCCTCGGCATGCTCGTCGGGGGCGTGGCCGCGTGAGGGAGTCGGAACGGCGGGTGACGAGTGACGGGGGAAGGCGTCACCGGGGATGTCCCGGAGGCGACGGGGAGGAACACCGTGAGTGAGGCGGATCGGATGGGGCGGCGGCTGGCCGCCGCCTTGAACCCCGGCCCCGGCGGGGCGCAGGTGGCGCTGGCCACGGCGGTCGCCGTCGCGCTGGCGCTGGCGGTGTCGTCGGTGCTGGTCGGCCTGACCGGCGGGTCGCCGGGCGGGGCCGTGAAGGCGCTGTACGACGGCAGCCTCGCGGACGCGTCCGCGATCAGCTCGACGCTGCTGTACACGGCGCCGCTGCTGCTGGTCGCGGTCGGGACGTGCGTGTGCGTCCGCGCCGGCGTGTTCAACCTCGGCCAGGAAGGCCAGGTGCTCATCGGCGCGCTGGCCGGGGCCGCGGTCGGGCTCCGGCTTGCGCTGCCGGGGCCGGCGCTGCTGGTGGTCGCGCTGCTCGCGGCGGCGCTGGCGGGCGGGGCGTGGGCCGGGCTGAGCTCGCTGATGCACCGGTTCCGCGGCGTCAACATCGTGGTGAGCACGCTGCTGATGACGTTCCTCGCGCAGCAGCTCGTCTCGTACGCGGTGAACACCGAGTCGCTGCTGCAGGAGACGCGGCGCGGCGGCGCGACGGTGTCGCCGCAGTCCAACCGGCTGCCGGAGAACGGCCTGCTCGGCTCGTTCGGCGAGTACCCGGGGCTGCAGCTCAACGGCGGGCTGCTGCTCGCCCTGCTCGCGGCCGTGGTCATCGCGGTGCTGATCGCGCGGAGCCGGTGGGGCTTCCGGCTGACGATGCTCGGCCTGAACCCGCGGGCGGCGCGGCACGCCGGGGTGCGGGTCGGGGCGCTCAGCGGGACGGCGCTCGCCGTGTCGGGCGCGTTCGCGGGCCTGGCCGGGGCGGTCCTGCTGACCAGCCCGGTCGGCACCAACCGGCTGCAGGTCGGCCTTTCCAACAACATCGGCTGGGACGGGCTGCTGGTGGCGCTGGTCGCCCGCAACCGCCCGCTGGCCGCGATCCCCGTCGCGCTGCTGTTCGGTGTGCTGCGTTCCGGGGGCGGGTTCCTGGCGTCGACCGGCGTCCCGCACTTCCTCGTGGACGTGGTCAAGTCGCTGCTGGTGCTCGCGTTCGTCGTCCCGCCCGTGCTGACCGAGGCGCTGCGCCGCCGGCGCGCGAACCGCGGCACCGGCACCGACGCGGACGCCCCGGCATCCAAGCCCAAGGAGGCGGTGGCGTCATGAGCGCCGCGGACAACATCTCCACCATCCTCGCCAGCGGCGCCCGGCTGACGGTGCCGCTCGCGTTCGCGGCCTGCGGGGAGTACCTCGCGGAACGGGCCGGGACGGTGAACATCTCCGTCGAGGCGATGATGCTGGGCGGCGCGTTCGGCGCGATCGCCGGCGCGTCGGTGACCGGCAGCGCCTCGTCGGGGCTGGTCGTCGGCATGCTGGTCGGCCTGCTGATCGGGTTCGTGCACGGCAACCTGTCGCACCGCGCGGCGGTGAACACGTTCGTGGTCGGCCTCGTCCTCAACACGCTGGTGCTGGGGCTGACGAGCTACCTGATCGTGACCGGGTCGTTCACCGGCCACCAGGTGTGGCAGGTCAGCGTGCCGGTGCTGCGCGACATCCCGATCGTCGGGCAGGTGCTGTTCGTCGAGCGGTGGCCGGTCTACCTGCTGATCCTCGTGGTGCCGCTGACGTGGTGGCTGGTCGAGCGCAGCCGGTGGGGCCTGGAGCTGCGGGCGGTCGGCGAGGATCCGCAGGCCGCGGACGTGACCGGCATCGACGTGAACGCGCGGCGGCGGCAGGCGCTGCTGTGGTGCGGGCTGCTCGCCGGGCTCGGCGGCGCCTACCTGGCGGTGGGCGAGGTCGGCTCGTTCAGCCAGAACATGACCGCGGGCCGCGGGTTCATCGTCATCGCGGCGGTGATCTTCGGGGCGTGGCGGCTGGGCCGCACGCTGCTCGGCTGCGCGCTGTTCGGGCTCGCCGACGCGATGCGGCTGGCGCTGCCCGCGCTGGGCATCCAGCTGAACTCGCAGCTGCTGATCGTCGCCCCGTACCTGCTGGCGCTGGTGGCCATGCTGGTGTTCGCCGCCAAGGACCGCGAGCCGCGGGCCCTCGGCAAGGCGTTCCAGCGGGGGACGGCGTGACCTGTAAGAGCAAGCGGGCCAGGGGAACTCCGGCCCGGACGATTCCGAGGAGGACCACGTGACCGGACTGACCACCGCCCGCTGGACGCACGTCGCGCTGCCCTGCGGGGACCTGGACAAGTCGATCGACTTCTACACCTCGCTCACCCCGCTCGTGGTGGTGGAGCGCTTCAAGGACGCCGACGGCGAGAGCGTCTGGCTGTCCAACGACGGCCAGGCGGAGACGCCGTTCGTGCTCGTGCTGGTCTGTTTCAACAAGGACCGCGGCAAGGAGCTCGGGCTGCTGCAGCCGTTCGCGCACATCGGCATCGAGGTGCCCGAGCGCTCCGACGTGGACGCGATGGCCGAGCGCGCCCGCGAGCTCGGCTGCCTGCACTGGGAGCCGCGCCAGATGCCGGACCCGGTCGGCTACATCTGCGCGCTGAAGGACCCGGACGGCAACGTCATCGAGATCTCGCACGACCAGCGGGTGTTCGACAGCGTGCGGGCCAAGTGGGGGCGGTCCTGACCGGGCGGCCATGGCCGGCGGAACCGGGCGCGGCCGCGCGGGTCGAGGAGCGGACCCGCGCGGCCGTGCTCCGGTACCTCGCGGCGCTGAACCGCCATGACGCCGACGCCGTCGCCGCGTGCGTCGCGGAGAACTTCGTCAGCGAGCACACCTCGGTGATGGGGAAGGGCGTCGTCGGCCGCGCGGCGTACCGGGAGCGGCTGGACGGCTTCCTGGCCGACTTCGCCGACCTGAAGTACGTCATGGAGGACCTGGTCGTCCGGGACGTGCGGGCGGTTCTGGCGTACTCGATGTCGTTCCGGCTCGTTTCCGCCGGCCGCGCGCCGGTCCGGGTCCGCGGCGTGTTCCGGCTGTGGGTGGACGCGGAGGGCCTGGTGGCGCGCCGCGTCGACTACTGGGACGGGTCCGACGTGGCCCGGCAGCTCGCCGACGCCCCCAAAGCGGACGCCTGATCGCGGCCGATCGGCCGCCCGGCCGGTGCGCCGGGCGGCGGGACGGGCTGCCCGGATGGCACCCGTGTTGCAATGTGAGATACCGTCTCTCATTGCTTGACAGTCCACCATCTCGCATCGAAAGATGACGTTGTGCATGTTGTGATGACTTCGCAGGGTCTCGGCCGGATCGAGGACGGCGCGATCGCCGTCCTCGACACCCCCTACGCCGACGCGGGCGCCCTCATCGAGGCGACCGGCTCACTGGACGCGCTCGCCACGGCCGAGGTCGTGGCGCGGATCCCGCTCGACGACGCCACCGGCGACACGGCCGGGACGCTGCTCGCGCCCGTCCGCCCCCGGGCCCTGTGGGGCATCGGCATGAACTACCACTCCAAGGCGCGGCTGACCGGGCGCGACCTCCCGGCCGAGCCGGTGTTCTACCTCGCCGCGCCGTCGTCGGTGAGCGGGCCCGGCGACGCCGTCCGGCTGCCCGCCGAGCAGACCGAGCAGATGGACTACGAGGCCGAGATCGCCGTCGTGATCGGCCGCACCCTCGACCGCGCCGACGAGGCCGACGCCTGGTCCGCCGTCGCCGCGGTCACCGCGGCCAACGACATGAGCTGCCGCGACGTGATGAAGCGCACCGGCTGGCCCGTCCTCGCCAAGAGCTTCCCCGGCTTCACCCCGCTCGGCGCGTCGCTGCTGAGCCGGGACGAGGTCGCCGGACCGGACACGATCGGTGTCCGCTCCTGGGTCGGCGGCGAGCAGCGCCAGGACTCCACCAGCGCCGACATGATCTTCCCGATCCCCGAGCTGCTGGCCCGCATCTCCCGGTACGCCGTCCTGCGCCCCGGCGACGTCGTGCTGACCGGCACCCCCGCCGGGACCGGCCAGGACCGCGGCGACTTCCTGCGGCCCGGCGACACCGTCCGGATCGAGATCGACGGCGTCCTGCCCCTGACCACGCGGGTCCGGGCGTGACCCCGCGCCGCGCCCGGCGCCGCCCGCGGCGGCGCACCCGCGTATCCCTCACCACCCTCACAGAACAGGGAGAACCTCGATGACCGAAGACAAGAAGCCCGCCTACGATCGGGTGCTCAAGGGCGGGACGGTCATCGATCCCGCGTCCGGCACCAACGCGGTGCTCGACGTCGCCGTCAACGGCACCACGATCGCGGCCGTGGGCGAGGGGCTCGCCGCCGGGGCGTCGGAGGTCATCGACTGCACCGGACGCTGGGTGCTCCCCGGCCTGGTCGAGGGCCACACCCACATCTTCCAGTACGTGTCCGCGGTCGGCGCCCCCTCCGACGAGGCGCACCTGCGCCGCGGCGTCGTCGCCGCCTCCGACGCCGGGACGGCCGGCGCCTCCACGTTCGCCGCGTTCCGCAAGCTGGTGGTCGAGCCGTCCCCGATGCGGATCGTGAACTTCCTCAACGTCTCGGTGCTCGGCCTCATCGACTTCCGCTTCGGCGAGCTGATGAACCCCGACACGCTCGTCCCGGACGACGCCCTCGCCACCGCCGCCGAGAACCCCGACGTGGTCCGCGGCTTCAAGATCCGCCTCTCCGAGGACGTGGTCGGCGAGAACTGGCAGATGCTGCTGAAGAAGTCCCTCGACCTGGCCGAGCAGGCGGGCCTGCCGCTGATGGTGCACATCGGCGAGACGTCCGAGCCGCTCCCGGTCGTGCTGGACCACCTCCGCCCCGGCGACGTCGTCGCGCACTGCTACACGGGCAAGGAGCACGGCATCCTGGACGGCGACGCCGTCCACCCCGCGGTGCTCGCCGCCCGCGAGCGCGGCGTGCTGTTCGACTCGGCGCACGGCAAGAGCAACCTCAGCTTCGAGGTCGCGCGGCCCGCGATCGAGAAGGGCTTCTACCCCGACGTCCTCGGCTCCGACACCAGCGCCCGCAACTGGCGCGGCCCGGTGTTCGACCTGCTGACCAGCATGTCAAAGCTCGTCGCGCTGGGCCTGCCGCTCACCGAGGCCGTCGCCCGCGCCACCGTGCGCCCGGCGCAGCTGCTCGGCCTGGAGTCCGAGGGCTACGGGCGCCTGGCGGCCGGCGGCCCCGCCCACGTCACCGTCGTCGAGGAGACCGAGCCGGTCGTCCTCCCGGACGCCGCCGGGAACTCCATCACCGCGCCCCTGCTGCAGCCCGCGCTGGTCCTGCACAACGGTGCGGAGGTCGAGACCGTCCCGTGGCGCGGCCTATGACGACCCCGCAGCGTTCGCCACGGGCCCGGCTGCGGGCGGCGCTGGCGGAGGGGACCCGGGTCACCGGGACCTTCGTCAAGCTGCCCGCGCCGGATGTGGTGGAGGTGTGCGCCCTCGCCGGCTTCGACTTCGTCGTCGTCGACCTGGAGCACTCCACGTTGACCGAGGCCGAGGCGATCGGGCTCGTCCGGCACGCCGAGCGCTGCGGCCTGCCGGCGCTCGTCCGCGTGCCGGAGGTCGACGCGCCGCTGATCTGCCGCCTGCTGGAGAACGGCGCCGCCGGGATACAGCTGTCGATGCTGGGCTCGGCGGCGCAGGCGCGCGCTCTCGTCCGGGCCACGCGGTTCGCGCCGGACGGGGCCCGCTCGGTGAGCCTCGCCAACCGCGCCGCCGGGTTCGGGCTGCGCTCGTCCGGCGGCCTGGCGGCGTTCCTGGCCGCCGAACGCGCCGACCCGCCGCTGCTCGTCGGGCAGATCGAGACGCCCTGGTGGCGGGGCGGCGACTCCTGGGACGCGGTGACCAGTGAGCTGGACGTCGTCTTCGTCGGCGGCACCGACCTCGCGGTGAGCCTCGGCGCCGACCCGGGCGGCGCCGAGCTGCGCGCGGCCGTGACCGAGATCGAGAAGGCCGCCGGCCGGCAGGGCATCGCGTTCGGCGGCTGGGTCCCGTCCATCGCCGCCGCGGAGGGCCACGGGATGGCCGCCGCACGCTACCTCGTGACGGGCTCTGACCTGCAGATTCTGGCCGCCGGACTGGAAGCGGCGGCCGGCCGAGAGGGGAACCGATGACCGACAAGGGACGCAACGCCAAGCTCTACAACAGGGTGATCGGCTGGGCCGACATGCCGGAGACCGAGCTGCGCAAGGGGGTGCGGCGCCGGGTCTACTCCACCGACGAGGTCATGGTCGCGCACCACAGCCTCGACGTCGGCATGGACCTCAACCCGCACAGCCACGCCGACTTCGACCAGCTCGTCTACATCTCCGAGGGGCGCTGCAACTACTACGTCGAGGGCGTGCCGCACGAGATGACGGCCGGGACGTTCCTGCTGGTGCCCGCGGGAGCCGAGCACTACATCGAGCCGCTGGAAGAGCCGTGCGTGAACATCGACATCTTCGTCCCCCCAAGGGCGGACTTCGCGAAGTCCCTGACCTACCTAGACGACCTAGACGACCGCTCCTGACCCGTTCACTTGCGGCGTGTCGCCCTTATGGAACGTCCCATAAGGGCGACACGCCGCAACTCGACGTTCAGACGGCCTCGATGTGGTGGGGGGCGCCGTTGTTGCCCAGGCGTTGCGACAGGTCCTGGGTGATCTCCAGCAGCGCCTCGGCCATGGGCGAGTCGGCCTGGCGGGGGACGTCCACGGACGTGCCGACGATCGCCATCGTCGCGATGATGGCGTCGCCCTCGAACACGGGCGCCGCGATGGTGTGCAGCCCGTTCTCGGACGGCGAGTTGACCGACAGCCCGTGCTCGCGGATCCAGTCGAGCTCCGCGCGCAGCTCCGGGGCGCGGCGCAGCAGCTTGCCCAGCGCCGGGACCTGGTCGGGCGGGAGGTACGCGCAGAACACCCGGCCCTGCGCGGAGGTCGACAGGTCGAGCCGCGACCCGACGCGGACGCTGATCCGGATCAGGTGGTCGGTGTTGTCGGCCGACCGCACGACCGTGGGGGACTCGCCGTCCCAGATGCTCAGCACGACGGTCTGCCCGGCCAGCTGGACCAGCCGGTCCATGAACGGCTCCGCGGCGGTCACGATCGGCAGCGCGGCGCGGGCGGCGGCGGCGAGCGTGAGCACCTGCGGGCCCAGGGAGTACAGGGCGGTGCGGTCGTCGTACCGGAGCAGGTTCGCGGCCCGCAGCGCCTTGGTGTACCGGTGCGCGGTCGCCTTGCTGGCACCGAGCCGGGCGGTGATCTCGTTCAGGCTCAGATGCGGCCGGCTCACCGTGAACGAGTCCAGGATGAGCGCGGCGCGCTGCACCGTCTGGATCGAAGAGGCGCTCTCGGCCGGGGTGTCTCGTGGGGTCCTCGTCGCCATCCGTTCCTCGCTTCTGCCTCGGCCACCGGCCGCTGCCCGTACCGTGCGGCGGCGCCGTGGCGGCATGACACGCCATCTCATCATGAGCGAGAGCGTCATGGCGGGTCATTCACAACACCAGCGGGTAAAGCGCCCAGTACGTAACGTATCGGTAGCTTCACCGCAAGCCATCTCTCACTGCGAGACGCAATCATGATGAACGTGACGCTCCTAGTCAAGCCCGTTGTGATCCGTCCGTACAGCCCCTTGACATGACCTGCGGAACTGGGGAAGTCTGTACACGATGCGAGATGGTATCTCGAATTGTTGAACGATGCTGCTGATGAAGCGGCGTGGAAGGGGGTGGAGCCCGATGCCCGGACCGGATGGCACGGGACTTCCGGGGCGGCTGGTCGTCGAGGACTGGGACGCGCTGACTTTCCGCGTGAATCGGGCCGCGTACCGCTCGGAAGAGATCTTCCAGGCGGAGCGCGACCGGATATGGGCGCGCACGTGGCTGTACCTGGGCCACGAGACGGAAGTCGCCACGCCCAACGACTTCAAGACGCGAACGCTCGGTGGCCGGCCGCTGATCTTCTGCCGGGACACCGAGGGCAACATCCAGGCGTGGCTGAACTCCTGCCCGCACCGCGGCACCATCCTGTGCCGCGAGCGCGAGGGGTCCACCAAGCTGTTCCAGTGCTTCTACCACGCGTGGACGTTCCGCAACAGCGGTGACGTGGCCGCGATCCCCGGCAAGGACGCCTACGAGGCCGCGGGCGAGGGCTTCCTCGACTCGATGAAGCTGCGCTCCGTGCCCCGGCTGGAGAGCCACGAGGGGTTCGTGTTCGTCGCGTTCGACCCGGACGTCCCGCCGCTGCTGGACTACCTCGGGGACGCCGCCGACTACATGACGATGATCTCCGAGCAGCACGCGGACGGCATGGAGGTCCTGCCCGGCACGCAGATGTACGGGGTGCGCGGCAACTGGAAGCTCGGCGTCGAGAACGCCATGGACGGCTACCACTTCTCGCCCACGCACAACACCTTCGTCGGGTACCTGCGCGAGACCGGCTTCGCCGTCACCGACGACGACCAGTACGCCTACAACCTCGGCAACGGGCACAGCCTGCTCGTCCTGACCGGGCACGGCGGCCGCATCAGCATGCTGTGGGAGCCGCGCTTCGGCGAGGACGAGAAGGTCCGCACCGAGGCGCACCGCGCCGAGATGGACCGGCGGCTCGGCCCCGAGCGCGCCAAGTACGTCGCCGACGAGAGCCACATCCTGTTCGTCTGGCCGAACCTGCTGCTCTTCGACCTCGAAGGGCTGTCGATCCGGCAGCTCGAACCGGTCGCGGCCGACCACACCGACGTGCGCGCCTGGCAGCTCGCCCCCCGCGGCGAGGACGCCGACACCCGCGCGCTGCGGATGAAGACGATGGTCAGCTTCGTCGGCCCCGGCGGGCTCGCCACGCCCGACGACATCGAGGCGTACGAGGCCGTCCAGCGCGGCATCGAGGCCACCGCCGCCGACGCCCGCGCGGGGATGGACTACAGCGACATGTCCCGCGGCATGGTCGACGAGGTCAAGGGCGTCCAGGGCCGCTCCATCGACGAGGGCGCGATGCGCGGCTTCTGGCGGCACTGGGTCGACGCGATCGGCGTCGAGGGCGGCCTGGACGTGTCCGGCGACCGTCCCGAGCGCTTCCTTGAGGGGAGGAACGTGCGATGACCGCACTCATCGGCGGCAGTGAGATCACCCGTGCCGACGTGGAGGACTTCCTCTACGCCGAGGCGGAGATCCTCGACGCCTGGAAGTACGACGACTGGCTCGCGCTGTTCGAGCCCGGCGCCCGGTTCGAGGTGCCCGCCACCGACTGGAAGGGCGAGTCGCCCTTCGAGTCGGGGTCGTACGTCACCGACGACTGGGACCTGCTCCGCGCCCGCGTGAAGCGGCTCAAGTCGCGCAAGGCGCACGCGGAGAACCCGCCGTCCCGCACGACCCGGATGATCTCCAACGTCCGGCTGCGCGAGGACGACGAGCCGGGCCTGCTGCGGGTGACGGCGACCTTCATCATCCACCGGGCGCGCGACGGGGAGTTCGACGCCTACGTGGGTCGCTACGACCACCTGCTCGTCCCGGGCGACGAGGGCCTGCGCTTCCGGCGGCGCCGGGCGATCCTCGGCCACGAACACCTGACCGCCGGCGCCCGGCTCAGCTTCATCCTCTGAGGAACCCTGATGATCCAGCACAACCTCGCGTTCCGGTTCCGCGAGGACGCGTCGGCCGATGCCGTCGAGTCCATCCTCGCGGAGCTGCGCACGTTCCCGAAGCGCTACCCGGCCATGCGCGACTTCTCGCTCGGGCCCAACATCAGCACCCGCAGCGACAGGTACACGCACGCCTTCTCGGTGAAGTTCGACACCGAGAAGGACCTGATGGCCTACCTGGAGAGCGAGTCGCACGAGCGGTTCGTCCGGGAGCGGTGGCGCCCGGTGATGGAAGACCACATCATCGTCACCTACGAGATCCCCGCGAAGCCGGGGCGGCCGCGCGGCCCGTACGGGATGGAGTACGCCCGCATCGAGGTCCCCGACATGGACCGCACGATCGACTTCCTCCAGTACCACGTGGGCCTCCAGCTCGAACAGCGCACGGACGAGTACGCCTACCTGCGCACCGACATCGAGCACCACTCGATCGAGCTGATCAGCGCGCCGCAGCACGAGGTGGGGCACACCGTCGCGATCGGCTACAGCGTCGAGAACGAAGAGGTCCTCGCCGACCTGCGCAAGCGCGTCGCCGACGCCGGCCTGGAGATCCTCGAACTGCAGGACCGGCAGAAGGACCTGTGCGCGGACGGCTTCGCGGTCCGCGACCCGGACGGGCTGATCGTGGAGCTGTTCACCGGCTTCCTGGAGTACGCCGAGCCGCCGGTCACGGACCTGCGCCCGGTCGACCTCGTCCACCCGTTCATCGCGACGGCGAAGTACGAGGAGTCGCTGGAGTTCTACACCAAGGTGCTGGGCTTCCTGTCGTCGGACGAGATCGTCGGCTCCACCACGTTTCTGCGCTGCGAGGACCGGTACCACCACAGCCTCGCCCTGCAGAACAACAAGGAGCACTACGTCGCGCACCTGTGCTTCGCGACGAAGAGCCTCGACCACGTCATGCGCTTCCGGGCCCGCGCCCTCTACAAGGGCGAGCCGATCGCGTCGGACCTGGTGAACCACTCGGCGTCGACGTCCATCGCGTTCTACATGCACGAGCCGCTGCACGGCCCCCGCTTCGAGCTGTGCGACCGGCACCGCGTGTTCACGCCGGAGGAGCACGAGACGCACCGCCCCCGCCGGATGCCGCCGGACCCGCGCAACATCGACGTGTGGCGCCCGGCCGCCGACGACTGGGGCCGTTTCTGAGCAGGGCACCGGAGGACGCGGACATCGTCCGCGCCCTCCAGGTCCTGGACCGTGTCCCGTCGCCGCACGGGCACGAAGCCGCCGCCGCCGTGCACCTCGCCTCCTGGTGCACGGCGCGGTGGCCGTGGATCGACTGGGACGTCCAGCGGTACGGGCGGGGCGGCGCGAACCTCCAGGCGGGCGACCCGCGGGGGGTGCTGCTCTACTCGCACCTGGACACGTCGCTCAGCGGCGAACCGTCCGAGGACCGCCCCATCACCGCCCGCGCGGACGCCCTTCCGCCGCTGAAGGTCACGGCGTCCGAGGTCGAAGGCTTCGGCCTGGGCGTGGCGAGGGCCCCGGCCGCCGCCGCCCTGGTCGCCTTCGTCTCCGCCGCGTCCCGCGGCATACCCGCGCGCCTTCTCCTGGCCGGTTCAGGCACGCACCGAAGCCTGCTGGCCGGCCCGGGTGACGGTGTCCGCTCGACCGGCCTCGATCACTACCTGGCCACAGAGCCC
>NZ_SMKM01000369.1 GCF_004348665.1 Actinomadura sp. GC306 | reverse complement strand
GTTGAGGGGTCAGGGGGCCAGTTTCGCCGCCTGCAGGTCGGCGTAGACCGGGGTGACGACGGCCAGGCGGGCGCCCCCGGGGTCGCTCATGATGGCGAGGCGGCCGGTCTCGATGGTGACCGGGGGGACGTGGATCCGCGCGCCCAGCTCGGCCGCCCGCGCGACGGCGGCGTCGCAGTCGGAGACCCAGAAGTAGGGCATCCAGTGGGAGAAGACGTCGGGCGCCCACCGCTGCTGCGGGGCGACCATGCCCGCCACGGACCGTTCACCGACCTTGAACTCGACGTAGGGCCGCCCGTAGTAGGTGCGGTCGACGGGCTTCCAGCCGAACACGTGGCTGTAGAAGCCGCGGCCCGCGTCGGGGTCGGGGGACGACACCTCCGCCCAGCACATCGCGGACGCCTCGTCGACGACTCCGGCGCCCTTGAGGTCGTAGGGCAGCCACAGGCCGAAGTCGGCGCCCTGGGGGTCGGACGCCTGGGCCAGCCGGCCGAGGTGGGCGACGTCCAGGGGTTCGACGAGCACCCGCCCGCCGGCCTCGCGGACGAGGTCGAGCGACGCGACGGGGTCATCGGTGCGGAAGTAGACGGTCCAGGACGACGGCATCGAGTCGTCGATGAGCTGGTACATGCCGCCGATCTCCGGCCCCTGGACGTCGCCGAGGACGAACATCTCGTACTCCCCGATGTGGTCCAGCGTCAGCGTGTAGGCGTACCAATTGAACACTTCGCAGTAGAAGTGCTTGGACATCTCCAGGTCCGGGCTGGCCAGTTCCACCCATGTCGGGTAGCCAGGCTGATACTCCGTCACCCTGGGCATGGCACGCCTTTCGCAGCTCGCATCCCTTCACGCTAGGCAGGCGTGCGCAATAACCGGTGTCGGAAACCGCCAAGCCCCTTTCAATGTTTCAGATGGTGCCCGCGGGGCTTCCTCACTGGTCGTCGTCGGCGGGGCCGGTGCAGCGGAACTCCCCGGACTCGCTGCGGTGGTCGTCGGGGTCGCGGTCGGACGGCCGCGGCGTCTCGGGGCCGTCCGGCCCGGTGCGGACGACGTACTCGACGCGGACGACGCGGAACAGCCGCCCGAGCACGGTCACCTCGGCGCGGCACGTCCCGTCCCGGAGGAGTGCGGCGGCGGCGCGGTACTCGGCGAGGACGGCCGGGGAGGGCCGCAGCATCTTCGGCACGAGCATGTCGAAGTAGGCGGCGAGGTGGTCGCGGACGCGGGCGGGGCTGTGCAGGAACGGGCCGTGCGGCGGCCACGTCCCGTTCTCCCGCTCGGCGGCGGCGAACCGCGTGGCGAGGCGGACGACGCCGGGGTGGGTCGCGAGCGCGCGGCGGGCGTCGCGGGTGACCTCGGCCGGGACGCCGGGCCCGCCGGGGACGTGCTCGCCGACCAGTTCCGCGCCGCTCATCGGCCGCGCGGGCGGCAGCAGGCCGTGGTCGAACCGGGCGGGGTCGCGGCGGGTGCGGGGCTCGGGCAGGTCGTCGGGGTCGGTGGGGCGCGGCGGCTCGGGGCCGTCCATGCCGAACCGGCAGAACCGGTCGGCGCGGATGACGCGGAACACCCGCCCGGCGGCCGTCACCTCGTCGAGATGCCCCTGTTCGAGGAGTTCGGCCCCCTCGAAGAAGGACGCGCGGTCGGCCCCGGTGGCGTGGAACCGCGCCATGTTCCGGAACCACCACGCGAGGGAGTCGCGGGCGTCCTGTGGGGACATCCGTTCCATTCCCGACATCATCCAACCGCCGGGGACCCGTTCCACCACCCCGTACGTCGAGCCGTACCAGAGCACGACGGGGTGAGTCCGCCGTGCGAGTTCGTCGCCGACCCAGGGCGGGCGCGCCGTGGCCGACAGGGATGGGGGGAGGTCACCGGCTAGAGCCGCACCATCGCTTCCTGCCATGCCCTCCATGGTCACAGGGACGGCGGGGCGCCGGGCGCGATTCGGCGATCTCGCTCGCCGGGCGTGGCGCGGGGCACGTGGATCGGCGGGTTCAGGACTTGCGCGCCCCGATGGAGGCCGCGATCGCGGGCCAGCTGCGCTTCAGCTCGCGCTTCCAGTACTTCCAGTTGTGCATGCCCGGCCCGTACAGGTTCGCGGTGACGGACACGCCCGACCGCTTGGCGGCGGCGACGAAGTTCTCGGCCATCACGCCGGAGAGCTGCTCGCCGATCCGGCCCGCGTGGTGCGGCGGCGTCTCCGGGTTGTCGTACGGCCCCGGCTCGCCGTTGCCGGACGAGACGTACACGCCGATGCCCTTGAGCTTGGCCACGTTGACCGTCGCGTCGTGGTCCTGCCAGTTGCCCCGCGCGGTGATCGGGTCGCCCCAGATCGAGGTGCCCGACTCCCGGTTCATGGCCGTGAGGATCGCCGGCATGCCCGGTGCGCTGATATTGAGGGCGCCGCTGTAGGACGCCGCGTACTTGAACGTCCCGCGGTGCCGCTCGGCGTAGATCATTGCGCCCTGCCCGCCGGACGACAGGCCGATCGCGGCGCGGGACGCCCCGGCGCGGAAGTTGCGCTCCATCAGCGGCATGACCTCGCCCATGTGGAAGGTCTCCCACTGCGGGATGCCGCCCCTGCCGCCGTTGTACCAGTTGGCGTAGGAGCCGTTCCAGCCGCCCTCGGGCATCACGACCATCGCGTTGTACGGGCCGATCACCTGCTCGATGTCGGAGTCCTTCGTCCAGGACGTGTAGTTGTTGTTGCCGCCGTGGAACGCGTACACGGTCGGCCACGTCTTGCTGGAGTTCGCGCTCCACCCCTTCGGGACCATCACGCGCGTCTTCACCTTCGCGCCGAGCGCGGGGGACGCGATCTCGACGTCGAAGATCCGCGAGTTGATCTTCTTGACGCCGGTGATGGTGGCGCCGTTGGGCGCCTTGGCGTACTTGCCGGACCCGACGCCGTCGGGCAGCTTCGGCTTCGTGCCGCGCTTGCGGGCGTTGGTGTCGGGGTCGTTGGGCGCGGGGGCGCCGCCGCCCGTGCGGAACGGGTTGGTGCCCGTCGGCACGTCGGGCAGCTTGACCGGCTTCGCCGACTTCGTCGGCGAAGGGAGGGCGCCCGGCGCGGACGGCTGCGCGGCGGGGCCGAAGGAGGGTACGGGCTCGGAGTCGCCGACGGCGTCCGACAGTTTCTTCGGGACGCCCACGCCGGCCTGCGCGAGGCCGACCATGACGGCGGGCAGCAGCACGGCCGCCGCCGCGGTGCCCGCGATGGCGATCTTCCTGTCGGTACGCTTCTTCATGGACTCCCCAGACGGCCCGGGCCACGGCGGCCCGACGCTCCCATCCATACGCCCGACGAAGCTACTGTCCCCGTCGTCCCACCCGCAAGTATTGGGCATTGAATGCAATAAAGGCGAGATATCCCGTCATCTCCCCGCCGGATCGCCGTCAGGAACGGCCGTCCGCCCCGGCCGACCGGCCCGTCAACTCCAGGAGGCGCCGGCGGAGGACGTGGCCGTCCGTCGCCCGGATGAACACGTCGCCCCGGACCGCCATCCAGATGGGACGGTCCGGATCGGCGATGATCCCGAACGACGGGAACTCGCGCCTCAGCTGGGCGAGGTAGGCCGACGTGCCGGGGCGCCACGCCCCATAGGCCGAGTCGTTCACGCGGGGGCTCCCAGATACCCCTTGATCATCACCAGGGCGTCGGTGATGCGCTCGGACTCGGCGATGGGCTGCTGCCACGAGGTGAAGTACCAGTAGCGATTCCCGTCCGCTGCGTGCGGACGGCAGCTGATCGTGTCGCCCGCGACCCCTCGGGCCCCGCAGCATGTGCGCGCGGTGGACGTCGTGTTCCGCACGACCAGTCCCCCGGCCACGTGGTGGGTCGTGAAGCCGTGGGCCTTGAGGTGCATCTCGAGCGCCTTCAGCCGCACGTACGACTCGACGGCCGGTGACTCGTGCTCGGGAACGCTCACGGCCGCCTCCTCATGGACTCGGCCAGGGCGACCCGCTCGGCCAGCCGTGTCTGCGCATCGCAGAGAACCCACAGCTCGCCTTCGTCCTGGGCTCGCACCTCGTCCAGGCATCCGTTGAGCACCTGGTAGTCGGTCAGACCCACGAGCCGCTGCGCGCGGAGCCCGCCGTCCAATCGCTCACCTTGCCAATCGGACATCAAGGGCAATTGCCCTGTCTTCTGAGAATTGTTCGATACTGGCCTCTTTGCCATCTCATGGACCTCGTTGTCTGTCGTTGCGCCGAAAAGCTTGCGAACAGCATTGGGGTCCGAGTTAAAGTGCGCCAGTGACCGCGCAACAGCGGCGGTCAAGTCGAGCCAAGATCAACTCAACCAGTCCCCCGCTGGTTTACCCCCCGGAGGCAGCAAATGGGCGAGAATCGAGCACGCGTCTTCTTCGGAACAGAACTCCGCCGCCTGCGGGACGGGTCCGGGCTGACCGGGAAGGGCCTCGCTGACGCACTCGGCTGCACACCGCAGTGGATCAGCACGATGGAGAGTGGACGCAAGGTCTCCGAACAGAGCGCACTCGACCTCGACACGTACTTCAAGACAGGCGGCCACTTTTACCGCCTGTGGAAACTGGTTAATGAGGTCGAGGTCCAGCACATTCTTCCGCCCGGCTTCCCGGAGTACCTTGAGTACGAGAAGAAGGCAACGTCCTATCGCATCTTCTGCGCACTACTCATCAACGGCCTATTCCAGACCGAGGACTACACGCGCTCCATCATCACCAGCACCGAGGGAGCCAACATCGCTGAGCTAACGACCAAGCGCATGGAGCGACAGGAAATCCTGAGACGCGATAATCCACCTCATACATGGCTCGTGGTGGATGAGGTTGCACTACGGCGCCCCATTGGCAGCCCGGATATAATGCGGGAGCAACTCGAGTTCTTGCTCGAAGCTTCCGAACGGATCAATACCATGATCCAGATTGTGCCCAACAGGTCCGGCTATCACGCTGGTCTTGAGGGTAGCTTCACCATCCTGGGCTTTGATGACAGGCCGAACCTTGCCTACACCGAGTCCGCGGGGGAAGGAATGTTGATCGCGAAACCTGCCAGAGTTCAAGACAAGGTCGTACGCTGGGATCTACTCCGAGGCTATGCGCTCCCCGTCGAGGAGTCGCGGGCCATGATCACAACGGTGATGGAGAGCCTATGAAGGACATGACCGGCGTCCACTGGCGAAAAAGCAGCCATAGCGGCCACAGCGGCGGCGACTGCGTTGAGGTGGCAAGTCTGTGGCGCAAGAGCAGCCACAGCGACCATGATGGCGGCGACTGCGTCGAAGTAGCAGGTCTCTGGCGCAAGAGCCGCTACAGCGGACACAGCGGCGGCGAGTGCGTTGAGGTGGCGGGCCTCTCTCCCGTGGTCGGTGTTCGGGACTCCCAGGATCCGGATGGGCCGAAACTGACCTTCAGTGCGTCGGCGTGGGCGGCGTTCACGCGCTCGGTCAAGAGCAGCGAGCACGATCTCGCCTGACCCTCCCGCTCGATCCCCGACGAGCCCCCGGCCGGATGCGGCCGGGGGCTCGTCGCGTTCACGCCCTCGCCG
>NZ_SMKM01000368.1 GCF_004348665.1 Actinomadura sp. GC306 | reverse complement strand
GTAAACCGAACCCCACCCCCAAGGGTCCCCGCCCACCGAATCCGTTGACTTGCGGCGTGTTGTTGTTATGACGCGCTCCATAACAACAACACGCCGCAAGTCAACGAGTTCCGGGGCAGGGACGCGCTAGACGGTTCTGCGGCGGAGGGTCACGGCGCCCAGCAGGAGGGCGACTAGCGTGAAGGCGGCTATGACGGTTACGTCCAGGGCGAGGGTGGCGGTGAACTCGGTGCGGGTGCTGATCTCTCGCATGCCTTCCACCGCGTAGGAGAGCGGCAGGACGTCCGAGATCGCCTGGAGCCAGGCCGCCATGTCGTCGCGCGGGACGATCAGCCCGCACAGCAGCAGCTGCGGCAGGACGAAGGCGGGCATGAACTGCACGGCCTGGAACTCCGTCCGGGCGAAGGCGCTGGCGAAAAGGCCGAGCGACATGCCGAGCAGGGCGTCCAGGACGGCGACGAGCACCAGGGAGCCGAGCGAACCGCTCAGGTCGAGGCCGAGCCAGGTCAGCGAGATCAGCAGCACGACGCCCACCTGGACCAGCGCGATCACCCCGAAGGCGAGGGCGTAGCCGAGCAGGAGGTCGAGCTTGCCGAGCGGCATGGTCATGAGCCGTTCCAGGGTGCCGCTCGTCCGCTCCCGGAGCGTGGCGACGCTGGTCACGACGAACATGACGGTGAACGGGAACAGGCCGAGCAGCATCGGCCCGATCCGGTCGAAGAGCATCGGCTCGTCGAACACGTACCGCAGCAGGATCATCAGCAGCGCCGGCACGGCGACGAGCAGGGCGAGGGTGCGGTGGTCGTGCCTGAGCTGCACCAGGATGCGGCGCGCCGTGGCGAGGGTGATCGCGATGCTCATGCGGGGCTCCCGGCCGTCTCGGCGATCAGGTGGAGGAACGCCTCTTCGAGGTCGGACGTGCCGGTGCGGGAGCGCAGGCCGTCCGGTGTCCCGTCGGCGAGGACCCGGCCCTCGCGCATGAGGAGGAGCCGGTCGGTGCGGCCGGCCTCGTCCATGACGTGGCTGGACACGATGAGGGTGCGGCCTTGGTCGGCGAGCCCGCGGAACAGTCCCCACAGCTCTTGGCGCAGCACCGGGTCGAGGCCCACGGTCGGCTCGTCCAGGACGAGGAGTTCGGGCTCGCCCAGCAGCGCGACGGCGAGGTTGACGCGGCTGAGCTGGCCGCCGGACAGCGTGGCGGCGACCTGGTCGCGCCTCGGGCCGAGCCCCACCTCGTCGACGACGCGGTCCACGTCGCCGCGCGGGGCGCCCAGGACGGAGGCGAAGTAGCGCAGGTTCTCGGCGACGGTGAGGTCGGCGTACACGGCGGGCGTCTGCGTCGCGTACCCGACGCGGCGCCGCAGGCCGGGCGAGCCGGCGGGCTCGCCGAGGACGGTCACGGTGCCGCCCTTGACGATCTGCACGCCGACCAGTGCCCGCAGCAGCGTGCTCTTCCCGCAGCCGCTCGGGCCGAGCAGTCCCACGACCGAGCCCCGCGGCACGTCGCAGGTGATCCCGTGCAGGACCTCGCGGCCCCCGCGCACGACCCGCAGGTCCCGCACGCTCACCGCCGGACTAGATTTCATCATGTGTTGAATTTATGCGGACGCGCCGAGCCCGGTCAAGGGCATCGGGCAAGAGGAAAGGAGGCTGTCCGGATCAGGGCACGAGCCGGATCAGGGCACGGGCCGGATCAGGGCACGAGGTAGCGCTGCAGGGTGGGCGCGAGCAGCTCGACCAGCTCGTCCTCGGAGGCGGAGGCCAGCGGCTCGACCCGCACCACGTGGCGCAGGATCATCACGCCGATCATCTGGCCGGCGGCGGCCTGGATCCCCAGGGCGGGCGCGTCGGTGGCCTCCTTGGCCCGCCCGAACAGGGCGGCCGTGACGAACTCGCGCAGCAGCACCGCCGCCCGCTCGTTGGTCATCGCGGAGCGCAGCATGGCCAGCAGCGGCGCGCGGCGCTCATCGTCCCCCCAGATCTCCAGGAAGACGCGGACCATCGTCTCGCCGAGCCGGTCCCTGGGCGCGGCCAGGATCCGCGGAAGCACGACGGCCGGGTCGGCGGGAAAGCGCATCGCCTCGACGAACACGCCCTCCTTGTTGCCGAAGAAGTGGTGGACGAGCGCCGGATCGACCCCGGCAGCGCGGGCGATGGCGCGCAGCGACGCGCCGTCGTACCCCTTCTCGGCGAACAGGGTGCGCGCCTCGGCGAGGATCTTCTCGCGGGTCTCGGTGGGGCCGGGCCGCCGTCCGGGCCCCCGTGCCGTGGGCTTCTTCGCGGTCTCGTCCCCGGTGCGCGCGCCGGTCACCGCACGCCCCGGCGGCTGATCTCCCCCGCCGAGGTCACCTCCCAGGTGTACGGGGCGGCGGCGAGGTGCAGGCGGGCGAAGGCCAGCGCCTCGGCGAGGTCCTCCATCCGCTCGACGCGGCTGGACGCGCGGCGGGTGTTGACCTCCAGGACGATGTGCCCGCGGAAGCCGCTCTCGGCGAGGTTCTCCAGCATCGGCCCGCAGGGCTGGTTCCCGCGGCCGGGCACGAGGTGCTCGTCCTTGTTGGTGATGCCCACGCCATCTGCGAGGTGGATGTGCCGCAGGCGGTCGCCCAGCCTCGCGGCCATGTCGAGGGAGTCCGAGCCGGACACGGCGGTGTGGGACAGGTCGAGGGTGACGTACGGAAAGTCCTGGTCGACGGGGTTCCAGTCGGGCAGATACATGCCCGCCTCGGCTCCACGCGCCTTCAACGGGAACATGTTCTCCACCGCGAACAGCACGTCCGTCTCCTCCTGCATACGGGCGAGGCCCTCGACGAACTCTTTCGCGTAATCGCGCTGCCAGCGGAACGGCGGATGGACGACGACGACCTCCGCACCCAGTTCCTCTGCGACCTCCTTGGAGCGGACGAGCTTGCCCCAGGGCTCACGTCCCCAGACCCGCTGCGTGAGCAGCAGGCAAGGCGCGTGGATCGACTTGATGGGCATCTGGTGGTAGTCCGACAGCCGGCGCAGGACGTTCAGGTCCTGCGACGAGGCGTCCGTCGAGACCATGACCTCGATGCCGTCGTAGCCCAGCAGCGCGGCGATCTCGAACGCGCTCGGCACCTTTTCCGGGTATACCGACGCGGTGGAGAGCGTGATCGGCGCGTCCGGAACGCGGAGGGCCGGTGAAGAGACGCCGTTGTGCTGCGGAGTCAAGGCTTCCTCGCCAGGAATGGTCGCTTCGTGATGTTCGCAGGGGCGATGTACGCAAGGCAAAGCCTATGCGGCCACGGCCGTGATGAAACCCTCGCCACGCGTGATACCGATTGCTCTCCGTGATCTTGACCGGGCGGCGGGTGTCGGTGACTACCCTCTGGTCCCGTGGCCGAGATCGCCCGGGGCGCCGTGCCGAGCCCCAACATCTGGAACTCTCCCCGGATCTACGAGCTGGAGAACCGCGCCGTCGACCCGGACGGGATCCTCGCCGACGCGATGCGCGCCGTCCGGCCGTGGAAGGGGGCGGACGTCCTCGACGTCGGCTGCGGCACCGGCTACCACCTGCCGTTCTTCGCCGAGGACGCGAACCGGGTGATCGGCGTGGAACCGCACGCGGGCCTCGCGTCCGCCGCCGCCCGCCGGGTCCGCGACCTGCCGGGCGTCACCGTCCGGGTCGGCGCGGCGCAGGCGCTGCCGCTCCCGGACGCCTCGGTCGACGTCGCCCACGCCCGCTGGGCCTACTTCTTCGGGCCGGGCTGCGAACCCGGCCTCGCCGAACTCGCCCGGGTCGTCCGGCGCGGCGGCGCGATCTTCATCATCGACAACGACGCCACGCGCTCCACGTTCGGCCGCTGGTTCCGGCGGAGCCTGCCGAAGTACGACCCGGAGGCCGTGGAGCGCTTCTGGACGCGGCACGGCTTCAACCGGGAACCGCTGACGATCCGGTGGTCGTTCCAGCGCCGGGAGGACCTCGCCGCCGTCCTCGGCATCGAGTTCCCGCCCGACCTCGCCGAAGCCTGCCTGCGCGAACAGGACGGCCGGGACACGCCCCTTGAAGTGGACTATGGCGTTAATTTGTGGTGGCGTTGCCCCTGAAAGTTACTGACTGGTTGGTCATTGCCGGAACGGAGGAACGGACCATGGGCCGTGCCGCCAGGACGAGCCGCGTCGCTCCCGCCGAGCAGCCCCGCAGCGGCCGCGCCGCTCTCTGGAAGGGCCTCGGCGGCCTGCTCGCCGTCACGGCCGCCGGCGCGGCCGGCGCCGGCGCAGGGCTCGCCGTCCAGCGCCGCGCCATGCGGCGCCTGCAACTGCGGCCCGACCCGCACGCGGGCGAGCCGTTCGGATCGCTGCGCGGCCGCCCCGTCGCCGTCCGCGCCGACGACGGCACCCGCCTCTACGCCGAGATCGACGGGGACGACCGCACCGACCTCGCCGTCGTGTTCTGCCACGGCTGGACCCTCACCCAGGACTCCTGGCACTTCCAGCGCAAGGCCCTGCGCGGCCTCGGCCGCCTCGTCTTCTGGGACCAGCGCGGCCACGGCCGCTCCGACGGCGGCGCCCGCGACGGCTACACCGTCGCCCGGCTGGCCGCCGACCTCGCCGCCGTCATCGACGCGACCGTCCCCGCGCAGACGCCCGTCGTCCTCGTCGGGCACTCCATGGGCGGCATGACGATCATGAAGTTCGCGGACGAGAACCCCGAGCTGTTCGGCCGCAAGATCGTCGCGACGGGGCTGCTCTGCACGTCGTCCGCCGCCCTCGGCGAGGTCACCCTCGGCATGCCGGCCCTGCTCGCCCGCGTCAGCCAGCGCGTCATGCCGCGCGCCCTCGCCGCCCTCGGCGCCGGCTCCGGCGCCGTCGAGAAGGTCCGCCACTTCGGCCGCGGCTCCGCCGTCCTCGTCGAGGACCGCATCGCCTTCGGCCCGGACGCCAGCCCCGCCGCGGTCGCGTTCGCCGAGCAGATGATGTCCGAGACCCGCATGGACGCCTTCGCCGGCTACCTCCACTCGATGATCACCACGGACGTGATCAGCGACTGCGCGGCGCTCGCGGGGGCCGACAACCTCGTCCTCGGCGCCGAGAACGACCTCCTCACCCCCGCCGAGCACAGCCTCCGCATCGCCGGCTGCATCCCCGACTCCCGCCTGGAGATCATCCCGGGCGCCGGCCACATGGCCATGATGGAACGCCCCAGCGTCGTCAACGACCACCTAGGCGACCTCATCGCCCGAGCTGCGTCTCATGGCAGTGCCCTCGGCGTCAGGCGCTAGAGCGCCTTCCTTCAACGGGCACTGCGCGCGATCGCTGCATCGCTCCGACTCGCCCTGGGGGCTCGCTGCGCGATCAGGCTTCTTGCTTCGCTCGAAGCCTGCCTTCGGACGCGATCGCAGGCGTTGAGGTCGTTGCGGGGTTGGTGCGGTGGCTGAGGTCTCCAGGCCCGGGGCATCGCCTCGGCTTCGGCGCTGGCGCGCCTGGCCTCGTAAATGGCTGGCTCGCTTCGGCTCGCCGTGTGATCTGGTTTCGGGGATCTGCCTTGGACGCGATCGCGGGGGGCCGGGGTTGGGC
>NZ_SMKM01000367.1 GCF_004348665.1 Actinomadura sp. GC306 | reverse complement strand
GGCCGGGGAGGGTGCTGACGTTCGCGTGCTCCGGCGCGACGGTGGAGGTCGAGGTGGCGGAGTCCGGCCGGGACCGGGAGCTCACCGGGCGGCTCGTCCCGCCGGCGTCCGGGGCCGTCCAGGTCCGGCACCGGGACCTCCCGCCGGACGGGATCGAGGTCCGCGCGGAGGCCGCCGGGCTGTTCTGGGTGCCGCGCGTGCCCGCGGGCCTGGTGAGCCTGGTGCTGCGGCTGGACGACGGCACGTCGATCGTGACGAGCTGGGTGCGGCTGTGACCGCGCCCGCGCCGGACGAGCGCGCCCTCCTACGGCTCGCGTCCGTCGACCCGGCGACCGCGTACGTGCGGGCGCTGGCGCTGATCGAACGCGGTGGCGGCGTGGTGGCGCTGCGGATCGCCGGGCTGGCCGCCAAGGAACTGGGGCGCCTGGACGAGGGGCTCGGCTTCCTGCACAGGGCGCTGGAGCTGGCACGCGGCGACGGGTACCGGGCGGCGCAGGTGCGGATGAGCCTGGTCGGCCTGCTCACGGCGCGCGGTGACCTCGCCGAGGCGCTCGCCCACGCACATGCGGCGGAGGCCGTCCTCCAGGGCGAGGATGCGGACCGGCTGGCGGCCAACAAGGCTTGCGCGCTGGCGCGGGCAGGGCGGCTGGACGAAGCGCACGAACTTGCCGCGCATGCTCTGCCTCGGTTACGGGACGGGCACGATCCGGCCGTCCTCAATGGTCTGCTCACCAACCTCGGTCTTGCCCGGGCGTTCCGCGGCGACCTGGCGGCGGCAGAGAGCGACCTGACGGAGGCGGTCGCCGTGGGCGAGGCCGCTGGGTTACATCACCAGACGGCCATGGCCAAGGGGAATCTTGCCTTCGTGGTGTCGCGCCGTGGGGACGTCCCGCGCGCGCTTCGGCTCTTCGCCGAGGCCGAGCCGCATCTGACCGGTGAACGCCTGGCGCAGTGCCGGTTCGACCAGGCGGAGACCCTCATCATGGCGGGCTTGCCAGGCGAGGCCCGTCCCGTGCTCACCGCCGCCTTGGACGCCGCAACGGCGAACGGCTACAGATGCGACATCGCGGATGGCTACCTCCTCCTCGCCCACGCCGAGCTGGCGGACGCCAATCCGGAGCGGTGCACGGACGCCGCCGAACAGGCACGCGCCCTGTTCGCCGAGCAGGAGCGGACGGGATGGATGCTCCTGGCCGAGCACGTGTTACTCAGGGCCCGCTGGGCGTGCGGGGAGCGCTCACCCGTCCTGCTGCGTTCGGCGGAGGCCGCGGCCGCCCGGCTGGAGAGCGGCGGCTGGGCCGACGCCGCGGACGAGGCCCGCATCGTCGCGGCCCGCGTGGCGCTGGCGCTCGGCAGGCCGTCCGGGCACCTGCTCTCCCGTGTCGGACGTTCGGACGGCTCGGTGCAGGCTCAGATCGCGGGCTGGCACGCCGTCGCGCTCGAACGCGCCGCGCGGGCCGATCACGCGGGCGCGGTCGCGGCGGTCGGCGCCGGGCTCCAGGTGACCGAGGAGCACGCGGAGACGCTCGGTGCGCTCGACCTGCGGGCACGCGCGGCCGGGCTCGCCGGTGAGCTGTCCGAACTCGGGCTCGGGCTGGCCGGCTCGGCGTCGGAGCTGCTCGCCGTCGAGGAGCGGCGGCGGGCGATCGCGCGCCCGGCCCGGGTGCGGCCTCCGCGGGATCCCGGGCGCGCTGAGGCGCTGACAAGGCTGCGTGTTCTCAGCGTCGAGCACACGGCGGGGATGGCCGGGAGCGTCCCGGCCGCGCCGGCGGAGGACGTCGCGAACCTGGAGGCGGAGATCCGCGCGCGGACGCGCCGCCGCCCGCCCGGGACGTCTCCGCACCGCTTCCCGGGCGTCGAGGAGGTCGCCGCCGCCCTCGGCGAGCGGGCTCTCGTCGAGATCATCAAGATCGGTCCCGAGCTGCACGCGGTGACCGTCGCCGCGGGTGAGGCCCATCGCCACCACCTCGGGCCGGCCGACGACGCCGTCCGCGAGACCGGGGTGATCCGCTTCGCGGTCCGCCGCCTCGCCGCGCAGGACGCCCCCGAGCCGCTCTCGGCGCTCACCGACGCGGCCCGGCGGCTCGACGATGCGCTGTTCGGCCCGCTTCGCCGCCATACCGGTGACCGGGAGCTCGTCCTCGCACCGACCGGCACGCTGCACGGCCTGCCCTGGGCGGTGCTGCCCTCCCTGGCGGGACGTCCGTTCACGGTCGTCCCGTCTGTCGGGGCCTGGCTGCACGCCCGCGAACCCAAACGCACGGACGGGCATGTCGTGCTCGTGGCAGGCCCCGACCTCGATCACGCCGGACGCGAGATCGCCGCTCTGCACCGCCTCCACCCGCAGGCGATCGTCCTAGACGGTCCTGACGCGCGCGCGGAACGCGTCAGGGACGCCCTGGACGGCGCCGCACTCGTCCACATCGCCGCCCACGGCGAGTTCCGCGAGGGCAACCCGTTGTTCTCGCGCCTGCGTCTAGCCGATGGCCCCCTGGTCGTGCACGACCTGGACGAACCGGCCGCCCCTCCGCGCATGATCGTCCTGTCGGCGTGCGACATCGGCCGGGCCGCCGAGGGCGACGCCGTCCTCGGCATGGCGGGCGCCCTCCTCGCCCTCGGCACCGCCACCATCGTCGCCGCCGTCACCCCGGTCCGCGACGAGGCGACACCGGACTTCATGACCGCCTTCCACACCGCCCTGGCCGCCGGCCGCTCCCCGGCCCGAGCCATGGCGGCCCTCCCCCGCCCCGAGGGGGTGGCCGGTTTCCTGTGCTTCGGTGCCGGGTGACCGCCGTGTGCGGACGGTCAGTTGTCGCCGGTGGCGACGGGGTTGGACGGGTCCGTCACCCAGTTCGACCACGAGCCCACATAGAGGGCGGCGGGTATCCCCGCGAGGTTGAGGGCGAGGATCTCGTGGGCGGCGGTCACGCCGGAGCCGCAGTAGGCGCCGACGTCGAGGGCGTCGGTGGCGCCGAGCTTGGCGAACCGTTCGCGGAGCAGCTCGGGCGGCAGGAACCGGCCGTCCACGCCGACGTTGCCGGACGTCGGGGCGTTGCGGGCGCCGGGTATGTGCCCGGCGACGGGGTCGACGGGCTCCTGCTCGCCCCGGTACCGCTCGGCGGCGCGGGCGTCCAGCAGGACCCCGGCCGTCGCCAGCTCGGCGGCCCCCTCCGCGTCCAGGACGGGCAGCCGCCCCGGACGTGCGATGAAATCACCCGGTTTGACGTCGGGTTCCTCGGTGCTCACCGGGCGGCCCGCCTCCGTCCAGGCGCGGTAGCCGCCGTCCAGGACGCGAACCTGCTCGTGCCCGAAGTACCGCAGCGACCACCAGACGCGCGCGGCGGCCGTGGAGTCGGCGTCGTCGTAGACCACGACGAGGCCGTCCTCCGCGACGCCCGCGCGGCGCATGGCCGCCTGGAACGCGCTCGGCTCGGGCAGCGGGTGGCGCCCGCCGGGGCCCGGCGGCCCGGCCACGTCGCGGTCGAGGTCGACGAAGACGGCGCCGGGCAGGTGCCCCTTGCGGTAGGACTCGATCCCCGGCGGTCCCGCCAGATGCCATCGGGCGTCCAGCAGGACCACGGGCGTCCGCCGCCGCAGCAGCCGGTCCAACGCGGGCACTTCGATGAGAGGGTGCACACCGCCAGTTTGACCGCCGTTGCCCGGATTAGGGAGGGGCGACATCCGGTTCATTGCGATTCGTCCTGAGGGATCGGCGGCGGGTCAGGGCCGGGACGTGGTGAGCAGCGGCACGAGCTGCTCGGCGGGGACGAGCGAACCGTGCATGCCGACCATCCGCTCCAGCCACGGCTCGCGCTCGGACGCCACGATCGCGAGGTCGGTGTGCGGTACCGCGACGACGTCGCCGACGCGCTCCGCCATCCCCGGGCCCATCGGGCCGAACCAGCCGTCCGCCACTGCTTGCTCGCGCGAGACCACCCACGCCCTGTCGCCCAGCACGTCCGTCCAGGCGGCGAGGACGTCGTCATGGGCGCCCGGCTCGCTGTAGACGTACCGGGCGCGGGCGTCGCCGCCGAGGAGGGCGACCCCCTCCCGCAGCTCGGGCACGGTGTCGGCGTCGACGCGTTCGGTGGGGTCGACCATGCCGTGGTCGGCCGTGACGTACAGCGCCGTCCCGGGCGGCAGGACAGCCGCGATCTCCTGGACGAGGACGTCCACGAACCGCAGCTGGTGCCGCCAGTCGCGGGAGCCGACACCGAACCGGTGGCCGGTCGCGTCGAGGTCGGCGTGGTACGCGGTCACGTACGAGCGGCCGCCGCGGCGCAGCGCCTTCTCGACCCGCCCGACGAGCTGCCCGAGGCTCTCGGCGCTCACGTACCGGGCGCCGCGGGCGGTGGCGCGGGTGAGCGCCGACCTGCGGTACTGGTGCAGCGAGACGTACGCGGTCTCGACGCCGTCCGCCGCCGCCCGCTCGTACGCGGTCGGGACGGGCTGGAACGTCTCCGGGTCGGCGTCCTCGGCCTTCCAGAGCAGGCAGTTGAGCAGCCTGCCGGTGTCGGGCACCGCCACCTGCAGGCCGAGCAGCCCGTGCGCGCCGGGCACGGCGCCCGTGCCCAGCGAGGCCAGGCTGGTCACCGTCGTCGCCGGGAACCCGGCCGTGATCGGGCGGCCCTGCATCGCGTTCAGGAAGGGCGCCTCGTCCGGGTGGGCCCTGAGCTGCTGCCAGCCGAGGCCGTCGACCAGCAGGACGCAGGCGCGCGGCAGCGCCGGCAGCTCCAGCACGTTGGCGGCGTCCGGGACGCCGAGGGCCGCCAGCACCGACGACGGGAGATCGGCGAGGGCGCCCGCCCCGTACCGCGGGACGGGCGCCTCCCCGCTCGGCTCGGCCGTCTGTTTCGTTTCGGTCACTCATCAGCTCCGGTCACGGGGGCGGTCGGCTCGGCTCAGCGCGCGGTCGCGGCGGACAGCTCCGCGGCGAACGCCAGCACCTGCCCGACGGCCTCGGCACCGTCGGCCGCCTCGCTCACCCGCAGGGACAGGTCGTCCGCCGTGACGCTGCCGGTGTAGCCGTGGTCGGCCTCGCAGTTCTCGTCGCCGCAGGTCGCGGGCTCCAGGTCGACGTGCGCGATGGCGCCCCAGCCGATCGTCAGCACCACCTCGGTCGGCGGGACGCCCGGCACGTACGAGGCCGGGTCCGGAACGACCCGCGTCACCGCGACCGACTGGACGCGTTCCAGCTTGACGGCCTCGGTGGTGGTGGAGGCGTGCGGCCGGGCCATGCCCTCGCCCGGTGGATGCTCGTCGGTGTGGCACACCAGCAGCCGGCTCGCCGAAAGGACGAGCACGGTCACGTGCCGCCGCACTTCCATCGCCGGGTCGAACGTCGCCTCATGGTGCACCACGTAGGCGACGACGGGCTCGTCCCCGACTGCCGACTCGACCGCGTCCGCGACCAGGGCCGGGTAGTAACCGCTGCGCTCGATCGCCGTGCGCAGACCGCTCACCGTCGCTCGGGTTTCCCTCATGGACCCATCCTGCCCTGTCCAGGGCCGGACGTGCACATGACTGACCGGAGCGCACGGTCATTCCCGCGTTCAGGGGG
>NZ_SMKM01000366.1 GCF_004348665.1 Actinomadura sp. GC306 | reverse complement strand
GAGGCGCCCCGCGAAGGACCCGCCCCCGGCGCCGAGCGACGGGACGGTCGTGGTCGAAGGCCACCTGGTGGACGACCCGCCCGACGAACCCGCGGCGGCGGAGCGTCCCGTCCCGCCGCCGCGCGAAGACCCCGGGCGCACCGAGAACCGCGGCGGCGCGATCTACGTCCTGCGCGAGGACCCGCCGCCCGGCGGACACGACGACCGGCTCGAGTAGGGGCCTTCGGCAGCGGCGGGCCGGTCAGAGCAGGTCGCCGTACTCCTCCATGCTCCCGGCGGGCAGGCCGAGCTTGTCCTCGATCTTCGGGTAGTACTCGTCCTGGCACGTCTGCTCGTCGGTCGCGGTGTTCGCGGTGCCGAGGCAGTTCTGGTAGCCGCTCAGCTCCGACCACAGGAACACCGTCAGCGACACCGACAGCACCGAGAACGCCAGGCCCACCGAGCCGAGCACGATGCCGGGCACGGCGCCCGGCGCGGACCCGGCGGAGGCGCGCGCGGCCCGGCGGGCGCGGACGCCCACCACCAGCGCCGCGATGCCCAGCACCAGGCCGAGCGGATAGAAGAAGAACGACGTCAGCAGCGCGATGCCGCCGAGCCACAGCGCCCGCCATCCGCTGCGCTGCGGCTGGCGCGGCCCCGCGGGCGGCTGACCCGCCGGCCGCCCGTCGGGGCGGTCTTCGGGCTGGGCCGGACGGTCCGGCTGCTCGCTCACGTCTCATTCCTCCTGCAATGGTGCGGAACCGGATGCGGCCCGCGCGGTCTGCCTGCGAAGTGCGCCGGACCGGCCGATAGGCTTCGTCCTGGCCGAACCCCCGCCCGACCGTCCACCAGGGAGTCATGGTGTCCGCCCGGCTCGTCGTCCTCGTCTCCGGCGCGGGGACCAACCTACAAGCGCTGCTCGACGCCTGCGCGGATCCAGCCTACGGGGCGAAAGTGGTGGCCGTGGGGGCGGACCGCCACGATATCGGCGGAACCGCCCGCGCCGAACGCTCCGGGCTGCCCACGTTCACCGTCCGGATCCCGGACTTCCCGTCCCGCGCCGACTGGGACGCCGCGCTCACCGAGGCGGTCGCCGCGCACGAGCCCGACCTCGTGGTGTCCGCCGGGTTCATGAAGATTTTGGGCCCGCGCTTCCTCGCGCGGTTCGGCGGCCGCACCGTCAACACCCACCCGGCGCTGCTGCCGGCGTTCCCCGGCGCGCATGCCGTCCGGGACGCCCTGGCCTACGGGGTCAAGGTGACGGGCTGTACGGTTCACTTCGTCGACGAAGGCGTGGACACCGGACCCGTCATCGCCCAGGAGACCGTCCCGGTGGGCTGGCATGACGACGAGGACTCCCTGCACGAGCGCATCAAGCGGGTGGAGCGCCGGCTCCTGGTCGACGTCGTCGGACGGCTGGCCCGCGACGGCTGGACCGCGCACGGCAGGCGGGTCTCCATGAAGTGCAGGACCTGTTCGTCCGATCAAGAGGGGAGCTCGGCCGGTGAGTCGGGTGGCGATTAAGCGCGCGCTGATCAGCGTGTACGACAAGACCGGGCTGGAAGAGCTCGCCCGGGGCCTGCACGAGGCCGGCGTGGAGATCGTCTCCACCGGGTCCACCGCGGGGCGGATCTCCGCCGCCGGGGTGCCGGTCATGAAGGTCGAGAAGCTCACCGGGTTCCCCGAGTGCCTGGACGGCCGGGTCAAGACCCTCCATCCGAAGGTGCACGCGGGCCTGCTCGCCGACCGCCGCAAGGAGGAGCACCTCCAGCAGCTCGACGACCTGGCCGTCGAGCCGTTCGACCTGGTCGTGGCGAACCTGTACCCGTTCGCCGACACCGTCGACTCGGGCGCGAAGCCGGACGAGTGCGTCGAGCAGATCGACATCGGCGGGCCCACGATGGTCCGGGCGGCGGCGAAGAACCACGCGAGCGTGTCCGTCGTGGTCGACCCGTCCGCCTACGGGGCGGTCCTGGACGCCGTGAAGGCCGGCGGGTTCACACTCGCGGAGCGGCGCCGCATGGCCGCGCGTGCGTTCGCGCACACCGCGTCCTACGACGTGGCCGTGGCGTCCTGGTTCGCGAGCACCTACGCGCCGGACGAGACGGCCGCCGAGGCGCAGTGGCCCGACTTCCTCGGCGTGACGTGGGAGCGCGCGAACGTCCTGCGCTACGGCGAGAACCCCCACCAGCGCGCCGCGCTCTACACCGAGGCCCGGGGCGGCGGCCTGGCCGGGGCGGAGCAGCTCCACGGCAAGGAGATGTCCTACAACAACTACGTGGACGCGGACGCCGCCCGCCGCGCCGCCTACGACTTCCCCGAGCCCGCCGTCGCGATCATCAAGCACGCCAACCCGTGCGGCATCGCGATCGGCGCGGACGCCGCCGAGGCGCACCGCAGGGCGCACGCCTGCGACCCGCTGTCGGCGTTCGGCGGCGTCATCGCGGTGAACCGCCCGGTGACCGCCGCGATGGCCGAGCAGGTCGCGGAGGTCTTCACCGAGGTCCTGGTCGCGCCCGGCTTCGAGGACGACGCCCTGGAGATCCTCACCCGCAAGAAGAACATCCGGCTGCTGCGCTGCCCGGAGGGGCCCGCGAACGCGTCCGAGTACCGGCGGATCGACGGCGGCGTCCTGCTGCAGAGCGTCGACCGCGTGGACGCCTCCGGCGACGACCCCGCCACCTGGGAGCTCAAGGCCGGGAGCGCCGCAGACGCGGCCACGCTCGCCGACCTCGCGTTCGCGTGGCGCGCCGTGCGCTCGGTGAAGTCCAACGCGATCCTCCTCGCCGCGGACGGCGCAACCGTCGGCGTCGGCATGGGCCAGGTCAACCGGGTCGACTCCGCGAAGCTCGCCGTCGAGCGGGCCGGGGCCGAGCGCGCCGCCGCCGCGGTGGGCGCGTCCGACGCGTTCTTCCCGTTCCCGGACGGCCTGGAGGTGCTGACCGGCGCGGGCGTCCGGGCGATCGTCCAGCCCGGCGGATCGGTCAACGACGACAAGGTCATCGCCGCCGCCGAGAAGGCCGGGATCAGCCTGTACTTCACGGGTGTCCGGCACTTCTTCCACTGATCGACGACCATGCCCGGTGTGACGGAGAACACCGTCGCACCGGGTTTGGCTGTTCAGACCCGTCTTTTCTGCGGGTAGCCTCGGGCTCGTCGCGTCCATGACCCTCCGTTGACCCCGGCGCGACTTTCGCATTGCTGGAGGCGTGCATGGACGTGGTGTTGTCGCTCATGATGGCGTCGGTCTACCAGGCGGCCACGCTGCTGATGGAGTCCCGGCAGATGATCGGCCTCCTCGCCGCCTTCCTCGTCGCGGTCCTGGCCGCGCACGTCGGCTGGCACGGCACCGACCGGGTCATCGCCCGGCGCAGCCGCTCCGAGGACTAGACCGTCCCGGGGGCCGTCGCCCCGCCGACTACCATGGCCTTCACGCGACTGGCGCGGTCAAGGTGGATCACCACCGGGGAGCGAACGACGGTCCGGACACCGCGCGCCTGGGTGGACGGGCCTCCGGCCACACCGCGGAGGAACGCATGACGGCACAGATTCTGGACGGCAAGGCCACGGCCGCGGAGATCCGCTCCGACCTCAAGCGGCGCGTCGAGGCGCTCCGCGAGCGCGGCGTGCACGTCGGCCTCGGCACGGTGCTGGTGGGCGACGACCCCGGCAGCCACTCCTACGTCAACATGAAGCACCGGGACTGCGCCGAGGTCGGGATCGAGAGCATCCGCCGCGACCTGCCCGCCACCGCCACCCAGGACGACGTCGAACGCGCCGTCGCCGAGCTGAACGCCGACCCCGCCTGCACCGGCTACATCGTGCAGCTCCCGCTGCCGAAGGGCCTGGACGAGCAGCGCGTGCTGGAGCGCATCGACCCGGCCAAGGACGCCGACGGCCTGCACCCCGCGAACCTCGGGCGGCTCGTCCTCATGCAGCCCGGCCCGCTGCCCTGCACGCCGAAGGGCATCGTGGAGCTGCTGCGCCGGTTCGACGTCCCGCTCAAGGGCGCGGAGGTCACCGTCGTCGGCCGCGGCATCACCGTCGGCCGCTCCCTCGGCCTGCTGCTGACCCGCCGTTCCGAGAACGCGACCGTCACCCTCTGCCACACCGCGACCCGCGACCTCGCCGCGCACACCCGCGCCGCCGACATCGTCGTGGCAGCCGCGGGAGTCCCCGGCCTCATCACCGCCGACATGGTCAAGCCGGGCGCCGCCGTCCTCGACGTCGGCGTGTCCCGGGTGGACGGCAAGCTCGCCGGGGACGTCGCCGCCGACGTCCGCGACGTCGCCGGCTGGGTCGCCCCGAACCCGGGCGGCGTAGGCCCGATGACCCGCGCGATGCTCTTGGCGAACGTGGTCGAAGCCGCCGAACGCCGCTGACCGCACCCCGCCCAGTACGCGCGAAGGCCGCCACCAGCACCCCGGTGACGGCCTGCGCTACTTCTCGCCGGTACGGGACCGCGCCGTCACACGCGCGGCCCCGCACGGGCCGGTTCAAGCGGTCGCCCTCGTTGCGCGCTGCCGGGAGGGCGACCGCAGGCTCACCTCAGCTGGCCCTCCGTCCCGCCGCGCTCGGCGCCGGGCGGCCCGGACCGTTGGCGTGCCCGTGTCCCGTGCCGGTCCTGCGGGTCTCGGTCGTGCCGCGGACCCCGGGGACCCGCCCGTCCATCGGCGGGCGGCCCTGCGGGACGTGCACCGGCGGCAGCGGCCGGACGAGGCCCATGGCGATGACCTCGTTGGCGAGCCGCGTGCGCCGGTTGGCGCCCTCGGGGATCCGGAACTTCTGGTAGAGGCGCAGCAGGTGCTGCTTGACGGCCGCCTCCGTCACCACCAGCTCCCCGGCGATGTCGCGCGCCGTGGCCGGGGCCACGAACGCCTCGTCGGACAGTGCGGGACGGCAGAGCGAGGTCAGCACGTCGACCTCGCGGCGGGTGAGCTCGGGTGCGACGGCACGCCGAAGTTCGACGTCCGGGTCGACCTCCTCACGGGGGATGCCCCCCATCCGGCAGCGCGCCGTGCCGAAGCTCACGACGTCGCCGTCCTCCAGGACTCGGCGGGCGATCGGCCTGCCGTTGACTCGGGTCCCGTTGCGGGACAGGCCCATGTCCACCACGTAGACGTACGGACCGCGTCGGACGATTTCTGCGTGCAAACGGGACACACTCGGGTCGTCGAGGCGTACGTCGACTCCTCTCCCTCTCCCGACCGTCGTAACGTCGGGGCGCAGCGGCACCACCAGCCCGCTGTCCTCGATCCGCATGAACGGCCCCTCCACGGCAGTCCTCCCAGCTAGTTAGCGACCCCTGTCTGCCGGGTTACCCGGGCGCGTCACCGTCACACCCTCCTACTGGCGAGTAGCCCCGTGGGGGCAGGGGATCCGGTGCCCTCTAAGACCGCTTCCGCACCACCCGTCCCACCACGTTTTCCGCTCCGCGCCACAAGCCGGGCGACCGGACCGGCGGAAGATCGCCGCGCGGCACGCGCCGACCGGAGCCTTCCGGGACCGAGTCGTACCGAGAACCGAATCCCTATAACGTGGATCGCACCGTGCGGAGCTCGTCCATTAAGTGGCGGCGGGCGGGGGCTGGAGG
>NZ_SMKM01000365.1 GCF_004348665.1 Actinomadura sp. GC306 | reverse complement strand
GGGCCGGGGCGGGGGCGTAGACGCGGCCGGCCTCGACGCGCAGCGGCGGCCGCACGAGCGCCTCGACGAGCTGCCTCGACGGGAGGCCGAGCCGGAGCCGGACGGTCTCCAGCGGCAGGCCCGGGGCGCGCGGGCTCTCCGCGGCGTGCCGGGACGCCTCCTCGGTGAGCCGCTCGAACAGCGCGGACCAGTGCGCGGGGTCGGCGATCCACTCGCCGTCCGGCGCGACGGCGTCCGGTGGGGCGGCGCACCCCATGACCGACAGCTCGGACCTGCGGAGCACGCCGTGCCGGCGCAGGACGACCGCGCCGTCCGGCCGGTCGGGCCAGGACGCCAGCTCCCGGGCGCGGGCGGCGCCGGCGTCGCGGCGCACCAGCGTCGGGGGGCGCACGTCCAGGACGCTGACCCCGGCGATCGAGCGGCGCTCCGGGTCGCGCAGGATCCCGGTGTCGCCGAGGTGCAGGGCGAGCCGCGTGTTCAGGGTGAGGCGGGCGGTGTCGGGGCCGAGGGGCCGCAGCCGGACCGGGACGGCGGCCGAGCCGAGGTGCAGGGTCATCCGCCGCGCGAGCCGCCCGGACGCCTCGCCGAAGCGGGTGCGGACGTCGACGCTGGTGGTGTGGGTCCAGGCGCCGGGGGTGACCAGGGCCATGCCGGCCTCCACGCGGCCCGCGTCGCGCAGGGTCAGCACGACCCGCGAGACGCCGCCGACCGATTCGCACGGTTCCCCGGTGCGGCCGATCGTCCGGACGCGGACGCGTGCGCCGGCGGGCATGAGGAGCAGCTCGTCCCCGACGGCGACCGTCCCGGCGGGGAGGGTGCCGGTGACGACGGTCTGCCGCCCGGCGGTGAACGCGCGGTCGATCCACAGCCGCACGGGGGCGGCGGGGTCGGGGACGGGCAGCCGGCCGGCGAGCCGGTCGAGGGCGGCGGCGAGGGCGTCCAGCCCGGTGCCGGTGACGGCGCTGACCGCGACGGCCTCCACGCCGCGCAGCGCGGTCCCGGCGAGCCGCTCGCGGACCTGCCGCAGCGCGAGCTTGGGGTCGGCGGTGTCGGCCTTGGTGACGGCGACGACCCCGGCGCGGACGCCGAGCGCGCCGAGCGCCGCCAGGTGCTCCCGCGTCCCGGCCATCCAGCCCTCGTCGGCGGCGACGGCCAGCAGGACGGCGGGGGCCGGCGCGGCGCCCGCGATCATGGCCGGGACGGAGCGCTCGCCGCCGGGGGCGTCGACGAACGCCACCCGCCGCCCGGAGGGCAGCTCCGTCCAGGCGCCCGGTTCCCCGGGCGGCTTGCCGGTGAGGGCGCGCACGAGCGCCGACTTGCCGTGCCCACCGTGGCCGGCGGTGGTGACGACCTGCATTCAGGGTCCCTTCCGGGAAGGGACGCGGAGGGCCGCGCTGCGGCGGCCCGTGCGGGGGGCGTCATCGCGGGGGTTGTGCAGACGGAGGTCCACGGAAGGCAACCCTATGGAGGCCGGTGCCCGCGGCAAAACCCGGCCGTCCCCGCCGCGGCCTGCGATTTTCCCACTGAGCGCGGGTCCGCCACGAACAAGGAGGAATCGTCGGCGGTTCAGTCGCCGTCGGCGGCCGGCCCGGCGGCGGTCGCGGCGGAGTGCGCGGCGAAGTCGTCGACCATCCGGTTGACGAGACCGGCCAGCCGCTCGCGCTCGGCGGGCGACCACGCGGCGAGGGCCTCGCCGATCCAGCGCCGCCCGGACGCCCGGATGGACTCCACGGCCGCCCGCCCGGCACCGGTGAGCCCGACCCGCTGGCACCGGCGGTCGTCGGGGTCGGGCACCCGCTCGACGTACCCGGCCCGCTCCAGCCGCTGCAGCTGCCGGGTGACGTGCGGCGCCTCCACGGCCAGCCGGACGGCGAGCTCCCCGGGCCGCATCGGCCCCTCGTGCTCGGCGAGCGCGCGCAGCAGCGGGACGGCCGCGCGGTCGACCGGGACGCCCGCCGCGACCACGGTGCGGTCGTGCTGCCGGAACCGGGTGAGCAGGTGCGCGACCCGGCTGATCGCCCGCTCGATCTCCGCGATGTCCGGCGGAACGGGTGCTGACATGTCATCCAACCTACCGCTCTACTATTACTTAAGGTAAGTAACAGCACGCTGATCGGCCGGCCCACCGCCGACCGGCCGATGGAGGTTCGCATGACGGGCGCCCCCACCACGGCGCGCGAGGCGCCCGAGCGGTCCGCCGCGCGCCCCGGGCACACCGGGCGCACCCTGCTCGCCCTGGCGTTCGCCGGGATGAGCGTGGCGGTGCAGCAGACGCTCGTGCTGCCGATGCTGCCCCAGCTCATGGTCCTGTTCGACGCTCCGATCACCGATGTGACGTGGGTGTTCACCGCCTCGCTGCTGGCCGGCGCCGTCGCGACCCCGCTGCTGACGCGGTTCGGCGACATGTACGGCAAGAAGCGGATGGTCCTGCTGTCGCTGTCGCTGCTGATGGCCGGCTCGGTGATCTGCGCGCTGTCCGGCTCGCTGGTCGTGCTGATCGCCGGGCGGGCCCTGCAGGGCGTGTCGTCCGCGCTGATCCCGCTGGCCATCGGCATGATCCGGGACACGTTCCCGCGCGAGCGGGTGACCATGGCGATCGGCGTCGTCAGCGCGACCATGGGCGCCGGCGGCAGCGCCGGCATGATCGTGACCGGGCTGATCGCCGCCCGCACCGACAGCCACCGCCCGGTGTTCTGGGTCGCGGCCGCGATGGCCGCCGCCGGGCTGGCGCTGGTCGCGGCCGCGGCCCGCGACGTCGGCGTCCGCGCCGGCGGGCGGCCCGACTACCCGGGCGTCGCCGTGCTCGCGGTATGGCTGATCTGCCTGCTGCTCGGCATCAGCCAGGGCAACCTGTGGGGCTGGACGTCCGGCGGCGTCCTCGGCCTGTTCGCCGCGGCGGCCGTGCTGTGCGCCGTCTGGGTCGTGATCGAGAAGCGCGTCCGCGCGCCGCTCGTCCGGCTGAGCCTGCTCGTCGGCCCCCGGTCGCTGTCGGCCAACGTCGCGTCCGCGCTGCTCGGCTTCTCGATGTTCGCCGCGTTCACGCTGATCGCGGCCTTCGTGCAGGCGAGGCCCGAGGAGGTCGGGTACGGGCTGAGCGGCTCGGTCCTGGACGTCGGGCTCTACATGCTGCCGAGCACGGTCACGATGCTGGTCTTCTCCTCGCTGGCCGGGCGGATCGCCGCCCGGATCGGCCCCGCGTACACGCTCGCCATCGGGTCGCTGTTCGCGAGCCTGTGCTACGTGTGGCTGGCGGTGTCGAACTCGCACCCGTACGACATGATCGCCTTCAGTTCCATCCAGGGCGTCGGGTTCGGCATCGCCTACGCGGCGCTCGGCACGCTCGCCATCCAGCACGTCCCGATGGACCAGAGCGGCATCGCCAGCGGCATCAACTCGCTGGTGCGCACCGCGGGCGGCGCCATCGCCGGCGCGGTCACCGCGTCCATCCTGGCCGGGCGGGTCGTCGCGGGCACCGCGGTCCCCACCCTCGCCGCCTACGAGCTGTCCTTCTGGATCGTCGGCGCGGGCGCCGCGGTGGCCGCCGCCGTCGCCGTGGGGCACGGCCTGCGTCACCCCCGCTGACCGGGGGATTCCGCGCCGTCCCGGGCATATGCGGCGGCGGGGGGCCTTGACGAACGGGCCTCCGGCCATGCCCTATAGGGGTGGGCCCGAATCGCAGTCCGGGCCGGATCGCAGCCGGGCACGGGACCCGCAACCGGGAGGACGACATGGGCGCCTACGCGGCGGCGTACGAACGCAGCATCGCCGACCCGACCCGATTCTGGGGCCTGGCGGCGCGGGACGTGCGCTGGCTCGTCCCGCCGGACCGGGTGCTGGACGACGGGGCGCCCCCCTTCTACCGCTGGTTCACCGGCGGGGAGCTCAACACCTGCGACAACGCCCTGGACCGGCACGTCGAGGAGGGGCGCGGCGACCAGGCCGCGCTCATCTACGACAGCCCGGTGACCGGGGCGGTCCGGACCTACACCTACCGCGAGCTCACCGATCTCGTCGCGCGGTTCGCCGGGGCGCTGCGGGCGCAGGGCGTCGACCGCGGCGACCGGGTGGTCATCTACCTGCCGATGGTGCCCGAGGCCGTCATCGCGATGCTGGCGTGCGCGCGGCTCGGCGCGGTCCACTCGGTGGTGTTCGGCGGGTTCGCGGCGCGGGAGCTCGCCGTCCGCATCGACGACGCCCGGCCGAAGGCCGTCGTGTCGGCGTCCTGCGGCATCGAGGCCGGCCGGATCGTGCCCTACAAGCCGCTGCTGGACCAGGCGCTGGAGATGGCCCGCCACAAGGTCGACCGGTGCGTCATCCGGCAGCGCGAGCAGCTGCACGCCGACCTCGTCCGCCCGCGGGACGTGGAGTGGGACGAGGCCGTCGCCGCCGCGCGGCCCGCCGAGTGCGTGCCCGTCGCCGCGACCGACCCGCTGTACATCCTGTACACGTCCGGGACGACCGGGCGGCCCAAGGGCGTCGTGCGCGACAACGGCGGGCACGCGGTCGCGCTGCGCTGGTCCATGGAGAACGTGTTCGGGGTGGGGCCGGGCGACGTGTTCTGGGCCGCGTCCGACGTCGGGTGGGTCGTCGGGCACTCCTACATCGTCTACGCGCCGCTGCTCACCGGCTGCACGACCGTCCTGTACGAGGGCAAGCCCGTCGGCACCCCGGACGCGGGCGCGTTCTGGCGGGTCGCGGCGCAGCACCGGGTGAAGGCGCTGTTCGCCGCGCCGACCGCGATCCGCGCGGTCAAGAAGGAGGACCCCGAGGGCGCGCTGCTCGCGGGGCACGACCTGTCGGCGCTGGACACGCTGTTCCTCGCCGGGGAGCGGCTCGACCCCGACACCTACAGGTGGGCGGCGCGGGTGCTGGACCGGCCCGTCATCGACCACTGGTGGCAGACCGAGACCGGCTGGCCGATCGTGGCGAACCTGCGCGGGCTGGAGCCCATGCCCGTCAGGCCCGGGTCGCCGTCGGTGCCGGTCCCCGGGTACGACGTGCGGATCCTCGGGCCGGACGGCTCGCCGCTGCCGCCCGGCACGGACGGCGACATCGCGATCCGGCTGCCGCTGCCGCCCGGGACGCTGCCCACGCTCTGGCAGGACGACGAGCGGTTCGTCGAGTCCTACCTCACCAAGTTCCCCGGGCACTACCTGACCGGCGACGGCGGGCACATCGACGAGGACGGCTACGTGTGGGTGATGGGCCGCACCGACGACGTGATCAACGTCGCCGGGCACCGGCTGTCCACCGGCACGATGGAGGAGGTCATCGCCTCCCACCCGGCCGTCGCCGAGTGCGCGGTCATCGGCGTGCACGACGCCCTCAAGGGGCAGGTGCCGCGCGGGCTGGTGGTGCTCAAGAGCGGGGTCCTCGCCGAGCCGGACGAGCTGTGCCCCGAGCTGATCGCGATGGTGCGCGAGCAGGTGGGCCCGGTCGCCTCCCTCAAGGAGATCACCGTCGTGCCGGCGCTGCCGAAGACCCGGTCGGGCAAGATCCTGCGGGGGGTGATGCGGGGCATCGCCGACGGGCAGGAGGTCACCGTCCCGTCCACGATCGAGGACCCGGACGTCCTGGACACCCTGCGTC
>NZ_SMKM01000364.1 GCF_004348665.1 Actinomadura sp. GC306 | reverse complement strand
CCCCACAACCTGACTCGCGCGCTGCGGGCAGCGGGATCACCCCTTGACTGCATGACTCAGCCCCAACGGGCGTTTGATCACTCTTGTCGCCTTAGTCATTCAATGGGAGGCTTCGGCCAACACCGGCGACTGGAAGCGAGCACCACCATGACCAGGCCATGGGAAGCCGATCATGACGCTGGATTTCATCGAAGGCTGGGCAAGACGGCCGCCGAGGTCGGCGACAGCCGCACGACCCAGGACTGCCCGGAGATCTGGGAGCTGGACAACGGCGATATCGCCATCATCGGCCGCGACGCCACCGGCTCGTACGGTGACCGGCTGCCTCCAGGCGTGAGCATCGGCCCTGACGAGCGTCTCGTCATCATCTCCGGACGCCTGCTCTCAGCCGCCAAACCGGATATCCGAGACGCCTAACCCCATCGCGTCAAGCTGATCGGCCCGAGCTGCGGAACCGCCGTCGACCATCCCGTGACACGCGGCCTCGCCGTCGGCATGAGCGTCCGTCGAATGTCAGGCCGGTCTCCACGGCCGAAGCAGCGTCAAGGCATTCGCCCACCGCCGGCTCACCCGAAGGGAGCATCGCAGCCTGGGTGAGCGCTGCCCATCTCTGCCCCCGCGGCACCGCTCCCTGCCGAGAGCGCGAAGGTCGGCGACGCCTGCGCTCCCTACGAAGACGAGGTCACCGGCCACCTGGATGCCGGTGACCACAACCCTCAACGCGACCTCGGCCCTTGCATGATGGTGACGGACGACGCGTGTTGGCTTACTGCCCACGGTGAGCCCACAAGGGTGGTCGAGATGCTGACAGCATCCGTCCCTGGGTTCACCTGGCCCCACATATAGGCATGACCACGACATAGGGGCCGCTGCGACGTCGGATCAAGACGGTCGGTTGTCAAGCCGACCAGTCTCGGCCTCAACGAATTCTTACTCGTCAGTTCATCGACGCAGCCATGGCGTTTTGGATACAACCCCTTGGTCCAATCACGTGATACCCGCGTGAAGTAGGCAGGGCACGATATCGAAGGGGCGCGCATGGCTTTGCAAAACTCAGGTACAGGGTCGCCGAACGCAGAAGCGGGCGAACCGGAACACGAGTCGCGACGAGCAGAGGTGATCACTTCGCTCGTTGTCTCTCTTGCCGCCTTCGCCGTAGCCGGCGGTGTTCTGAAGCAGTCACAAGTCCTCGCGTCGGCTCTGTTTTTCGCTGCGGGCCTTCCGTGGCTGCTCTTCGCCTTCTCGAAAAAGGTCAAGGTGTGGGCGGCACAGCCCTGGGTTCCGGCGCTGCTGTGGACTCTGGCGTTCGCGAGCGCCGGCGTCTCGATGCTCGATGAGCCCGATCAGAAGGACGACCCGAAGCCATCACCGATCAAGTTCGTTCACCCTGGGGGCAACGACGTGATCCCGCACTGCAACCAGATCACTGGAACGGGGAGCATTCCATCAGGGCACCGGATCGCCCTCTTCGACCGGAGCCTTTCGGAGGCGAACGCGCCCTACTGGTTCGACCAGATCGCAAATCCCACGGACAACGGATGGCGCGTGGACGACGTTCAAATCGGCGAAGGGGAAGGCGATGAGGGCGCGGCAGTCGAACTGATCGCCGTCCTTCTCCCTGAGAAGACCGCCCAGTATCTCGCTTCGATCCAGACCGGAAATGGGGACGCCGACGTAGCAACCTACTGGTGGGCGACTCACCTGCCTGCCGAAGCAGTCGACAGGGTCAAAGTGACCCGGAACGCCGACACGAAAGAATGCTCTTGATCCGCTGTCCGGGTTCATGGCCGGTCACCCGTCACTCGCCCTTGTTCGCTCGGCGGCGACCACGGAGTCAGGGCCAGGTTTGGGCTTTGCTGGCGAAGGTTTCGGCGGGGCTGTGTACTGGGACTACGCAGAAGATGTGGCCGCCTGGGGCTCGTAGGGTGTGGGCCTCTTTCCACTGGGAGACGGGTTCTGCGCCCAGGGCCGTTAGGCGGGCCACCTCGGCTTCCAGGTCGTCGGTCTCTATGTCGAGGTGGTAGCGCGGGGGGCCGTCGACCGATTGGACGACGGTCAGCAGGCCCGGGACGGCGCCTTGCAGGACGGTGAACTGTTCCTCGTCCGGCGCGGGGTAGGGCGTGGCGCCCAGGGCCGCGGACCAGAAGTCCGCGGCCGCGTCGGCGTCCTCGGCGGGGGTGTCGATCAGGATTCCGACCAGCCGGCTGCGGTGCATGGCGGTCAGGCTAGCCGGACGGGACGTCAGGCGGTGGCCTCGATCTCCTCGCGGGTGAGGACCGGGTCCGGGGCCGTGGGGGCGGTGGAGATGAAGGGGTTCGGCTTCTTGCCGGCGGCGCGGGTCTGGGCCTGGCGGTACTCGGGGAGCGGGCCGGTGGCCTCGTGGAGGGAGTTGAGCACGAACCACAGGGACGAGCGGCGCAGGCGGAGGGTGACCGGGTTGGGCGGCTGGTAGAGGGCGAGCCGCTGGGCCCAGCGCGGGAGCATGTCGCGGGCCGCCCAGTCCATGAACTCGCTGCCGGGCTCCCAGGGCTTGGCCTTGCTGTCGCGCAGGTTCGGGCCGGTCTGCGCCGCCTTGATCGGGGTCAGGGCGAGCTTGGGCAGGTAGGACTCCAGGCACTCGGCGGTCTCTGCCTTGGTGGTGGGCAGGTCGGTGCCGCCCAGGGCCTCGCCCACGCGGACGAACTCGCGGTAGTAGCGGTCGATGTCGTGCAGGGGGCGCCGGTGGTAGCGCTCGTGGGCGGTGGCCAGGCCCCACACGACGGTGGCGTAGTTCCAGCGCAGCCACTCGGGGTCGTCGGCGTCGTAGGCGAGGCCGTCGGGGCGGGTGCCCTTGACCGTGTGGTGCATGGCGCGGACGGTGCGGGCCAGCTTCTCCGCGGACGCGGTGGAGCCGTAGGCGGTGCCGATGAAGAACGAGATGGAGTGCGCGAGGCGCACCGCGCCGCCCTCGGGGTCGAAGTTCCCGGTCGGGACGCCGTCGACGCGTTCGGCGAGGCGGGAGTGGTCGTAGCCCATCCAGCTGATGCTCGGGTCCAGGCCCTCGATGTAGGCGGCGCTGACCAGGCCCAGGATCAAGGTGGGCAGGTGCGAGTGGACGTGCCAGACCGCGCTGCCGGGCCCGAACCAGCCGGGGTCGCCCGCGGGGCCGGCGAAGTCGAGGCCCTTGAAGAACCTGGAGCGGATCTCGGTGTCGAAGGCGTGCTCGAACCGTTTGGCGATCGGGTTGGTCTTCATCCGGGGGCTCCCACTTTCTGGCTACGACTGTAGCCAGAATAAGTGATTGGTTACAGGTGTGTCCAGACTTGGCGGGGCGGTTGCTATCGTGAGCGCCATGGCGAGCGTGTCCTCCCGGTGGGCCGGGGTGCCGGTGGCCCGGCGGAAGGACGAGCGGCGCGAGATGCTCGTCCGGGCGGCGTTCGCGCTGTTCGGAGAGCAGGGCGAGGCCGGGCTGACGGTGCGCGCGGTGTGCCGCGAGGCCGAGCTGCACACCCGGTACTTCTACGAGAACTTCAGCGGAACCGACGAGCTGCTCGCCGCCGTCTACGACGAGCAGGCCGCCGCGCTCGGGGACGTCCTCGCCCGCGCCCTGGAGGAGGCGGGCCCCGACCCGGAGGCGCGGACCCGCTCCGGCGTCCGCAATGTCCTGCGGTTCATCAGCGAAGACCCCCGCCGGGGACGCGTCCTGTTCGCCGAAGCGCGCGGGAACGAGGTTCTCGCCGTCAGGCGGAGGGCGGCGCAGACGGGCCTGTTGGACGGTCTCATCGCCATGGGCCCCGGGCCGGAACTGCCCGTCGTCATCGCCGCGACCATGTTCACCGGCGCGATGACCGAGCTCGCGCAGCAGTGGGCGGACGGACGACTGGGCCACGACCTGGACGCCGTCGTCGACCAGGCCGTCGAGCTGTCACTGGCGCTGCACGCGACCACCGTCCGGCAGCTCCCCGACTAGCGCGGTCTCCACCAGGGCCGGCGGTCGTGGAGGCCGCGTTAGGCGGCCTGCTGCCGGGCGGACGCGCCGGTGGCGCGGCGGGCGAAGGCGCCGATCTCCTTGATGGCGACGAGGCCCTCCCGGGAGACGTCGGCGAAGATCTGGAAGACGTGCATCTGCCCCTCCCAGATCTGCAGCGTGCAGGGCACGTCCGCGGCGCCGAGCCGCTCGGCCATCAGCTCCGCGTCGGCGCGGATCACCTCGATGGAGCCGGCCTGGATGAGGGTGGGCGGCAGGCCGCTGAGGTCGGCGTGCACGGGGCTCAGCCACGGGTCGGTGTACACGGCGTCCGGGAAGCAGGTGCGGACCATGTCCCACATGCGCGGTGCCGGGATGAACGGGTCGAGCGCCGCGTTGGCGTGCGCGATCTTGACGTCGATGTCCAGGTCGGCGAAGGGCGACAGGGCGACGATGCCGGCCGGGCGGGGCAGGCCGTCGCGCATCGCGTAGAGCGGGGCCATGAAGGCGAGGTAGCCGCCCGCCGAGTCGCCGCCGATCACGATGTTCTCGGCGTCGTACCCCTTGTCGAGCAGCCACCGGTAGGCGTCCACGCAGTCGCCGATGGACGTGCGGATGGGCACGCGGGGCTGCATGCGGTAGGCGACCGACAGCACCGGCATGCCCGCCGCCTGGGAGATCCGGGCGAGCATCCGGCGGTGGGTGCGCAGGCCGCAGGCGACGAACCCGCCGCCGTGGAAGTAGAGGATCACTCTGCCCGACCCGGGGGGCACGCCGCGGCCGCGGACCCATTCGGCGGCGCAGCCGAGCCCCTTCACCTTCGTGACGCGGGTGCCGCGCGGCGGGACCATGAGCGCCGCGCCGAGGTCGAGCAGCGGGGCGAAGCGCAGCGTGAACGGCGTCCACGGCAGCCGGGAGACGAGCGGCCGCAGGAACCACCGGGACACCCGCGCGGCCGCCTTCGCGGGCCACCCGCATCCCGCGCGCTCCTCCACCGTTGGTGCGATCGGCATCCGCCGCCCCTCTCGCCAGTCGAATCCGCGGCGCGAGCGTACTACCGAGTAAGCGCTCAGGTACAGAGTCAGGGGTGCAGAACCTCGTCCGGGGGGCCGGCCGACACGCGGGTGAAGCGGACGGTGAGCCCGTCGCGTTCGGGGGCGCAGCAGTAGGGGCCCGCCGCCGCCTGGACGCCCGCGGGGAACGGCGCCAGCCGGATCAGGCGCCACGGGTCGTCGCCGGCGCGGGCCCGGATCGTCACGGCGTCGCCGCTGCGGCTGGCCCGCAGGGTCACCTCGCGGCCGGCCCACGGGACGGGCGCGGACGACCAGTCCGACACCCCGTTGGTGACGACGGCGCCGAGCTGGAGCTCGCCGTCGCAGTACTCGGCGCCCGTCTTGATCCAGGTGGCCTCGTCCAGCCGGAGCAGGATCCCGGCCTGGTCGAACTGGTGGTCGTAGTCGGCGATGAACGAGACCTCGACGGCGGCCTCGGGGCCGAGGGGCGACAGCAGCGCGTGGCCGCCGTCGCGGTCGTAGCCGTAGGCGGTCGTCCGCCAGAAGTCGCTGCCCTTGGCGGCGGTGACGAGGAGGTGGTCCCCGTCGCGGTCGGCGGCGGGGGGCGGGTTGAGCCAGTCGCCTGTGATCATGCCCGGAATCTACGGGGAGGGGT
>NZ_SMKM01000363.1 GCF_004348665.1 Actinomadura sp. GC306 | reverse complement strand
CCCGTCTGGCGTCCGCTGCCCTTCCCGGGGCCGCCGGTCCCGCCCGTCCCGCCGCTCCATCCGCAGATGCCTCCGCCGCGCCCGCCCGCTCAGGCGCCGTACCAGGACACCGTGCGCAGCGTCGTATGGGCGTGCGTGCCGCTCATGACCTTCGGCTACGGAACGCCGTTCTCGTTCTGGTACGCGGCCGTGCGGCGCAGGTCGTGGGGCCTCGGCGCCGCCGCCGCCGGGTACGGCGCCGGCCTGGCCACGGTCATGGTCCTGCTGGCGACCGACAACCCGGTGCTCGCCGTCGTCGGCGCGTTCCTCTGGATGCTGCTGTGGGTCGCGGGCGCCGGGCACGCGTTCGCCGTGCGGTCGTCGGTCTTCCCCCGCGGCATCCCGCACGACCGGCGCAACCAGCACGCCATCGAGGTCGCCAAGTACCGCCGCTCGCTGCGCGACCAGGCCCGCGCGCTCGCCGCCGAGGACCCGGCGCTCGCCCGCGAACTGCGGATCGGCCGCCCCGACGCGCCCCGCACCTACGACGACGGCGGCCTCGTGGACGTCAACAGCGCCCCGCCGGAGATCATCGCCGCGCTGCCCGGCATGACCCCCGAGCTGGTGGAGCGCGTCGTCCGGCGCCGGGAGGAGCAGGGCGGCTTCATGTCCGCCGAGGAGATGGCCGTGGACGCCGACATCCCGCCCGACGTCCTCCCCCAGATGGCCGACTACACGATCTTCCTGCGGTGAGGCGCGGCGCCCGGCCGCAGCGGCCCCGCCTCAGAGGGCGACCTTGAGGACGCCCGTCAGCGCGAGCTGCGCCAGCGAGAGCGGCACGAGCCACGCCCAGGCGAGTTTCTGCAGCTGGTCCTCGCGCATGCGCGGGTAGCTCACCCGGAGCCAGATCACGCAGAACGCCAGCGCGGCGACCTTCAGCAGCGTCCAGAGCCAGCCGAGCTCGGTGTCGAGGAACGGGCCCTTCCAGCCGCCGAGGAACAGCACGGTCGTCAGCGCGCAGAGCACCACGATCCCGGCGTACTCCGCCAGCAGGAACAGCGCGAACCGCAGCCCGCCGTACTCGGTGTACGGGCCGAAGATGATCTCCGAGTCGGCGACCGGCATGTCGAACGGCGGACGCCGCAGCTCGGCCAGGCCCGCGATGAAGAACACCACGCCGCCGACCGCCTGCCACGGCAGCCACCACCAGCGCCACTCCTCCACGATGCCGGTCAGCGACAGCGTCCCCGCGGCCATCGCCACCGACGACGCCGCGAACACCATCGGCAGCTCGTAGGACATCAGCTGGGCGGCGACGCGCATCCCGCCGAGCAGCGAGTACTTGTTCGCGCTCGCCCAGCCCGCCATGATCGCGCCGATCACGCCGACGCCCATCACGGCGAGCGCGAAGAAGACTCCGGGGCCGAGGTCTAGCGCGACCTGACCGTCCGGGCCGACCGGGATCACCAGCAGGACGAGCAGGTACGGGACGAGCGCGACCGCGGGAGCGAGCTTGAACACCCACCGGTCGGCGTCGCGCGGGACGACGTCCTCCTTCTGCGCGAACTTCACGCCGTCGGCGACGAGCTGCGCCCAGCCGTGGAAGGCGCCCGCGTACATGGGGCCGAGCCTGCCCTGCATGTGCGCCATGATCTTGTGCTCGGCCTGCCCCACCAGGAGCGGAAGGATCGCGAACGCGGCGGCGACCAGGGCCAGCTTGACGACGATCTCAAGCATCGGGCCCCCAGTCGTCCGGCACGCCGGGCGGTCGGACGCGGCGGCGGCTCGGCGCGCCGTGCCCCGATTCGCCCGGCTCCTTGGCGCCCGGCCACGCCTTCGCGACGCGGGAGGCGAGCACAAAGTCCTTGCGGAGCGGATACCCCTCGAAGCCGTCCGGGAGGAGCAGCGGGACGAGGTTCGGGTGGCCCTCGAAGAGGATGCCGAACATCTCCGCCGTCTCGCGCTCGTGCCACTCCGCCCCGCGGTAGACGCCGGTGGCGGTCGCCAGCACCGGCGCCCGGCGCGGGACGCGGGTGCGGACGAGGAGGTGGTGGCGGTGTTCGAGCGAGTACACGTGGACGACGACGGCGAAGCCCTCGTCCAGCTCGTCGACCCCGGTCAGCCAGTCGAAGAAGCCGCAGGACAGGTCGTCGCGGGCGAACGTCAGCGCGTCGATCCAGTACTCGGGCGGCACCCCGACGGCGAGGCCGCCGGACGTCTCCTCGGTGCTGATCTCGTCGCCGAAACGGGCGGTCCAGGCGCCGGTGAGGTCCGGGCCGCCGCCGGACGGTCCGGCGGTCACCGCTCGCGCCCGATCTGGTCGTCGTGCCCGTCGTCGTACCGGTCGTCGTACCCGTCGTCCTCGGCCAGGCCGGGGATGATCGACGGATCGTGCTCCGACCTGTCCCGGACGCGCCGTCCGGGCCGCTGCTTCGCCGCGGGCGGGTCTTCGACGACGGGGACGGGACGGGTCTCGTCCTCCGGGTGCGCGGGCGGCTCCTCAACGGGCGGGACGGGCAGCGTCGCGTCGGCCGGCCCCGGCGGCTCCTCCACCACGGGCACCGGACGCGTCTCATCCTCCGGGTGCGCGGGCGGCTCCTCAACGGGCGGGACGGGCAGCGTCGCATCGGCCGGCCCCGGTGGCTCCTCGGCCACGGGGACCGGGCGGGTCTCGTCGTCCTCGGGACGGGTCGGCGGGGCGGCGGGTTCGGGCTGGTCGCCGAGGTGCTGGACGGGCACGGTCGCGTCCTCCGGACCTGCCTCCGGCTCCGGCGCGGGCTCGCCGGTCTCGCCGGTCTCGCCGGTCTCGTCCGCGAGGACGTTCCAGTGCCCGAACGACTCCTCCTCGTCCAGGTCGGCCGGGGGCGGCGGCTGGAGGGGCCGGCGCAGCACCGTCGCCTCCAGCGGGCGCGGCGGAGGCGGCGGGCTCATCGGCTCGGCGCCGCCGTAGCGCTCGCCGAGCGACTCGGCCGCGATCTTCTCCTGGAGATGGACGATGCCGTGCAGCAGCGCCTCGGGACGCGGCGGGCAGCCGGGGACGTACACGTCCACCGGGACGATCTGGTCCACGCCCTTGGTGACGCAGTACGAGTCCCAGTACGGCCCGCCGCAGTTGGAGCACGCGCCGAACGAGATGACGTACTTCGGCTCGGGCATCTGCTCGTACAGGCGGCGGATCGCGGGCGCCATCTTGTCGGTGACCGTGCCGGAGACGACCATGAGGTCGGCCTGCCGGGGGCCGGGCGCGAACGGGATGACGCCGAGCCGGATGAAGTCGTGCCGGGCCATCGACGTCGCGATGAACTCGATCGCGCAGCAGGCCAGGCCGAAGTTGAAGACCCACAGCGAGTAGCGGCGGCCCCAGTTGAGCACGAACTTGATCGGCTTCGGCGCCAGCCGCGACAGCGGCCCGACGCTCGGCGGCGGTAGATCGACAGTGCCCACGGGAGCATTGTTACAGTCCCGCGGGACACGGTCACAGGGCCGGAGCCGGGATCGTCCCCGGTTTCAGACCCAGGACAGGACGCCCTTCTTCGCCGCGTACGCGAGCCCGGTGGCGAGGAACCCGAGGAAGACGAACATCTCCCCCAGCGTCGTCGCGCCGTACCCGGGCTCGGCGAAGATCGTGGCCCAGGGGAAGAGGAACACCGCGTCCACGGCGAACACGACGTACAGGTAGGCGAAGACGTAGTAGCGCACGTGCGAGTGGGCCCAGCCCTCGCCGACGGGGTCGACGCCGCACTCGTACGTCGTCAGTTTTTCGGCCGTGGGACGGTTCGGACGCAGCGCACGGTTCGCGGCGAGCCCGCCGGCGACGATTCCCGCGCCGACGAGCAGCAGGACGAGCACGACGACATATGTGTCGAAATAGTTATGCACCAAGTCCTCCTCGCGTGCGTCTGATCCAGTATCCCCGAGACGGCGTCACGGGAGTGTGACCATGTGCCGCCGCCCCGGAGGGTCACAGTGTCATGGTTTTGCTGCACACTAGGTACGCATTGAGGTCGATTGACCTGGAAGGACGTGACCAGATGAGCAACCCCCCGCCTCCACCGGGATGGGAGTCTCCGGGCGGCGCATCCTGGCCGCCTCCCCCGCCGCCCGCGGGTCCGGGCGGCCAGGGTCCCGGTGGACCCGGCTCGCCCCCGGGCGGACCGGGCGCTCCGCCGCCGCCACCGCCCGGTGGTTTCGGCGGTTCCGGAACCCCGCCCCCCTTCTTCCCGCCGCCGCCGGGCGCCCCCATGGGCCCCGGCATGCCGCCGCCCAAGCGCGGCGGGGGCGGGATCGCGATCGCCGCGATCCTCGGCGGCGGCCTCGTCGTGCTGCTGCTCATCGGGGTCATCGTGATCGTGGCCACCGCCAGCGGGGGCAAGTCTCCCGAGGAGAAGCTCACGGCCGCGGCGAGCAACATGTCCCGCGCGGAGGCCGTCGAGCTCGACGGCACCTTCGGCGGCGCCGGGACGCTGCGCGGCGAGCTGAACGTCACCAAGGGCGGCCGCGCGACCGGGCCGGTCACCTGGAACGGCTCGCGGGTCACGCTGCTCGCGGCCGACGGCAAGCTCTTCGTGAAGGCCGGCAAGTCGTACTGGGAGCGGGAGATCTCCGGCGACGAGCCGTTCTACCTCAAGAGCGGCGAGCAGTGGGGCCGCATGGACCACGACGAGCTGAACATCGACTTCAAGTCGCAGCTGTCGCCGACCGCGCTCGCGAGCCGGATCCGCTCGGCCCGGACGTCCAGCGTCAAGCCGATCGAGACGCGCTGGCAGGGCAAGAAGGCCCTGAAGTTCAGCACGTTCGCGTCCACGATCTACATCACCGACGACGACGACGCCGAGCTGCTGCGCTACGAGGCGACGACCCCCCGCGTCCGCGTGGACGTCACCCCGAAGAGCTCCAGCGAGGCGTCCTCGGTCATCTCCGGCATGCGGACGAGCATGGGCGAGCTGAAGGACTCCTTCAACGCGTCCGCCCAGCCGCGGGTCGCCGAGTGGAAGAAGGGCGGCTGCAACAGCTCGTCCGGCTGCACCGTCGAAGCCAAGATCAACCCGCCGTACGACGCGGAGACGCCCGTCACCATCGACGTGCGGTTCCGCCTCACCGCCGGCTCGCTGACCGGCCGGGACCTCGGCAACTGCACCGCGACCATCACGATCACGAGCTCCAGCCCGCAGTGGGCGAGCTGCCGCGTCTCCAGCGGCGCCTGGGCGAGCTGGGCCAAGAGCACCGGCGGCACCTTCTACAAGCACGCCGACTACAAGGTGATCGGCGCCACCTCCGAGGAGGTCCAGGCACTGCAGAACGGGCTCGACAGCGAGTGAGGCCGCAGGTGAGGCGCCCCGGGCGCTGACCCGCCGCCTCCGGCCGCCCGGCGGCGCTTCCCCGAACCAGGGGGAAGCGCCGCCGGGCCCCTTTATGCTTCTGGGAACGCCCCAAAAGGGGTTCGCCGGGCCGTCGAACGTCCGCGACCCCGTCGGCACCCTCTGGAGGACACCCGCAGATCCTTGCTTCGTCCCTGACGGTCCGGGGCCGACCCCCGGCCCCCGAAGTGAGCAGAGTGAGCCAGAGTGAGCCCTGATCAGGACGACCCGTCACCGACGTCCTCCTCCACCCCGTCTCCCGCGGACACCCCCGCCCCCGGGCCCACCCGGAAACCCGTCCGGCCGGACGTGGTCGTGGCG
>NZ_SMKM01000362.1 GCF_004348665.1 Actinomadura sp. GC306 | reverse complement strand
GACCGGGATCGGCGCGCTCGTCCTAGGGCTGGGCGGCGCGGGGCTGGTCCAGCTCGTCCCGGCCGGGCTGCGGGCCCTGCACGGCGGCGACGGGGCGGTCCCGATCGGCGAGGCGAACGCGGTGGCGAGCACGGCGTCCGTCCTGTCGCCGCTGCTCATCGGCGCGGCGCTCGCCGCCGGGCTCGGGTGGCGGCTCGCGTTCGCCGTCCCGCCGCTGGCGCTGGCCGCGCTCCTGGTGGTCTCGCGGCGCGCCATGGTGCCGGTGGCGCGCGAGGACGTCCCGCCGGACACCGGGAAGCGGGCCCCGCGCGCATTCGTGAGCCGGTGGTCCGACCTGGTGCTCGCCGTCGCCGTCGAGTTCTGCATGGTCTTCTGGGCCGCCGACTTCCTCCGCTCGGTCAAGGGCCTCGGCTCCGGCGCCGCCACCACGCTCTCGGCCGCGTTCGTGCTGGGCATGGCCGTGGGACGGATCGCCTCCGGCCCCGTCGTCCGGGCCGCGGGCGGGGCGGACCGGCTGGTCGTCGCGGCGGCGGCCGTCGGTGTCGCCGGATTCGCGGTCCTGTGGGCGGCGCCCGCGCCGGTCGCGGTCGCCGGGCTGCTGGTGACCGGGCTCGGCGTCGCCCTGCTCTACCCGGTCATCCTGGCGCGGTCGCTCGCCGCATGGCCGGCGCAGCCCGTCCGGGCGGCCGCCCGCTGCGCGCTCGCGTCGGGGGTGGCGATCGGCCTCGCCCCGCTCGCCCTCGGCACGCTCGCCGACCTCACCACCCTGCGCGCGGCCGTCTTCGTCGCGCCTGCCCTGCTGCTGATCCTGCTCGTGCGCTGCGCGTGGCGTCTAAGGGCGTGACGGGCTCCGCGGTCAGGTCACCTTGCCGCGGACGTACACCCAGTCGCCGTCATGCCGGACGAACCGGCTGACCTCGTGCAGTTCGCCGGGTGTCGAACCGTCCAGGTAGTGGGCGCGGAACTCGACGGTGCCCTTGTCGTCCGCGGGGCCGCCGTCATCCGTCCGGACGATCTCCAGCCGCACCCACCGGGTCGCGGGATCGAAGCCGACGCGCTCCGGCCGCGTCGCGGGATGCCAGCTCCGCAGCAGGTACGCCTCGTCCCGCTCGGCGAACGCGCTGAACCGCGACCGCATCAGCTCCGCGGCGGTCTCGGCCCGCGCCGCACCGCGGTGCAGCCGTCCGCAGCAGTCCTTGTACCGGGGCCCGGCTCCGCAGGGACACTTCTTCGCCACGCCCCGATTCTGTCAGGAGTCGCCGGTGACGATGCCGACGCCGCTGAAGTGCGGTACCTCCGCGTCCGGCGGCCGGTTCGGGTCGGGACGCCACCGCGAGCACGACACGACCCCCGGCTCGACCAGCCGCGCCCCCAGGAAGAGCTTCTCGATCTGTTCCGGGGACCGGGCGCGGATGGGCGTCCCGCCGCGGTCCATGACCTCCCGCACCGCCCGCCGCATCGCCGCGCCGTCCAGCTCCTCGGTGGTCGCGTCGCAGGTGTGGGAGATGACCAGGTAGCTCCCCGGGACGAGCCTGCGCACCAGCCGCCGGACGAGTTCCTCGGCCTCGGTGTCGTCCAGGATGTGGTTCAGGACCCCGAGCAGCATCAGGCCGACCGGGCGCTCGAAGTCCAGCGTGCGGGCCGCGCCGGCCAGGACGTCGTCGGTGTCGCGGATGTCGGCCTCGATGTAGTCGCACGCCCCCTGCGGGGTGCTGTGCAGCAGGGCGCGGGCGTGGGAGAGGACCAGCGGGTCGTTGTCGACGTACACGATCCGCGACGACGGCGCGATGCGCTGCGCGACGTCGTGGGTGTTGTCGACCGTGGGGAGGCCCGACCCGAGGTCCAGGAACTGCCGTATCCCCGTCGTCACCAGGAAGCGCACCGCGCGGCCGAGGAAGGCGCGGTCCTGCTGGGCCGAGTCGGCGATGCCGGGCAGCACCCGCAGGACGGCGTCACCGGCCTCGCGGTCCACGGGGTAGTTCTCCCTGCCGCCGAGCCAGTAGTCCCAGATCCGCGCCGACTGCGGCGCGCTGGTGTCGATCTCCGGTCGCGGTTCCTTCGCCATCACCGGTTCCCCTTCGGACGACTGCGGCCGTCCTCTTTCCTTCCCCTGAAATTCGCATGTTCATCATGGGGTGTGCGCGGGGCGGGTCTTCGAGGGGCGGGCGGGCCCGGCCGCCCGCCCCTCGCCGTCACCGGCCGGAGCAGTCCGGGGTGATCGTCCCGGCCGAGCCGGAGCCGATGAAGCCGAACGTCGTGCGGGCCCCGGCCGCCAGGGTCCCGTTCCAGGACTCGTTCGCCGCGGTGACCGCCGTGCCCTGCTGCGTCACCTTGGCACCCCAGGACTGGGCGACGGTCTGGCCGCCGCCGAACGTCCAGGAGACCTGCCATCCCGAGAGCGGGGCCGTCCCGGTGTTGCGGACGGTGACCTCACCCTGGAATCCGCCCTGCCACGAACCCGTCGTCTCGTAGGAGGCGGTGCATACCGCCCCGGACGGCGGCGGAGTAGTGGGTGGGCTCGTGGTCGGGGTGGCCGGCGGGGTCGTCGGCGTGGCGTCGGACGTGTCGCCGTAGATGACGCCGCGGCCGTTCGTGCCGAGGTACACGCGGCCGTAGACGCGGGGATCGCCGGTGAGGGCCTCGCCCGCGTTGCCGTACTGGTGCCGGTCGTCGTTGATGCGCGTCCACGTGGCCCCGGCGTCGTTCGAGCGGAACAGCCCGGTCACGCCGTCGACCGTCCCCATCAGGTAGAGCGTTTGGTAGCTCGCGCCCGGGGCGGCCTTGCCGAAGCCGATGTTCACGGCGTCGGAGATGTCCGGCATCTTGGTGAAGGTCGCGCCGGAGTCGGTCGAATGGAACAGGCCGGTGTCGCCCGCGAGCCAGATGTCGCCCTCCTTGCCGGGCACCGCCTTGAAGTGGACGCCGCTCGCCGGCAGCCCGGACGCCGCCGCCGAGAACGAGGCGCCCCCGTCGGTGCTGACGTAGAAGCGGCCGCCCGACACCGCGTAGAACTTGCTCGCGTTCACCCGGTCGGACTCCACGATCGCGTTGGCGGGCACGCCGGACGACCGGCTCCAGCTCGTCCCGAACCCCACCGAGTGGACGACCGCCTGGCCGCTGTCACCGGGGGCCCACACGAAGCGGCTGCCGTCCGCGGCGGCGGCCACCGTCCCGCCGTTGTTGACGCCACCGGGTTCGCTGCCCTGGAACCAGTTCGCGCCACCGTCCGTCGAGAACGCCACGTGGCTGTCGTTCGGGCGGTCGGCGTCGGTGAAGTTGCCCGCCCGCACGACCACGCCCGGGTTCGCCTCGGCGTAGTCGAGGCTGGTCGTGCTGGTGAACACGGGCTGGGTGAACATCGTCTGCGGCACCGACCCGAGGTTCGTGTGCCGGAACCCGCCGATGTCGCCGAGTCCGCTGATCAGCGGCGCGCCGGACGGCGGGCTGACCAGGTCCAGGACGGCGGTCTCCTCCAGGCCCTTCACCATCGGCCGGATGCCGATCTGGCCGCCCGCGTCCCACTTCGTGAGGTCCTCGGTGCCGTAGATCGTCGCGCCCGTCCCGTACATCAGCCGGTCCGAGTCGAACGGGTCGATCTCCACCGACTCGTTCATCCAGCCGAGCTTCGGGGCGACCTCGGGCGGCGCCGGGTTCGCCCCGAACGTCAGCCAGGGGACCTCCGATATGTCGTGGGTGTAGCGGAAGCTCCGGTCGGGGTAGCTCGTCCAGTCCCAGATGCGCGTCCAGGTCGCCCCGGCGTCGGTGCTGCGCCACATGATCATGTCGGGCCACCAGGACACCTGCGTGGCGACCATCAGCGTGCCGGGGTCCTGCCGGTCGATCGTCAGGCCGCTGTAGCCGAAGTACGCGTCGGAACTGCTGGACGGCACGGGGCTGATCTGCGTCCACGCCCCTGAGTTCGTGTCCAGCTTCCACACGTCGCCCTTGGCGCCGTCGTACGGGCCGGCCGTGTCGCTGGTCGCGATGTAAAGGACGTGGTCGGCCGCGTCCAGGACGCCCTTGTGCGCGATGTATCCGGTGGGCTGGCCGGGCACCCGCTGCCAGGTCGCCCCGGCGTCGGTGCTGCGGTAGACGGTGTTCTCCTTGTCCGCGACCCCGGCGTAGATGGTCCTGGTGGGGGAGCCCGCCGTCCCGTCGCTCTCGTCGAACGTCACCCAGACCACGCCGGGCCGGTGGCTGGTGTAGCCGTTGGGGTCACCGGGGTCGTCGGCGTAGTCGCCCGGGTTGGGGAAGCCGGTCACCTTCGCCCAGGTCGCGCCCTGGTCGGTGCTCCGCCACAGCCCGTTGCCCTCGGGCGTCCCCAGGTACAGCACCCGGTTGTCATTGGGGTCGACCGCGAGCCGCTCGCCCATTCCGCGGCCCGGCATGTTGCCGCCGAGCTTGAACGGCAGTTCCGCGGTCCGCCACGTCCGGCCCCGGTCGGACGAGCGCAGCACCGCGCCGTTGTTGGGGTCCCAGTCGTTGGTGTACATGCCGACGGCCGCGTAGACACGGTCCGCGTCCACGGGGTCGGCGGCGAGGCTGACCACGCCGTTGTAGCCCCACTTGTCCCAGCCGACCCAGTCCAGCAGCGGCACCCACTGCCGGCCGGGCTGGTCCCATCTGTAGGCCCCGCCGATGTCCGTGCGCGCGTAGACGAGGTTCCGCTCCTTGCGGCTGAAGACGATGCCGGGGACGAACCCGCCCCCGTCGATCCGCACGTTCTGCCAGGTGTAGGTCTCGGCGGCCGGTGCGCTGGGGGACGCGGTCGCCACCCCCACGACCGGCCCGGCGACCAGCGCCAAGGTGACCGCGACGGCCCCCGCCGCGCGCGTGAACGATCTTCGCATCGGACAAGCCCTCCAGGTCGGCGACACCGCTGCCCAGGAGGGTGATCGAAGCGATTCGACTCGTCAACGTGTTTCACGGCGTCCCACGGCGGCCGGGGGAAGATGCCGTCCGACCAGGCCGGACAGGGGGTGACGGCATGAAAGGCACTCGCCGGATTTCACCGCCGCCGACAGCCGGCGGCGGAACGGCTCAGGAGCGTTCGAGGGACGTGTGAGCCCACCGCGCCGCCCGGAGGGCGAGTTCGTCCTGCCGGCCCCGTCCGCTCACGTACCGGATGTCGGCCACCAGGTTGCCGACGCCGAAGTAGATCCGGGAGGCGCCGTCCGAGCCGTTCGCCGCGAAGGCCCCCGCGCCGAAGTCGGGCAGCGCCGTGGTCTCCCCGATGGCGCCGGCCTGCTCCTCGGCCAGCAGCCCGCGGGCCGCCGCCGTGCTCGCCGCGGTGCGGAGCGTGAGCCAGAGCCGCTCGTCCCCCTCCGCGGTCGCGGAGGTCTGCCAGACGCACTCCTTGCGCGGCACTCCCGTGTCCGAGTCGGGGCGTTCGTCCGCGTGGTTGTGGAAGGTGCGGACCAGCTCGCCCGCCTGCTCGGCGGTGATGAGCCCGCACGGGGAGGGCGCGGTCGCGAAACGCGCCGGTTCCGCCGTGCTCGGGGACGGGGACGGCGTCTCCCGCGTCACCGGCGCCGCAGGCTCCTCGCCATCGCGCAACACGATGACCAGCACGACCACGACGACAAGCACCGTCGCGACCACACCGGCGAGGGCCGCGACGATCCACGGCCGGCCGGTTCCGGGCGGCCCGGCGGGGACGGTGGGGCGCCCGTCAAGCGTGGGGTGAGGGG
>NZ_SMKM01000361.1 GCF_004348665.1 Actinomadura sp. GC306 | reverse complement strand
GGAGGGGGAGGCGGAGGGGGCTCCGGTCCCGTGCTACCGCCCCCGCCTGAGGGACTCACACCGGACGAGGCGATCGATGCCGTCCCCGTGGACGGCGCACCGCCGGCACCCGCGGCGCCCAGCACGGCCCAGCTCGTGGAACAGGCCATGGCCTCCAGCGGCTTCCCCGTTCCCACGGTCCACACCGCACCAGACGGGAAGACCTACGTGCGCGTACGGACGTCACTCTGGGTGGACGGCTTCGACGTCGTGCAGACCGAGCCGGTGAGCGCGGGTGACCAGACGGTTCAGGCGAGGGCCGAACCCGTATCGGTCACGTGGAACCTCGGTGAGAAGCAGCTCGTCTGCAAGACCGCCGGCTCCAAGGACGGGAAGAACTGCAACTACAGCTACCAGAGGTCTTCCGCAGGGCAGCCGGGCGGGAAGTATCAGATCACCGCAACCGTCACGTGGCACGCCACGTGGACCTGTGAAGGCGCCGAATGCGACTCCCCCGGCGGCGTCCTCGGGAACCAGACGAGCACGTCGCTGCCGACCCCGCTCGTCGTGGGTGAGATCCAGACCAACACGGGCCAGTGACGGCGCGTGAACACCGGCTGCCCGGGTTCGTCGAACTGGAGGAGTTAGGGAGCGGGGCCCAGGGCGAGGTAGTGCTCGCCCGGCACGAGTCGGGCGGTGTGCCGGTCGCGATCAAGTACCTCGCTCCCGGGATGCTGGGCGACCCGGCTGCGCGGAACACGTTCCGCGCGGAAGCCCAGATGCTCAAACGGGTGACCAGCCCGCATGTGGCGCGGTTACTGGACTACCTGGAGTCGCCCTGGGGCGCGGCGATCGTCCTGGAAGCGGTCGCCGGACGCCCACTCCGCAAGGTGCTGGACGAGCACGAGGGAGCACTGGCCCCGGAAGCCGCACTGAGCATCTTGAAGGGCTCCCTTCTCGGGCTGGCGGCAGCGCACGCGGCCGGGGTCGTCCACCGCGACTACAAGCCGGGGAACGTCCTCGTCCAGGACGGCGGACAAAGCAAACTGATCGACTTCGGAGTCGCCGTCCTCACCGGCCACGGCGGCGGCATAGGCGGAACCCCCGCCTATATGGCACCCGAGCAATGGGTAGGCGCCCCCGCCACACCCGCCACCGACCTCTATGCCGCAACCTGCGTCTTCGTAGAGTGCATCAGCGGCGAGAAGCCCTTCCGAGGGACGACTCTGGACGCGCTGAAGGCGGAGCACACCAATGCGCCGCCACCTCTTGAACGAGTACCCGAGGCGCTGCGTCCGCTGGTCGAACGAGGCATGGCCAAGACCCCGGCTGACCGAATCTGGGACGCCCAGCAGTTCGTCAGCGAACTGGAGGCCATCGCCGTCCGCACATACGGACCCGACTGGGAACGACGCGGCCTCCTCACCCTCGGCGCCGTCGCCGCAACCGTGGTGACCGCCGTCCCTCTCGCCATGCTCGGGGGCGCGCTGCTCACCCCTGGGGCGTCCGCCACGGCGACGGGAACCATCGGTTCCGGCGCGCTCGGCTATACCCAGGGCGCCGCGACGGCCGACTTCATGGGCACGTCCGTGTCCAAAGGGTTCCTGGCGAAGGTCGGCGGGACGAAGGGGGCCGCGGCAATCGGCACGGCCGGGGTCGGCGCCGTGATCGCCGCATGGGTTCTATGGCCCTCGGGACCCGGTGTCGGCGGAGAAAGCCGCGGCGGAATCCACGCCTACTTCACCCGGCCCGGAGCCCTGACCGGGCAGCCGCACATGCCCGCGTCCGATACGCCGTACATGGATCTGCTCATGACCGTCACTCCGGCCCGGGTAAGGCCAGGGACGAATCTGCGGCTGGTACAGCAGTTCCGGGCCCGTACGCCAGCCGGTGCGAAGTATCTGCCGGGCGGCCGGCGCCAGTGCTTCGGGGAGGACGCGGAGCGGAACGACACGGTGAACAATTACGGGTTCGGCTGGTACGAGAGCGACGCCCCGTCCGACGACTCCTTCGGGGCGTTCCTGGCGTTCTACCGTGTCCCCCCGGCAAAACCGAAGGAGCTGCCAACGGGCCCGGGAGCAATATTCGTCCAGGCGAAGAGCAAGAAGAGCGATGAAGCGCAACCGTACGTAGAAGCGGACTGCGCGTACCAGAGCAAGTGGACTCAGACCTTCAACCTCCGGGTGCCGGGCGCGGACGTCCTGGCCCCGGGTACCTACCTGGTGACGACCTTCGCCCCGATGCAGATCACCGGCAAGCGCGACGGAGTCTCACAGGAGGCAATGGGCACGGTGAACGAAGGCTCCGCCCCAATCATCGAGGTCCTAAAGGACTAACGGACAACCTACCGCCGGCCGACACACCGCCTGACCTTCCTCTCACCCTGGCCGCTTCCGCGCGCTCGTTGTCGACTTCAAGCAGTCCAGGTGTGTGCCACCTGGCACGGTAAGACTTCAGTGCCTGATGCGTCAGTTGCGCCGCAGTTTGTGCTGCACTCTTGGCTGCACCTTCTGCTGTACAGTGGACTGCATGAGTGTTCGTAAGAGTGTCCCGATGGGGCCTGAGGACATCACCACTCTGAAGCGAATGCACGCTTCAGAGAGCCCCGAGCGCCAGGCGCTGGCTCAACTCACCGGTCACGAACTGAACGACAGTGCTTCCGACGCGGAGATCCTCTCCGCGTTGATCCGCGCTGGCCGGGAAGCCGTCACCGAACGGATGGCGGCCACCGGGTACGCGGCCTGGGCAGCCGAGATGGACGACGAGGACCGCGCGTACCGCAGGGCCCGCCGCGGCTGGGACCGTGGCGACGAAGCAGGTCGGACGGGAGAGTGAACGCGGCCCCCCACATCATCCCCGTCCGCGGTCGGGTCTATCGCGCCGATCTCGGTTTCGGGCTCAAGCCCTGGCTCGTGGTCTCCAACAACGCGCGCAACAACGTCATTGATGATTGCCTGGTCGCGAGGATCACGACCACTCGCCGCGACCTGCCGTCCTGGGCTCCCCTGGCCGCTGGTGACCCGCTCGCCGGATACGTCAACTGTGACGACCTCGGCCCCTTGTACCGAGACCAGATCGTCGCCGATCTGGGGGCCCTGTCAATGCGCACCATGATGGAGGTCGGCCGAGCACTGCGGCATGCTTTGGCGCTTTGACCGCACTCGCAGGGCTCATAGGACGCCAAGCGCTCCAGCCGGGTTACGACCTGAGTGAAGCCGACAGTGTCAGGCTTACGGAGTCCTGCACGTCATCGCAGGTCGCCGTCAGGAAGGCCGTCGTGCCCACTTGACGCCTCGGCGGGCCCGCACTCGAATTCTTCGCGTTGCACGGTCGTTCGGGAACGGCGGTTCGCCGTTCAGCGCGGCTTCGAGCGCTTCCGGCGAAGATGCCCAGATGAGGAGGCGCCCCGAGGCGCGCCACATGTCTCGGTCTCTCGACACCTCCCAGGCTGGGTAGCGTGCCCGCAGCACGGCGAGCGAGTCGTCCTCGTTCATGCGGGGCCGTCCGGGAGCAGAGCCCACACCGCTTTACCGCCGCCCCCGACCGGTTGGGCGCCCCACTCCTTGACGAGTGCGCCCATCATCGCCAGCCCGCGGCCGCCCTCGCTCAGCAGATCCGCCGGCTCCACCTTCGGGAGGACGTCGCAGGAGTCGAACACCTCGATGACCGTCCCCTCGTCGGCTTGGATGATGCGTACGGTCGCGGTGGTGCTCGCTGTATGCCGCAGGACGTTCGTCACGAGTTCCGACACCACGACCTTCGCGACATAGACGTCCTGCCCAAGCCGCCGGAGCACCTCCTCCACCCAGTCTCGTGCCACCTTGATCGACTCGGCGTGAACCGGCACGACGATCTGCGCAGGGCCTTCCATAAACGATCACCTCCGAACTTTCGTAACTCCCCGCACAGAATCCACTCCAGCACGTAACGTGGCCACGAAAGAACGACAACACACGCATGCCGGTGCCAGGTGGTGTGAGCCGGTATCAAGGAGGTGCGCCAGTGGCTGCGCGCAGACCAACGCGTCAGACGATCGCCTTCGGCCAGGAAGTGATCCGCCTTCGCACCGAGGCGTCCTTGTCACGGCTGGACCTGGCCGAACGCGCTGCGGTGAGCCGCAGCTACATCGCTCAAGTCGAGAATGGGACGACCCGCTGCAGGAGGGACTTCGCTGTAAGACTGGACAAGGCGCTCGGCACCGACACCACGCTCGCCGACGGCTGGGACGACATCGTCAAATCGAGCGCCTACCCAAGGTTCTTCGCCGACTTCCCCGAGGCGGAAGCTTCGGCCGCTTTCCTCCGGGCGTTCGAGAACACCCTCGTCTACGGCCTTCTACAGAACGAGGACTACGCTCGGGCGCTCCTGAAGGACGACGAAGCAGTAGCTGCACGCATGCGCCGACAGTCGATCCTCAGCGGTGACGACCCGCCCACACTGTGCGTGGTGTTGGATGAAAGCGTTCTACACCGGCTCGTTGGAGGACCTGAGGTGATGCGAAGCCAATGCGAGCATCTCCTGGCCGTGTCGATGCTGGAGCATGTCAAGCTCCAGATCGCACCGGTTGCCTACTACCCCGGCGTCCATGCTCCGTTCACGATAGCCACCCAGGAGAACGGCGATCGGATCGTATACCTGGCGACGCTGAACGGGGGGCACACATCGAGCGATCCGGCCGATACGCTCTATGCGTGCAAGGCGTTTGCCGCCCTTCAGGGGCACGCTCATTCGGTGACAGAATCCCGAATCCTCATTCGAAAGGTCATGGAAGAAAAATGGAGTTGAGTTGGAAAAAGTCCAGTCATAGCGACAATCTCGGTGGCAACTGCGTGGAACTGGCATCGCTCGCCGGAGGGGTCGGCGTGCGGGACTCGAAGAACCCGGACGGGCCGCGACTTCACCTCGCTCCGGCCACGTTCCGGGCACTCCTGACCGTCCTCAAGGAGCGTTGAGCGCCGCTCCCGTCCCCTCGGAACGTCGGAGTCCTGCTACTTCGTACGAAAGGTTATGGACCTGTGGACGATGTGACTTGGCGAAAGGCCCGACGGAGCAACGACCAGGGCGGTGCTTGCGTCGAGGTTGGTGCGTTGCCAGACGGCGTGGGCGTGCGGGACTCCAAGGACCCCGACGGGCCGCACCTCGTCCTCGCCCCAACCGCCTTCCGCGCACTCCTGATCGACCTCAAGCAGCGCTGACCACCACTCCAGCCACGTCAAAGCGTCAACGACCCCGCGACTTCGCATGAAAGGCGATGGACCGATGGACGATGCGACCTGGCGCAAGGCACGGCGCAGCAACGATCAAGGCGGCGACTGCGTCGAAGTTGGCGCGCTGCTAGCCGGGGTGGGCGTACGGGACTCCAAGGACCCGAACGGGCCGCACCTCGTTCTCGACGCGACCGCCTTCCGTGTGCTCCTCGCCGACCTCAAGCGACGCTGACCACCACTCCACGCCACGTCGGAGCGTCAGCGGCTCCATTACTACTCCCCTCCGTTCTCCAGCAGCGCGGACGGCTGTTACCTGGCGCGCCAGGCCCGCGCTGGGCGACGGGGCCATCGCCGAGCCGGTGAAAGCCGTCGCTTACGGGATATGGGCGGCTGAGAGATGGCAGGCGAGGAACACGCTCATCGGGCCGCGCGACGCGGGCGGGACCGTGGTGGCGACGCGGATGTGATGGATGGCTGACGCGTCCCCGACAACAGCCCCTCCGCCGTGGTC
>NZ_SMKM01000360.1 GCF_004348665.1 Actinomadura sp. GC306 | reverse complement strand
GGCCGCCGGCGACCCGGCGGTCATGGGCGGGCTCGGGGGCGCCGTGCCGGTCGTAACCGCCGTCGTAGGCGCCGTCGTACCCGTCGTTGTAGCCGTAGTCGTCGGGACCGCCCATGTCGTCCTGGGACGGGGCTCCCCGGCGTCCGCGCGGGTGCTGCGGCTCGTCGTCCATCCAGTCGTCGTCGTCGCGTCCCGCCCTGCTGGCCCGCAGGCCGAGGGCTACGAGGACGACCACGAGGACCACGACCACAATGAGGCCGAAGACCACGATGTAAGAAGTCATGCCACCACCCAATGCCTTGGCCCGGTGAGAGTCCCTGGCGCGGACCGCGAGTCCGTCACGATTGTCGCAGGCGACCGGTGCCGCTCTGGTCGCCGCCGCCTCGGTCTAGCCCGATTCTGACCGACCGCTATGACCGTTGTCACACCCATCGCGCACATTCACCCTCGCACGGCACGTCCCGATCGGCCAATCGAGCCCGTCGGTACGCCCCTATCGGCTCAGTCCCCCGGTGGGGTCCGCCCTGACCCTGGGCCCTCGGGCTCCACGGTCAACGCGACTAATTGCCGCCGAAGTTCCCGATAATCCTGCCCCGTCCGATCGTGTGCCGGGCGATGGCGGGGAGCGAGTCCTTCAGTGCGGCGCCGTCGGCGAACGGCTCCGGGTGGTCCAGCGCGTAGATCGTGAACCGGTACCGGTGCCGTTCCCCCTTGGGCGGGCACGGCGGCGCGTAGCCCGCCTTCTTGTCTGTGGTCAACCCTTCGACGGTCCTGTCCAGCCGGGCGTCCTCGACGAGTTCGTTCACCGTCCCGCCGATGCCCGCGATCACCCAGTGGACGCGGGCGCCGCCCGAGGCGTCCGGGTCGTCCACGACGATCGCGTACGACCGCGTCTCGGCCGGCGTGCCCGACCACCGGAGCGGCGGGGTCTTCCCCTGCCCGCCAGGGTACGTCGTGCAGCCGTACCGCGGGGGCAAGTCCTGCCCATCGCGGAAGACCGGGCTGGTCACGGTGAACCACTCCGACAGTTCGGCGCTCTTGTTCTCCGGCTGGCCGAACAGGCCGCAGCCGCCGACGGACGCGGCGACCGCGAGGGCGCCCGCCGCGGCCATGATCGGACGCCGCTCTCTGCTCATCATCGATACGCTCCCGGGCGAGATCGTACGCGGCGCGCCGCCGGATCGCCGTCATCTCGGCCGCATGCGTCCCGCCCGCCGGCGCCCCTTCCTCCTAGGCCCCAACGATTCGGCCCCAACCCTAGGGCTTCACCGGGACCGGAACGGGCCTTTCCCGCCACCGCGGAGCGGTCCGCCGCCCGCGCCCACGCTGTGACCTTGGTCATGCGCCTTCTGTCTCGCGCCATCCGTTATTGCGAAGGAGTGGTGGGTTTCACAGGCGTATCGGCCTCCTGCTTTGCCGGGACGGGAAGTTCTGCACTTCTTCCCCGGTTATTGGTTGGTGCCAGGCATACCCCGTCCGCTAGCTTGTGAACGTCTTCACAAGCCGACCGTGACATTGGAGGCCGCAATGGCCAGGATCGCCCAGGAGAGCCCTGGCGCTCCCCACATCCTCATCGTGGGTGGCGGCTATGTGGGCATGTACACCGCCCTGCGCCTGCAGAAGAAGCTGCGACGCGAACTCAAGCGGGGCGAGGTGAGGGTCACCGTCGTGGACCCCAACTCGTACATGACGTACCAGCCGTTCCTTCCGGAGGCCGCCGCAGGGAACATCTCCCCGCGGCACGTCGTCGTCCCGCTGCGCCGCGTCCTGCCCAGGGCCACCGTGCGCAAGGCGCGGGTCACCGAGCTGAACCACGACGAGGGGTGGGCGATCGTCCAGCCGCTGGCCGGGCCGCCGGAGCGCATCTCCTACGACTATCTCGTGATGGCCGCGGGCGCGGTGCCGCGGCTGCTGCCGATCCCCGGGCTCGCCGAGAACGGGATCAGCCTCAAGACGGTCGGCGAGGCCATCCACCTGCGCAACCACGTGCTGGAGCAGCTGGAGATCGCCGAGTCCACCGACGACGCCGAGCTGCGCCGCAAGGCGCTCACGTTCGTGTTCGTCGGCGGCGGGTTCGCCGGCGTCGAGGCGGTCGCCGAGCTGGAGGACATGACCCGCGACGCCACGAAGTACATGCGCAAGGTCACCCCGCAGGACCTGCGGTTCATCCTCGTCGAGGCCACCGGCCGCATCCTGCCCGAGGTCGGCCCCGACATGGGCAAGTGGACCGCCGAGCAGCTCCGCGGCCGCGGCATCGACGTCAAGATGAACACGCTGCTGGAGTCGGCCGTGGACGGGCGGATCGAGCTGTCGGACGGCAGCTCCTTCCAGGCCGGGACCCTGGTGTGGAACGCGGGCGTGAAGGCGGCGCCCGTCGTCCGGCGGGGCGGCCTGCCCGTGGACGACAAGGGCCGCGTCAAGGGCACCGAGTACCTCACGATCGAGGGCATGGTCCGGGCGTTCACCGCCGGTGACAACGCCGCCATCCCGGACCTGACGCGGGAAGGCGAGTTCTGCCCGCCGAACGCGCAGCACGCCGCGCGCCAGGCCAAGGTCCTCGGCGACAACATCGTCCGCTCGCTGCGCGGGAAGAACCTCAAGCCGTACGTGCACGAGAACATCGGCGCGGTCGCCGGGCTCGGCCTGCACAAGGGCGTCGCGCAGACCTACGGCTTCAAGGTCAAGGGCTGGCCCGCCTGGTTCATGCACCGCACCTACCACGGCGCGAAGGTCCCGACCTTCAACCGCAAGCTGCGCGTCGTGGCGGACTGGACGCTCGCCCTGTTCCTCAAGCGCGAGACCGTCTCCCTCGCCACCGTCGAGCAGCCGCGCGCCGACTTCCAGCTGGCCGCCCTGGACGACGTCCGCCCCGCGACCCGCCCGGCCGACCAGCCCAAGGAGCCCGCCGCCTGACCCGAGCCGCCCGACCCGAGCCTCCTGATCCGAGCCTCCTGATCCGAGCCTCCTGATCCGAGCCTCCTGATCCGAGCCGCTGAGCCGACCGGCACGCATGCCCCGGCGGACCCGCATCCGCCGGGGCGTGCGCATCGCCGACCCGGTCCGGTCGGACGCCCCCGGCACCGAGGGCGACGACACCGGCTACGCGCGCTTCTTGAAGGCGCGCAGGGACAGCGGGGCGAAGACCAGGGAGAAGGCGAGCCCCCAGATCAGGGCCGTGATCGCGTGGTCGAGGACGGGGCCGCCCACCAGCAGGCCGCGCATGGCCTCGACCAGGTGGGTCACCGGGCTGTTGTCCATGACGAACGCGAGCCCGGACGGGATGCCGGCCGTGTTCGGGATGAACGCGGTGCTCATGAAGCTCAGCGGGAAGATCGCCACGAAGCCGAAGATCTGCACCTTCTCCGGCTCGTTGACCTTCATCGCGATGTAGACCGACGTCCAGGAGAACAGGACGGCGAAGGTCAGCAGCAGCGCGAACGCGGTGAACGTGGCGAGCACGTTCGTCTCGATGCGGAAGCCGATGATGAAGCCGACGACCAGCAGGATCAGCATCGACCACGCCTGCTTGGCGGTGTCGGCGATGATCCGCCCGGCGAGCGGGGCGCTGCGCGCGATCGGCAGGCTGCGGAACCGGTCGAAGACGCCCTTGGTGATGTCGGTGTTGAGGCCGAACCCGGTGCTCATCCCGGCGAACAGGGCGTTCTGCGCGATGATGCCGGGGATGACGACCGGCAGGTAGGCGTCGACGCTGCCCGACATCGCCGGGCCGAACACGTACGCGAACAGCAGCACGAACATGATGGGCTGGATGGACAGGTCCAGCAGTTCCATCGGTTGTGCTTGATCTGGACGAGGTTCCGCCAGGCGAGGGTGGCGGTGTTGCGCAGGGCGGTGCTCGGGGCGACCCGTTTGGCGAGGTCCTGCGGCGCGAACGTCGCGGTGCTCATGCCGACGCCCCTTCCTTGCTCGCGGACTCGGCGAGCTCGCCGGCCTCGGTGTCGATGTCGTCGGTGTGGTGGCCGGTGAGGGCGAAGAACACCTCGTCCAGGCTCGACTTGCGCAGCGACAGCTCGCCGACGGTGACGCCGGCGTCGTCGAGGCGGCGGACCACGGCCGGCATCAGCTCCGGGTCGGTGATCGGGGTGCTGACCCGCCCGTCGGCGAGCTCCGGAACCGACTCGGTCAGCTCCCCGACGACCTTCGCCACGGTCTCCGCGTCGGCGGCGTGGACCGGGCGGACCTCCAGCACCTGGCCGCCCACCTGCGCCTTGAGCACGTCGGACGTGCCGTGCGCGATGATCTGCCCGCGGTCGATGACGACGATGTCGTCGGCGAGCTGGTCGGCCTCCTCCAGGTACTGCGTGGTGAGCAGCACCGTGACGCCTTCGCCGGTCAGGCCGCGGACGATGTCCCACAGGCCGTTGCGGCTGCGCGGGTCGAGGCCGGTGGTCGGCTCGTCCAGGAAGAGGATCTGCGGGCGGCCGACGAGGCTCGCCGCGAGGTCGAGCCGGCGCCGCATGCCGCCCGAGTACGTCTTGGCGGCGCGCTCGGCGGCGTCGGAGAGCTGGAACCTGTCGAGCAGCTCGGCGGCCCGCGCCCTGGACGCCCGCCGGGACATCCCCAGCAGCCGGCCGATGAGCAGCAGGTTCTCGGTGCCGGTGAGCATCTCGTCCACCCCGGCGTACTGGCCGGTGAGACCGATGAGCTGCCGCACCCTGTGCGCCTCTTTGACCACGTCGAAGCCGCCGACCCGGGCGCTGCCGCCCGTCGGCTCGATCAGCGTCGCGAGGATGCGGGTCATGGTGGTCTTGCCCGCGCCGTTGGGGCCGAGGACGCCGAGGACCGCCCCCGGTGGGGCGGTCAGGGAGACGCCGGCCAGTGCCCGGGTCTCACCGAACCGCTTCTCCAGGCCGTCGGCCTGGATGGCGTACGTCATGTGATCTCCTGAGATCGTGTCGCCGGACGTCCCCGCCCCCCGTCGAGACGGTTCAGCCGAAAAATATGCGGTACCCGGCTCGGATGCATCCAGTTTTCTCCGCCGCCCAGCGGGACTCAGAGGAGGCGCCGGAGCATTCCCCCAACTTCGCACGCACCACTGACAGAACGATGACGCGCGCGCGATTGTGCCCGGATCCGGCGGTTCGCGGGAACCGGACCGGCGGAAGCGGGCCCCCGGCGTTCTAGACTCGCGGTGTGACGTCGGTGCGGCGCAGTCACCACAGGGACGGCGGGGGGCCGCACCCGCCGCGGCTGCGGCCGCCCGAACACCGGGTGTCGGCCCGCGCGATCGCGCAGTGGGCCGTCGAGTACCTGCTCGTGTGGGGCCTCGCGTTCGGGCTCGCGCTCGGCGTGGCGGCCTGGGTGGGCGACTCCGGCTGGGACGCCCTGCCCGGGTGGCTGGCGGGCCGAATCGGCTGGCTGCCGTACGTCGTCGGCGCCGCGGGCCTGCTGATGGCGGCGGTCGCGCCGGTCTGGCGCTACCGCGTCCACCGCTGGGAGGTCAGCTCCGACGTCGTCTACACGCGGACGGGCTGGTTCAGCCGCGAATGGCTGCTGGTCCCCGTCGGCCGCATCCAGACCGTCGACACCGAGCAGGGCTGGATCGAGCGGATGCTGGGCCTCGCGACCATCGAGGTCAACACCGCGTCCCACGCGGGGTCCTCCGAGCTGTCCGGGCTCCCGGTGGACGTGGCGACCCGCCTCGCCGAGGACCTCGCGCACCGCGCCCACGACCTGCGCGACGACGCGACGTGACCACCGAAAGCGGCGAACAC
>NZ_SMKM01000035.1 GCF_004348665.1 Actinomadura sp. GC306 | reverse complement strand
TCCCGGGGCCGCCGCCCGGCCCGTACCAGGGGCCGCCGCCCGCCCCGCGGGTGACCGTGCTCGGCCTGCTCGGACGGCAGTGGATGGTCGTCGCGCTCGTCGTCGGATGCTGCTACCTGTCCCTCACCGGCATCTCGTTCGCCGGCGCCTACACGACCCTCAACCGCGAGCCCACCACCGCCGAGTTGCAGCGCGCCTCGCGGAAGGAGGTCGCCCAGCGCTGGCGGACGTGGTCGGCGCATCGCATCTTCCCCGGGCGGATCCCCTACGTGCCGGGGGACGGGCACACCGAGTACGCGTCCCGGACGGGGATCGTCCCCGGCACCGGCTGCAGCCAGGCCGCCGAGCCCGAGATCGCCGAGATCGTCGCCAGGCACGGGTGCCGGGCCGTTCTGCGCGCGACCTACGTCGACCAGCTCGAAGGCGTCGCCGTCACGGTCGGGGTGGCGGTCTTCGCCGACCCGTTCAAGGCCGACCGGGCGTACAAGGAGCTGCCCCGGACGAAGAGCTCGCAGGGAAGCGGCTCGGTCAGCCCCGCCCTGCACGCGGCGCCGTTCCCCGGGACCGCGTCGGCCCGGTTCGACGACGCGGCCCGGCAGCACCGGACCATCGACCGCGGCGGCCCGTACGTCGTGCTGACCACGTCGGGCCAGACCGACGGCCGCCCGGCGGACACGGTCAAGAAGAAGCGGCCGGGCGCGCCGTTCGCGCTGTCGCCGCAGCTCGGGCACGCGGTCGCGCGGGCGCTGGCCGCCAAGTCCCTGCCCGACTGCTCCCGGCCGGAGTGGCAATGCTGAGCGGAGGACCGGCCGGGCGCGCCGCCCGCGGGGCGATGCGGGGACCGCTCCGGAGGACCGCGGGCGCCGTCGCGGCGGTGGCGCTGGCCGGGACGTGGCTCGCGCCCGTCCCCGCGCACGCCGACGCGGTCCGCGAACTGCAGGGACCCGTCCACTACAAGCTGGGCATGAAGGCCGCCTGGCAGGTCAGCAAGGGCGAGGGCGTGACCGTCGCCGTCGTCGACAGCGGTGTCGACCCGAACCACCCGGACCTGAAGGGGGCGGTCACCACCGGCCCCAACATGCTCAAGAAGGTCGACGACGGCTCCCGGCCCACCCGGGCGCACGGCACCGCGATGGCCTCGCTGATCGCCGGGCGCGGCCACGGCCCCGGCCGCCGCGACGGGGTCATGGGAGTGGCGCCGGAGGCCCGCCTGCTGTCCGTCCGGGTGATCGGCGAGCGGGGGGACCCGAGCTACCGGCGGTTCCGGACCACCGACGAGGCCGACGGCGCGCTCGCCCGCGGCATCCGCTACGCCGCCGACAACGGCGCCGACGTGATCAACCTGTCGCTCGGCAAGTCCAGCGACGTGCCGGGGGACCGCGCCGCCATCGGCCACGCCATCGCCAAGGGCGTGGTGGTCGTCGCCGCGGTCGGCAACGAGGGGAACGAGCGGCGCGACCTCGACAAGGACGGGTTCGCGCGCTACTCCTACCCGGCGTCCTATCCGGGCGTCATCGCGGTCGCCGCGACCACGGTGGACGGCGACCGCGCGGAGTTCTCGAACCGCAACTACTCCGTCCTGCTGTCCGCGCCCGGCAAGGGGATGGTCGCCGCCGCCCCCGGCGGCGACTACGTCATCGGCAGCGGGACGAGCGACTCCTCCGCGCTGGTCTCCGGGATCGCCGCGCTGATCCGCGCCGAGTACCCCGACCTGCCGCCCGCGCTGGTCTCCCAGGCGCTGATCGAGAGCACCGGGAACAGCCGCAGGCGCGACTACGAACCGGAACTCGGCTACGGCACGGTGCACGCCGCCCGCGCCCTGTCCGCGGCCGGGGTGCTGGCCTCGTCCCCCGGCGCCGGCCCCGCCGAGGACAAGCCCGCCCGGCAGCGGTTCGGGGCCGGGGAGCCCGGTCCCGTGGAGGTCATCGAGCGGCCCGCCTGGGTCCGCCCGCTGATCACCGGGATCGTGCTGGCCGGGATCGCCGGGACGGCCGCCGCGATCGCGGTCTCGCTGGCGTTCCGGCGCCGCCACCCGAAGGCGCCGGGCGGACCGCCGCAGCCCGAGCCGCTGCCGAGCAGACCGCCTCGCGGGCGGCCCCTCCCGCCGTACGGTCCGCCCTACGGTGGCGGGACGGGCCGCTGAACGGCCAGAATCGGGGGGTGCGCGCAGAACCCGACGAGTTCGCCGAGGCGGTCCTGGACGCGGTCGAGATGATCCCGCCGGGCCGCGTCCTGTCGTACGGCGACATCGCCGAGCTGGTCGGGCGCGGCGGCCCCCGCCAGGTCGGGCGGGTCATGTCCCTGTACGGGGGCGGCGTCCCGTGGTGGCGGGTCATCCGGGCGGACGGGAGCCCGCCGCAGTGCCACGAGGGACGCGCCTGCGAGCACTACCGCGCCGAGGGCACCCCGCTGCGCCCCGGCGGCCGCCGCGTCGACATGGCGCGCGCCCGCTGGGCCGGCCCTTCCTGACCCCACGCGACCCCACGCGACCCCACGGGTCTCTCCGCTGCCGCACGGCCACCTCGGCGACATGCGTGCGTTGTGGCCAGAACAGTCACGGTGATCTGTTCCAATGAACTGTTGTGCCGTCTGCTTCCTACCGTCTCGTGCGCCGCGCGGGTCCCGCGCGGGCCGTCCCGCCCGTGCTCGACGCGCAGCAGCGGCGGGTGGTCGAGCATGCCGGCGGGCCGATGCTGGTGCTCGCGGGGCCGGGCACCGGGAAGACGACGACGATCGTCGAGGCGGTCGTCGACCGAATCGAGAACCGCGGCATCGACCCGGAGCGCGTCCTCGTCCTGACGTTCAGCCGCAAGGCGGCCGGGGAGCTGCGGGAGCGCATCACCGGCCGGTTGCACCGCACCACCCGGACACCGCTCGCGCTCACCTTCCACAGCTACGCCTACGCGCTGCTCAGGCGCGACGCCGTCCTGAACGAGGAGCCCGCGCCGCGGCTGCTGTCCGGGCCGGAGCAGCTGCTGGAGGTGCGGCGCCTGCTGGAGGGCGAGCTCGCGGACGGCGCGGGCGACTGGCCGGAGCGGCTGCGGGCGGCCCTCGCCACCCGCGGCTTCGCCGAGGAACTGCGCGACTTCACCCTGCGCGCGGCGGAGCGGCGCTACTTCGCCGAAGACCTCGTCGCCCTCGGCCGCATCCGCGGGCGCGACGACTGGCCCGCCATCGGCCGGTTCATGGACCGGTACGCCGACCGGTTCGCGCTGGACCCCGTCCCCACCTACGACTACGGCGAGCTGATCCACATGGCCGCCGCCATGCTCGCGGACGAGGAGGTCCGCATCCGCGAGCGCAACGCCTACGACGTCGTATTCGTGGACGAGTACCAGGACACCGACCCCGCCCAGGAGGAGCTGCTGCACCACCTCGCCGGGGAGGGCCGCGACCTCGTCGTCGTCGGCGACCCCGACCAGTCCATCTACGGGTTCCGGGGCGCCGACGTCCGCGGCATCCAGGAGTTCCCCGCCCGCTTCCTCACGCTGGACGGCGACCCCGCCCCCGTCGTGGCGCTGCGGACGTGCCGCCGGATGGGCCCGGAGATCCTCACCGCGTCCCGCCGCATCGCGCGCCGCCTGCCCGCCGGAACCGCGGGCGCCGCCGAGCACCGCGCCCTCCACCCGGTGGAGGAACTCGACGACGGCGAAGTCCGCGCTGCGTCTGTCAAGGGGGGCGACCCCCCTGGACCCCCCGATGAAGTGCGTGCCGCGTCTGTCAGGGGGGGCGACCCCCCTGGACCCCCCGATGAAGTGCGTGCCGCGTCTGTCAGGGGGGGTGACCCCCCTGGACCCCCCGATGAAGTGCGTGCGGTGATCGCCGACTCAGAGAGCCAGGAGTCCGCGCTGGTGGCCGACGAGCTGCGCCGCGCGCACCTTCTCGACGGCGTCCCCTGGTCGCGGATGGCGGTGCTCGTGCGGAGCGCCGTGCGGCAGGTCCCGGTGCTGCGCCGCGCGCTCGCCCAGGCCGGTGTGCCGGTCGTCGTCGCGGGTGACGAGGTCCCCCTGGTCGGGGAGCCCGCCGTCCGCCCGTTCCTGATCCTGCTGCGCGCGGCGCTGAAGAAGGGGTACCTGGACGAGGAAGTCGCGGATGACCTGCTGACGGGTCCGCTGGGCGGGGCGGACGCGCTGGCCATGCGCCGGCTGAAGCGGGCCCTGCGCGACCTGGAGGAGTTGTCGGGCGGGCAGCGTCCCCTCGGGGAACTGCTCATCGCGGCGGTGAACGACCCGCGGGAGCTGGTGCTCGTCCACGAGAAGGTCCGCGCACCGGCCGAACGGGTCGCGCACCTCATCGAGGTCGCGCGGCGCAGCGCCGAGGACGGCGGCACCGCCGAGGAGGTGCTGTGGGCCGTGTGGCAGGAGAGCGGCCAGGCCGAGGTGCTGCTGGAGCAGAGCGCCAAGGGCGGGACGCGCGGCGCGGCGGCCGACCGGGACCTCGACGCCGTCGTGGCGCTGTTCGACCACGCCGCCCGGTTCGTGGACCGGCTGCCCCAGGCCGGGCCGGAGCTGTTCGTCGACAACATCGCCTCCCAGGAGATCGCCGGGGACACGCTCGCCGAGCAGGCGCCCGAGGGGGAGGCCGTCCGCATCCTCACCGCGCACCGCTCCAAGGGCCTCGAATGGGACGTCGTCGTGGTCGCCGGCGTGCAGGAGGGCGTCTGGCCCGACCTGCGGCTGCGCGGGTCGCTGCTGGGCGTCGAGGAGATGGTCGAGCACGCCGCCGGGTCCGAGGCGGAGGGCGAGGTGGTCGCCGGCGCGTCCATGGCGGCGAAGATGCTGGACGAGGAGCGCCGCCTGTTCTACGTGGCCGTCACGCGGGCCCGCAGGCGGCTCGTCGTCACGGCCGTCGGCGGCGACGACACCGAGGAGCGCCCGTCCCGGTTCCTCAACGAGCTGCTCCCCGGCGCGATCGAGAAGTCGCAGCTGGACGAGCGGACCCGGTGGCTGTCGCTGTCGGCCCTGGTCGCCGACCTGCGGTCCGCCGCCGCCGACCCGTCCCGGCCGGAGCCGCTGCGGCGCGCCGCCGCCGCGCACCTGGCGCGGCTCGCCCGCGCGGGCGTGCGGGGCGCGCGGCCCGAGAACTGGTACGCCATCACCGCCCTGTCCGATGACGGGCCCGCGTTCGCCGAGGACGAGCCCATCACGATCTCGCCGTCCCAGGTCGAGACGTTCACCACCTGCGGGCTGCGCTGGCTGCTGGCCTCGGCGGTCGGCGCGCAGGAGGGCGGCCCCAACGAGTACAGCACGATGGGCAAGGTCATCCACGCCGTCGCCGAGATGGCCGGCACCGACGACGGGATCGACGAGGTCCACGTCGCGCAGCGGCTCGACGAGATCTGGAAGGACCTGGAGTTCCGCAGCTCGTGGTACTCCGAGAAGCAGCGCGAGCAGGCCGCCCGGATGGTCGACAAGTTCCTGGCCTGGCACCGCGACAACCCCAACGAGGTCGTCGCGCTGGAGGAGTCGTTCAAGGTCGATCTCGGCCGCGTCGTCATCAAGGGCCGCATCGACCGCGCCGAGCGCGACGAGCAGGGCCGCGCCGTCATCATCGACGTCAAGACGTCCTCCACCGCCGTCCCCAAGGACGAGCTGCCCCGGCACCCGCAGCTCGGCGTCTACCAGTACGCGGTGATGCTCGGCGCGTTCGAGCGGCACGGGCTGATCGAGCCGGGCGGGGCCAAGCTCGTCCAGGTCGGCAAGGCGGCGTTCGCCGCGAAGGCCCGCGAGCAGGCGCAGCCGCCGCCCGCCGACGACGCCGATCCCGAGTGGCCGAAGAAGCTCATCGAGCTGGTCGCGACCGGCATGGCCGGCGACGTGTTCCAGGCCAGGGCGAACGACAAGTGTCGCACCTGTCCCGTACGCTCGTGCTGCCCCGTCCACGACGAGGGCGGCCAGGTAGGCGAGTAGCCAGGTGGTAGAGCGGCCAGGTCGTTGCTTGGCCGGGTGGTTGCGTGGCCAGGTAGGCGAGTAGCCGTCAGGACCGGCTCGGGGGGAGTGGGGTGATCACGCCGGGAGAGCTGGCCCGGCTGCTGGAGATCCCGGAGCCGACCGACGAGCAGGCCCGGGTGATCGAGGCTCCGCTGGCGCCGATGGCGGTGATCGCGGGCGCCGGGTCCGGCAAGAGCGAGACGATGGCCGCACGGGTCGTGTGGCTGGTCGCGAACGGCTTCGTGCGGCCGGAACGCGTCCTCGGCCTCACCTTCACCCGCAAGGCCGCGGCCGAGCTGGGCGCCCGCGTCCGCAAGCGGCTCGACACGCTGCGCGAGGTGCTGCCCGGCGACGAGCTGGAGCGGCTCGGCGGCGACGCCCTGTTCGACGGCGAGCCGATGGTCTCGACGTACCACTCGTACGCGGCGCGGCTGTTCGGCGACCACGCGCTGCGCGAGGCCCTCGAACCGACGATGCGGCTCGTGTCGCCCGCCGTGGCCTGGCAGATCTGCTCGCGTGTCGTGGACGCCTACGACGGCCCGATGGACCGCGTCGACTGGCAGCCCGACACCGTCACCAAGGCCGTCATGGACCTCGCCGGAGACCTCTCCGAGCACCTGCGGACCCCCGAGGACGTCCGCAAGGTCGGCGCGTGGCTGGACGAGCGGTTCGCCGCCGTGCAGAAACCGCTCAAGGCCCAGCGCGACATCCTCGCCAAGCACGCCGTCCGCGAGCAGCTCATGCCGCTGGTGGAGGCGTACGGGCGGGCCAAGGCCGGCCGGGAGGTCATCGACCACGGCGACCAGATGGCCCTGTCGGCGCGGATCGCCTACAAGCATCCCGAGGTCGGGATGATCGAGCGGTCGCGGTTCTCGGTCGTGCTGCTGGACGAGTACCAGGACACCAGCCAGGCGCAGCTCGTCCTGCTGAAGTCGCTGTTCGCGGGCGGGCACCCGGTGACGGCCGTGGGTGACCCCTGCCAGTCCATCTACGGGTGGCGCGGCGCCAGCGCGGGCAACCTGCTGCGGTTCGCCCACGACTTCCCGCTGCGGCCCGGGGACTCCGGCGGCCGGCCCGTGCCGGCGCCGGTCGTGCAGCTGAGCCGCTCGTTCCGCAACGGCGAGCGGATCCTGGAGGCCGCCGCCACGGTCCAGGAGGAGCTCCGCGCGGAGACGAAGGCCGTGCCGCGGCTGATCCCGGGCGCGGGGCGGGAGGGCCGCGGGCGGGTCGAGTGCGCGCTGCTGCCCACCGTCGAGGACGAGGCCGACCGCATCGCCGCGCGGATCGCGCAGCTCATCGCCGCCGGCGCGGGCACCGCCCCGGACGGCGGCCCGCAGCCGGAGCCGCTGCGGTACGCCGACGTCGCCGTCCTCGCCCGCAAGCGGTCGCAGTTCCCGCTCCTGCGGCGCGCGCTGGAGGCCCGCGGCATCCCGGTCGAGGTCGTCGGCCTCGGCGGGCTGCTCACGGTCCCGGAGGTGCAGGACGTCGTCGCCACGCTGCGGGTCATGCACGACCCGACGGCCGGCGCGTCCCTGGCCCGGCTGCTCACCGGCCCGCGCTGGCGGCTCGGCCCGCGCGACCTCGTCGCCCTCGGCCGCCGCGCCCGCGTCCTCGCCCAGGACGCCGCCCGCGACGTCACACCGCCGGAAAAACCCGAGGCCGGCGAGGGTCCTGAACCGGAGGCGCCGGGCGACCAGCCCGCCCAGCCCGAGCAGCCCGCGCAGCCCGCGCAGGACGGCGAAGACCCGCTCCGCCAGCTCGTCAGCGAGCTGAACCAGGAGACCGGCAGCCTGGTCGACGCGCTCGACGACCTCGGCCCCCCGGACTCCTACTCCCCGGAGGGGTACGGGCGGCTGCGCCGGCTCCGCGACGAGCTGCGCACGCTGCGCGGCCAGGTCGGGCTGCCGCTGCCCGACCTCGTCAACGAGGTCGAACGCGCGCTCGGCCTGGACATCGAGGTCGCGGCGCGCTCCGGCCTCGACCCCGTGACCGCCCGCGCCGACCTGGACGCCTTCATCGACGCCGCCGCCACGTTCGCCGGCGACGCCGAGGACCCGACGCTCGGCGCGTTCCTCGCCTACCTCAAGGCCGCCGAGACCGAGGAGTTCGGGCTGGAGGCCGGGCGGGTCGGCGAGACCGACAGCGTCAAGCTGCTCACCGTGCACGCGTCCAAGGGCCTCGAATGGCCGGTCGTCGTCGTCCCCGGCCTGGCGTACGCGCCGCAGAAGAACGGCGCGCCCGCGAAGGGCTCGATCTTCCCGTCGCCGCCGCAGAACGCCACCCGCTGGACCGCGAACCCGCGCGTCCTGCCGTTCATGCTGCGCGGCGACCGCGCCGACCTGCCGCCGCTGACCGGGCTGGAGAAGGACGACCTCGCCGCCTTCGACCGGGCGTGCCTCGAACGCGACCTGCGGGAGGAGCGGCGGCTCGCCTATGTCGCGGTGACCCGCGCGTCCAGCCTGCTCATCGCCACCGGCTACTGGTGGGGGTCGTCGGGCCGCCCGCTCGGCCCGTCGCCGTTCCTGGAGGAGGTGCGCGCGGTGTGCCTCGCCGGCGCCGGGTCCGTCGCCCTGTGGGCCGACCCGCCGGAGGAGGGCGCCGCGAACCCGCTGCTCGCCGAGCCCGACGAGGGGCAGTGGCCGGTGGCGCCCGGCGACCGCGGCCGGTCCGACGTCTCGGCGCGGGACCGCTACGAGGCCGTGGTCGAGGCGGCCCGCATGGTCGGGGACGAGATGGCCGGGCGGACGCGGCACTGGGCCGGGGACACCGGCCTGGCCGACGCCGACCGCGCCCGGATGACCGCGTGGGCGCGCGACGTCGAGCTGCTGCTCGCCGAGCGCGACCGGGGCCGCGGCGGCGACGGCCTGCTCGTCGAGCTGCCCGCGCACCTGTCGGTGTCGTCGCTGGTGTCGCTGGCCCGCGACCCGGCGGCGCTGGCCCGGCAGATCCGCCGGCCGATGCCGCGCCCGCCCGCCCCGTACGCGCGGCGCGGCACCGCGTTCCACGCCTGGCTGGAGAGCCGCTGGGGGCAGCAGCGCCTCCTGGACCCCGACGAGCTGCCCGGCGCCGCCGACGAGGGCGCCGCCGACGACGCGCACCTGGAGCGGCTGCGGTCCCGGTTCGAGGAGTCGGAGTGGGCGGCGCGGGAGCCGCTCGACATCGAGGTGCCGTTCGAGACGATCATCGGCGACCGGCTGGTCCGCGGCCGGATGGACGCCGTGTTCCGCTCCGGTGGCGGCGGTTACGAGGTCGTCGACTGGAAGACCGGGAAGCCGCCGTCCGGGGACGAGGAGCGGTTCGCGGCGGTGCAGCTCGCCGCGTACCGGCTGGCCTGGGCGGAACTCGCCGGGGTGGACGTCGAGCAGGTCAGCGCGGCGTTCCACTACGTCGCCGCGAACGTCACCGTCCGGCCCGCGGACCTGCTCGACGCGGCCGGCCTCGCCGCGCTGCTGGACGGCGTCCCCGCCGCCTGATACCTCCGAAATTCTCCCGAAATGTCGGGTGATGCGGCTCACTCACCCCTGTTCACCGATCGCCGTTTCGGGGATGATCCGGGCATCGAACCGAGGAGGCGGGACGTGACGGTGACCCATGACGAGAAGGTCGTACGCGAGTTCTCCAAGCAGGCGGCGGGGTTCGCCGACCCGGCGCGCAACTCCGCCTTCACCCGTCATCTGGACCGGCTCGTCCACTTCATGGAACCCGAGCTGGACCTTGAGGACATCGTCCTGGAGGTCGCGGCCGGCACCGCGCTGGTGTCCCGCGCCATAGCCCGGCGCGTCCGGCACGTCACCGCCCTGGACCTCACCCCCGCGATGCTCGCCGAGGGCAAGCGCGAGGCCGACCACGCCGCGCTCATGAACATCACCTTCGCGCACGGCGACGCGACGTCCCTGCCGTTCCTGGACCGGTCGTTCACGCTGGTCGTCACGCGGTTCTCGCTGCACCAGGTCGCCGACCCGGAGGCCGTGGTGCGGGAGATGTGCCGGGTCAGCCGGCCGGGTGCCGCGCTGATCATCGCCGACCTGATCCGCCCGGACGGGGTGGAGGGCGACCCCGATCGAATCGAGCGCCTCCGCGACCCCTCGCACGGCACTGCCCTCACCGAGTCGCGGATCGCCGAGATCGTCACGGCGGCCGGCGGGGCGGTGAAGCGGTCGGACAGGTTCGACTGGGTCCGCCCGCTCGACCCGTGGCTGGAGTTCGCCGGGACGCCCGACGACGACGCCGCGCGGATCCGGCGGGAGCTGCACGCGGAGCTGGCGGGCGGCCCGCCGACCGGCATGCGCCCGAGCGAGGTCGACGGCGTCCTGCACTTCACGCACACCTACCTGTTCCAGCAGGCGATCGTCGGGTAACGTTTTCGACCAAGTGTTCGACGCGGGTCGCTCGTATGTTCTAGATTGTCGAACATGGGTTCTAGTAGCGTGGTTACCAGTGCCGGGCGGTCGCTCGACCGCGAGCCGGCCGCGCTGGCGATGCGCATCGGTGTCGTCGCGGCCGAGGCCGCCCTCGCCACCTTCGCCCGCAACCTCGACCTGGACGACCTCGCGGACGGCGTCGACTTCCAGGGCGCCATCGGCCCCGCCGAGTGGCCGGTGTTCTCCCTGGTCATCGACACCCTCGCCGAGGCCGGGCCGGGCGACGACCGGTCCCTGGACGAGCGCCGCGCCGACGCCCTCAACGACCTGGCCCGCATCTGCATGGCCGCGAAGGCCCGCGTCGCCTGAGCCGCCGGCCTATCTCGCTCTGAGCCGGCCTGAGCCCGGTCTGTTTCGTCCTGAGCCGGCCTGAGCCCGGTCTGTTTCGTCCTGAGCTGGCCTGATCCGGGTGAGCCCGCCTGATCCGGGTGAGCCGCCCGGCCCGGTCAGGGGATGAGGTCCGGCAGGAGCCGGTCGCGCAGGGCCGCGAGGGTTCGCGTTTCGGTGGCGGCCGCCGCCACCCGCCTCGCCAGCGGGGTGACGAACTCGCCGAACGCGCGGGCCTGCCGCTCGTCCCAGGGGATCTCGTAGCCGGCGAGGTCCGCCCACTTCGCGCGGGGCATCCGCGTGCCGTCGCCGACCGCCGAGGCGTGCGCGACGACCTCGTCGCTCGCCAGCGCCGCCAGCAGCCAGCCCCGGTGGGCGGCGTCCCGCGGCCGGACGACGAGGATGTCGGTCGAGGCGACGCCGTCCACGAACGCGAGGCCCACCTTGTGGAAGTACGGGCGGAGCTTGCCGAAGAGCACGTCGCCCGCGTCGAAGCGGCGCTTCGCACTGCCCACGGCCGACGAGTCCGCCCAGGTCGACAGCCACATCCGGCGCCTGGGCATGTGCTCCAGCGCGATGTAGTTCTCGTCCCGGCCGATCCGCCCCGCGGGGACGCTCGACCGCACCGGGAACCCCACCCGGCCGAGCGGGACGGACGCCGTGACCGCCGCGGCCGCCTCCCGGTAGCGGACGCGGACCAGCGCGTCGGCCAGCGCGGCGATCCGCGCGTTCACCGCGATCTTGTCGTCCAGCGCCCCGAGGACGGCCACCGCCGAGTCCTGCTCCGGCCGGGTCATCCGCCGGGCGGTGAGGCGGTTCAGCAGCCCCTGGGTGAGGAGCGGCTGGCCCGATCCGATGCGGTACCTGTTCAGGTCGAGCCGTTTCAGCAGGTAGTAGACGTAGCGGGGGTTGACGCCGGGTTTCGCGCTGGCGATGATCGCGTTGTCGGTGACCCAGCACCGGTCCTCGCTGTAGTGGACGGCGCCGCAGTTCGACCCGACGCGCCCGACGATCGTGGTGTGCGGGGCCGCGTTGCACGCGGCGGACGTGCCGATGACGCCGTTGGCGCCGTAGGTCGTGAATCCGGCCCCCTCGGTCGGATGCGAGCTCCCGTTGGCGAAATCGACGAGCTCCGCCAGCCGCACGTCACCCACGCAGCCGTCCCAGTTCCGCGCGGACGACCTGGTCGAGGCGCGCCGACTCCGCGAACTGCGCGAACAGCTCCTCGGTGAGGCGTTCGACCTCGTCGGTGACCGGCTCCCCGCCGCCGGACGGCGCCGCGCCGACATAGCGGCCGGGGGTCAGCACATGGTCGTGGCTCCTGATCTCGTCCAGGCCCGCCGAGTGGCAGAAGCCGGGCACGTCGGAATGCGCGCCGCCGCGCCAGGACCGGTACGCCCCGGAGATCGCGGCGATGTCGGCGTCGGTCAAGACGCATTCGGTGCGGTCGACCATCGTTCCCATGGTGCGGGCGTCGATGAACAGCACCTCGCCGCGCGCGTCCCGGTCGAGGAACCACAGGCAGGAGGGAATCGGGGTCGTCCGGAAGAGCCGGCCCGGCAGCGCGACGACGCACGACACCAGGCCCGCCTCCACCAGCGCGGCGCGGATCCCGCTCTCGGCCGCCCGGCGGGACGACATCGACCCGTTGGCCATCACCACGCCCGCGCGGCCCCGCGGGCCGAGCTTGGCGACGATGTGCTGGATCCAGGCGAAGTTGGCGTTGCCCGCGGGCGGGACGCCGAACCGCCAGCGGGGATCGTCCGGGGACCGGTACCAGTCGGACATGTTGAACGGCGGGTTGGCCAGCACATAGTCGGCCTGGAGCCCGGGATGCGCGTCCTCGTAGAAGGTGTCGGCCCACCGGTCCGCGAGGTCGCCCGCGATGCCGTGCACGGCCAGGTTCATCTTGGCCAGCCGCCACGTGCGCGCGTTCGCCTCCTGCCCGTAGACGGCGATGTCGTCGCGCCGCCCCCGGTGGTTCAGGACGAACCGCTCCGCCTGGACGAACATCCCGCCCGACCCGCAGCACGGGTCGTACACCCGGCCCTTGAAGGGCTCCAGGACCTCCACCAGCAGCTTCACCACGCTGGACGGCGTGTAGAACTCCCCGCCGCGCTTGCCCTCCGCGCGGGCGAACTTCTCCAGGAAGTACTCGTAGACCTCGCCGAGCACGTCCCGCCGCCCGCCGAACTCCGCGCGGCCGAGGACCGTCACCAGCTCACCGAGCCGCCGCTGGTCGACCCCGTCCCCGCCGAAGATCTGCGGGAGGACGCCGGCCAGCGGCGGATTGGCCCGCATGACCGCCCCCATGGCCGCATCGACGAGCACGCCGATCTGGCCCGATTCCGCGTGCGCGGCACCCGATTCCGCGTGCGCGGCACCCGATTCCGCGTGCGCGGTGATGTCCGATTCCGCGTGCGCGGTGATGTCCGATTCCGCGTGCGCGGTGATGTCCGACCACCGTGCGCCGTCCGGCACCCGGAACCCGCTGTCGCCGGACGAGTCGGACACGTACTTAAGGAACACCAGCCCGAGGACGAAATCCCGGTACCGCGACGCGTCGACGGAACCGCGCAGCTTGCCGGCGGCCTTCCACAGGACGTCCTTCCACGGCACGTCCTTCTCCTCGCGCCCCGGCATCGCGCCCCCTCCACCCGACTAGCCCTCCGCCTCGCGCAGCAGCCTAAGTCGGGCGCGCGGCGGCCCTCCGCACGTGGCCGCCATCCGGGCGGCGTGTTTAGCAGAGACGTACAAATCCGAGACGCCGTTCCATGAACCGGCGCTATTGGAGTAAGCGTCCAGTGACGTTACGGTCAGGTGGCCGTCGCCCGGACGGCATGGAGGAAGAAGGGTCACGGGCAGATGTCCATCACAGTCCGCCACGTCCTGCGCGTCGCGCTGGCGTCCTGGCTCGGGGTCGCCCTCGCGGCGACCGCGCTGCAGGGGCCGGCCGCCGCGGCTCCCCAGGACCCCAGGCCGCCCGCGGAGGATCCGTTCTACCGCCCGCCCGCGCCGCTCCCGCAGGGGGCGTCCGGCGACATCATCCGGTCGCGCCCGGCCGTGTTCACCGCCGACCCGTTCGGCCGCTCGCCCGTCCAGGACGTCACCTCGTGGCAGGTCCTGTACCGGTCGGAGAACGTGCACGGCACGCCGATCGCCGTGTCGGGCATGGTCCTCGTCCCCACCAAGGCGTGGACGGGCAAGGGCCCACGCCCCCTCGTCTCCTACGCCGTGGGCACGCGCGGTCTCGGCGACTCGTGCGCGCCCTCCTACACCCTCACCACTGGCCTGGACTACGAGTCGCTGCTGATCATCGACGCACTCAACAAGGGCTGGGCGGTCGCCGTCTCCGACATGGAGGGCCTCGGCACCCCGGGCGGGCACACCTACGAGGTCGGCCGCTCCCAGGGCAAGGCCGTGCTGAACATGGCGCGCGCCGCGCGCCGCCTCCCCGCCGCCGGCCTCGGTGACGCGCCCGTCGCGGTCTGGGGCTACTCCCAGGGCGGGACGTCGGCGGGCTGGGCGGCGGAACTCGCCGGCTCCTACGCGCCGGACCTGCCGATCAAGGGCGTCTTCGCCGGGGGAGTCCCCGCCGACCTGCGCGCCGTCGCCGAGAACCTGGACGGGTCGCTGTTCATCGCGCTGATGTTCATGTCGGCGGTCGGCTTCGACAACGCCTACCCCGGCCTGGAGCTGGAGACGTACCTCAACGACCGGGGCCGCGAGCTGCTGGTGAAGGCCCGTGATATGTGCCTGGCCAGCGCGGACGGCGCCACGACGCTGATCGACACGGCCTTCAAGCGCATCGGCGACTACGCGGCGAGCAACCCGCTCGACGACCCGCGCTGGCAGGGGGCGCTCGACGCCAACAAGCTCGGCGGGACGGCCCCGGGCGTCCCGGTCCTGCAGACCCAGGCCGTCCACGACCAGATCATCCCGTTCCAGCAGGCCGACACCCTGCACCGGGCGTGGTGCGCCAAGGGCGCCAACGTGACGTGGAAGACCTACGAGTTCGCCGAGCACGCCACCGGCATGCTCTGGAGCCACCCCGACGCGATGACGTTCATCGGCGACCGTTTCGCGGGCAAACCCGTCCAGGGCAACTGTCCCGCCTGAACCCGGACCGCCGGCCGAGGCCATCCTGTCCCCTCCGCGGGGCAGGATGGCCCCATGGACTTGGTGGAGTTCCTCCGAGCGCGGCTGGCCAGGGACGAGCAGATCGCCCGCGACTGCTCCGGCCTCCCCTGGAAGACCGCGCCCTCCGGCACGATCCAGACCGACCCGCAACCTCCCGATGACCCCGGTGACGCCGCCTACGTGGCGAAGGCCGAGAACGGTGCGTACGCCGAGCACATCGCCCGGCACGACCCGTCCCGGACGCTCGCCCATGTGGCCGCCGTGCGGCAGCTCGTCGACGATTACGAGAAACAGGCGTGGATTCTCGACCGGGGCCACCGGACGCCGGAACTCGAAGCGGCCCAGGTCGTCCGCGAGAACGTGCTGCGCCGCCTCGCGCTGCCGTACGCGTCGCATCCCGCATACCGAGACGATTGGCGCCCCTGACGGACAGGGCCGGGGTCCGTTATGTAACCTCGATGGGAAGGCCGAGAGGCGCTGCAACGGGCGAGAGCCCGCCACGCTCGGCCCCCGAATTCGGTGAAACAAGGGCGCCTCCCACTAAGACGGGAGGTGCTCGAAATCAGTAACACCGGCAAACTCCGCGAGCTTCTGGAGCAGCGGATCGCGGTCCTGGACGGGGCCTGGGGCACGATGCTCCAGGGGTTCGGCCTGACCCCCGAGGACTACCGCGGCGACCGCGTGACCGGCGACCATCCGAAGGACGTCACCGGCGACCCGGACCTGCTCAACCTGACCCGCCCGGACGTGATCCTCGACATCCACCGGCAGTACCTGCGCGCCGGTGCCGACATCACGACGACCAACACGTTCACCGCGACGAGCATCGGCCAGGCCGACTACGGGCTCGAAGGTCTCGTCCACGAGATGAACGTGGCGGCCGCGCGCCTCGCCCGCCAGGCCGCCGGCGAGTTCGGCGGGCGGTTCGTCGCCGGCTCCGTCGGCCCGCTGAACGTGACGCTGTCGCTGTCCCCGCGCGTCGAGGACCCGGCGTACCGGGCCGTCACGTTCGACCAGGTGAAGGACTCCTACGCGGAGCAGATCCGCGGCCTCGCCGAGGGCGGCGTCGACCTGCTGCTCATCGAGACGATCTTCGACACGCTGAACGCGAAGGCCGCGATCGCCGCCGCCCGCGAGGTCGCCCCCGAGCTGCCGCTGTGGATCTCGGTCACGATCGTCGACCTGTCCGGCCGGACGCTGTCCGGCCAGACCGTCGAGGCGTTCTGGCGCTCGATCGAGCACGCCGAGCCCCTCGTCGTCGGCGTGAACTGCTCGCTGGGCGCCGACGAGATGCGCCCGCACGTCGAGGAACTGGCCCGGATCGCCGGCACCTACACCGCCAGCCACCCGAACGCCGGCCTGCCGAACGCGTTCGGCGGCTACGACGAGACGCCGGAGGAGACGGCGGCCAAGCTCGCCGAGTTCGCCGCGTCCGGCATGGTCAACGCGGTCGGCGGCTGCTGCGGCACCGGCCCCGGCCACATCGCCCGCATCGCCGAGGCCGTCAAGGACGCCGCGCCCCGCGAGGTCGTCAAGCCGGGCAGGGCGTCGCGTTTCAGCGGCCTGGAGCCGTTCGAGATCGGCCGCGACACCGGCTTCGTCATGATCGGCGAGCGGACGAACGTCACCGGCTCCAAGCGGTTCCGCCGGCTCATCGAGGCGGGCGACCACCAGGGCGCCGTGGACGTGGCGCTGGAGCAGGTGCGCGGCGGCGCGAACATCCTGGACGTCAACATGGACGCCGACCTGCTCGACAGCGAGCGGGAGATGACGACGTTCCTGAACCTGATCGCGACCGAGCCCGAGGTGGCCCGCATCCCGATCATGGTGGACAGCTCGCGGTGGAGCGTGCTGGAGGCCGGGCTGAAGACCGTCCAGGGCAAGGGCGTCGTCAACTCGATCAGCCTCAAGGAGGGCGAGGAGCAGTTCCTGGAGCAGGCCCGCCGCATCCGCGACTTCGGCGCCGGCGTCGTCGTCATGGCGTTCGACGAGGTCGGCCAGGCGGACACCACCGAGCGCAAGGTGGAGATCTGCGCGCGCGCGTACGACCTGCTCACGCGGGAGGCCGGGTTCCCCGCCGAGGACATCGTGTTCGACCCGGCCGTCCTCGCCGTCGCGACCGGCATCTCCGAGCACAACGGCTACGCGAAGGCGTTCATCGACGCGCTGCCGCTCATCAAGGAGCGCTGCCCGGGGGCGCGCACCAGCGGCGGCATCTCGAACCTGTCGTTCTCGTTCCGCGGCAACGAGGTCGTCCGCGAGGCGATGCACTCGGCGTTCCTGTTCCACGCCGTCCGCGCCGGGCTCGACATGGGCATCGTCAACGCCGGGCAGCTCACCGTCTACGAGAACATCCCGGCGGACCTGCTGGAACTCGTCGAGGACGTGCTGTTCGACCGCCGCCCGGACGCGACCGACCGGCTCGTGTCGTTCGCCGAGAACGTCAAGGGCGAGGCGACCAAGCGCGAGGTCGACCTGTCCTGGCGGGACGCGCCCGTCGAGGAGCGGCTGGCCCACGCCCTCGTGCACGGCATCGTCGACTTCATCGAGGAGGACACCGAGGAGGCCCGCCAGAAGGCCGCTCGCCCCCTCGACGTCATCGAGGGCCCGCTGATGGACGGCATGAAGATCGTCGGCGACCTGTTCGGGTCCGGGAAGATGTTCCTGCCGCAGGTCGTCAAGAGCGCCCGCGCGATGAAGCGGTCCGTCGCCTACCTCGAACCGTTCATGGAGCGGGAGAAGGAGGAGGCGCTGCGCGCCGGGCGCGTGCACACCGAGCGCGGCCAGGGCAAGATCGTCCTCGCGACCGTGAAGGGCGACGTGCACGACATCGGCAAGAACATCGTCGGCGTCGTGCTCGGCTGCAACAACTACGATGTCGTGGACCTCGGCGTGATGGTCCCGGCCGCGAAGATCCTCGACACCGCGATCGCGGAGAATGCCGACGCCGTCGGGCTGTCCGGGCTGATCACCCCGTCGCTGGACGAGATGGTCTCCGTCGCCGCGGAGATGGAGCGGCGCGGCATGCGGCTGCCGCTGCTGATCGGTGGCGCGACCACGTCCCGGCAGCACACCGCCGTGAAGATCGCGCCCGCGTACGAGGCGACGACCGTGCACGTCCTGGACGCGTCCCGCGTCGTCGGCGTCGTGTCCGACCTGCTGGACGAGGGCCGCGCCGAGACGCTCGCCGCCGCCAACCGCGAGGAGCAGGCCAGGCTGCGCGAGGCTCACGAGAAGAAGCAGCGCCGCCCGATGCTCAGCTACGAGCGGGCGCGGGAGAACCGCGAGGTGGTCGACTTCGGCGACCTGCCGACCCCCGCGTTCACCGGCGTGCGGGTGGTCCAGCCCGAGATCGCCGCGATCCGCGAGATGATCGACTGGCAGTTCTTCTTCCTGGCGTGGGAGCTGAAGGGCAAGTACCCGGCGATCCTCGACCAGCCCGTCGCCCGCGAGCTGTTCGACGAGGGCAACGAGCTGCTCGACCAGATCATCGCGGACGGCTCGTTCGAGGCCCAGGGCGCCTACGGGTTCTGGCCCGCGCGCTCCGACGGCGACGACATCGTCCTGCCGGAGACGCGGTTCCCGATGCTGCGGCAGCAGACGTCCAAGCCGGAGGGCCGCCCGAACCGGTCCCTCGCCGACTACGTCGCCCCGTCCGGCGACCACCTGGGCGGGTTCGCGGTGACGATCCTCGGCGCCGAGGACCTCGCCGCCAAGTACGAGGAGCAGCAGGACGACTACAAGTCGATCATGGTGAAGGCGCTCGCGGACCGGCTGGCCGAGGCGTTCGCCGAGTACGTCCACCTGGAGGCGCGGCGCGCCTGGTTCGAGCCGGGCGCCGACCCCGCCCTGGAGGACCTGCACGCCGAGCGGTTCCGCGGCATCCGGCCCGCGCTCGGCTACCCGGCGAGCCCCGACCACAGCCTCAAGCAGCGGCTGTTCGACCTGCTGGACGCGGGCCGGCTCGGCATGAAGCTGACCGAGTCGTTCGCGATGGTCCCGGCCGCGAGCGTCAGCGGCCTGATCTTCGCGCACCCGGAGTCCCGGTACTTCACGGTCGGCCGCGTCGGCAAGGACCAGATCGAGGACTACGCCCGCCGCAGCGAGATGCCCGTCGCGGAGGTCGAGCGCTGGCTGGCCCCGAACCTCGCCTACGACCCGTCGTAACGCCTCCGGGATCGCCTGACGGCCGCCGCGCCGCGGCCGTCAGGCGGGTCTCAGGGGGTCACGGCCGCCCGATGCGGACGCTCCAGACCTCCGGGCCGGTCTCCCGGTAGTCCCAGGTGAACTCGCCGGGGTGCTCGGCGGCGAACTGGTAGTACAGCGGCTTCGGGTCGTGGTCGTTGACCAGGACGAACGCCGTCCCGGGCGCGAGGGCCCCGAACGCGGCGAAGATCTGCTCGTGCCGCTGTGCCGGGACGAGGGTGCGCACGTCCAGCTCGCCGTCCACCACCTCGGCCGTCGCGCCGGGCGTGCCGGGGTCGTCGTGCCCGCCGCAGGTGCAGTGGTGCCCGCCGCCCGCCGGCACGTCCGTCGCCACGTCCTCGGTCTCGTGGCCGCCGAGGATGTCGTGCATGCCCGCGAGCAGTGCCCCCAGGTCGACGCCCGCGTCGACGAGCGCGGGGATCAGCAGCTCGTTCTCCTTGTACAGGTGCGACTCGAACAGCGCGTTGAGCGCCGACGCCGCGGCGACCGTCTCGCCGGGCGTGCGCGCGGCCCGCAGCTCGGCGACCCGGTCCTTCAGCACGGTGTGCTCGCGCAGCATGGCGCGCAGCAGGGCGCGGGTCTCGGGCAGCTCCTCGGCCGCCCGGTAGAGGGTCTGCTCCTCGGCCTCGGCGTGGGGGACGACCTCCTCGACGCAGAACGCGACGAGCCGTTCGCGCCGCTCGTGCGGCGCGGCGAGCTGGTCGGCGGCCCGCGAGATCGTGACGACGTGGTCGGCCATGGTGCGGGCGAGCCGCCCGTGGTGGTCGAGGATCGCCCGCACGGTCTCCTGCTGCGGGCTGACGGTCGATGTGGTCATGAGCACTCCACTCCTCGTGCCGATCTGCTTTTTTACAACCGTACTTGTATTTATAGTAGCGGCATGGAGAAACTGGAGACGAGGGAACGCGCCCGGTCCCGGGTCGCGGTGCGGCGCCTCCCGCTGCTCGCCGGCGCGCTGCTCGGCCTGGTCGCCGGCCTGTGGGGCGCCCTCGGGCTCCTCGGCCTCGACGTCCCGATGCCGCGCACCGCGTTCGCGCGCGAGCACGGCGCGCTCATGGCGCTGGGCTTCCTCGGCACGCTCATCTCCCTGGAACGCGCCGTCGCCCTCGGCCGCCCCTGGGGGTTCGTTGCCCCCGCCCTCGCCGGCCTCGGCGGCGTCACCACCGCCCTCGGCCTGGGGATCATCGGCAAGCTCCTGCTCACCGCGGCCGGCGGCTGGCTCATCGCGATCTACATCGCGGTCCTCGGCCGCCGCACCGGCCGCGACCTGGCCGTGCAGACGTCCGGCGCGGTCGCCTGGTACATCGGCGCGCTGCTGTGGCTGTCCGGGCGGCCGGTCGGCGAGATCGTCCCGTGGCTCGCCGCGTTCCTGGTCCTCACGATCGCCGGGGAGCGCCTCGAACTCGCCCGCGTCGCCTTCCTCGGCCGCCGCGCGTCCGACGGCCTCCTGGCCGCGGCGGCCCTCGTCGGCGCGGGCGCCGCCGCCTCCACCGCCTGGCCGGACCCGGGGTGGCGGCTCACCGGGCTCGGCATGGCCGCCCTCGCCGGCTGGCTCGCCGTCCACGACATCGCCCGCCGCACCGTCCGCTCGACGGGCCTGCCCCGCTTCACCGCCGCCTGCCTCCTCGCCGGCTACGCCTGGCTGGCCTTCGCCGGGACGGTCTGGCTCGCCGCCGGACGCCCCGCCTCCGGCGGGCTCAACGACGCCGCCCTGCACGCGGTGTTCCTCGGCTTCGTCATGTCGATGGTCTTCGGGCACGCCCCGGTCATCCTGCCCGCGGTCCTGCGGGTCCGGCTGCCTTACCACCCCGTCCTGTACGCGCCGCTCGTCCTGCTGCACGCCTCCCTCGTCGTCCGCGTCGCCGGCGACCTCGGCGGATCCGGTGCCCTGCGGACGGCCGGCGGCGTCCTCGGCGAGGCGTCGCTCCTGCTCTTCGGCGGATGCGCCGTGGCCGCGTCGCGCCTCCTGCGAAGGGAACCCTCATGACGTCCATCGGCATCCGCCCCAAGCCCACCGGGACCGAACCGCCCGCCCGCCGCCCGGCGCGCTCCACCTGGCACGCCGTCGCCAACGGCGTCGTGCTCGCCTGGCTGGCGCTGACCGCCGTGGCCGCCCTCGTCCAGCACGACCTGCCGGTGCCCCGCTGGCTGCTCATCCACCTGTTCCTGCTCGGCGCCGTGACCAACGCGATCGTCACCTGGACCGAGCACTTCGCCACCGCGCTGCTGCGGATCCCGCCGCCGCCGCGCCGGTGGCCGCTGGCGCGGCTGGCGATCCTGAACGCCGGGATCGCCGCCGTGCTCGGCGGCGTCGCCGGGGGACTACCCGCACTGGCCTCCGGCGGCGCCTCCGCGGTCGTGCTGGTGGTCGCCGCGCACGTCGCGGTCATCGCCGTGCGCGGCCGCGGTTCCCTCGGCGGACGGTTCGCGCACGTCGTCGGCTGGTACGTGTGGGCCGGCGTCGCGCTCGTCGCGGGCGGGACGTTCGGCGGCCTGCTGGCGTCCGGCCGCGTCCCGGCCGGCTGGCTCGCGCCGATGCGGGCCGCGCACGCGCACGTCAACATCCTCGGCTGGGTCGGGCTGGCCGTGCTCGGCACCCTGTTCACGCTGTGGCCGACGGTCCTGCGCACCCGGATGGTGGACGGCACCGGGCGGATCGCCCGCTGGTCGCTGCGCGCCGCCGTGCCCGGCCTGGCCGTCGCGGTCGGCGGCCTCCTCACCGACCTGCGCTGGCTCGCCGCCGCCGGGCTCCTGCTGTACGCCGGGGCCGCCGCGCTCGCCCTCGTCCCGTTCGTCCGGACGATCGCCCGTCGCCGCCCGCACACCCCCGCGTCCTGGATGCTCGCCGCGGGGACGGCCTGGTTCGCCGTGACCCTCGTCGCGGACGCGGCCCGGCAGAGCCTCGACGGGCTGCTGCCGCTCGTCCTCGTGGGCTTCGTCGGGCAGACGCTGCTGGGCGCGCTGACGTTCCTGCTCCCCGTCGTCCTCGGCGGCGGGCCCGCCGCGCTCAAGGCCAACGCCGCCGTCATCGAGCGGCTCTGGCTGCCGCGCGTCGCCGCCGTCAACGCCGCGGTGCCGCTGCTGGTGCTGCCCGTCCCCGGGTGGCTGACCCGCGCCGCGTGGATCGCCGCCATCGCCGCGCTGGGCTCGTTCGTCGTCCTGGCCGCGGCGACCGTCGTCCGCACCCACCGCCCGTCGCCGGTCATCGCGGGCATCACCGCCGGAGTCCTGCTGACCGCGCTGGCCGCCGGGGTCGCGGCCGGGAGCGCGGACCGGCCCGGCTCGACCGTCGCGGCCACCGGCACCCGCACCGTGGACGTGGCCCTCGCCGACATGCGCATCCGCCCCGGGACGATCGAGGCCGCCCCCGGGACGCGCCTCGTCCTGCGCGTCACCAACGAGGACGCCATGCCGCACGACCTGCGCCTCGGCACCGGCCAGGCCACCCCGATGCTCGGCCAGGGCGAGACCGCCACGCTGACCGTCCCGCCGCTGGAGGAGTCGGTCGACGGGTGGTGCACCGTCCCCGGCCACCGCGCCGCCGGGATGACCATGCGGATCGAGATGACGGAGACGCCGGAACACGCCCAGCACGGCGCCCGGCAGGGGACGCAGCACGGCGCTCATGAGGGCACCGGCCCGCTCGACCTCGCGGCCCCGATGTCGCCCGAGTGGCGCCCCTACGACGCCGTGCTCAAGCCCGCCCCCGGCGGCAAGGACCACCGCGTCGAGATCCGCGCGACCGACCGGGAACTGGAGGTCGCCCCAGGCGTCCGCCAGCAGATGTGGACGTTCAACGGGACCGTCCCCGGCCCCGTCCTGCGCGGCAAGGTCGGCGACGTGTTCACCGTCACCTTCGTCAACGACGCGGCCATGGGGCACGGGATCGACTTCCACGCCGGGTCCCTCGCACCCGACGTCCCCATGCGCACCATCCAGCCCGGCGAGCGCCTCACCTACCGCTTCAAGGCCGAGCACGCCGGGGCATGGCTGTACCACTGCTCGACGATGCCGATGCTCCAGCACATGGGCAACGGCATGTACGGCGCCGTCATCATCGACCCGCCGGACCTGCCCCGCGTCGACCGCGAGTACGTCCTCGTCCAGGGCGAGGTGTATCTCGGGCGGCCCGGCTCGGCCGAGCAGGTGGCGAAGATGCGCGACGGCCGGCCCGACGCGTGGGCGTTCAACGGCACCGCCTCCGGCTACGACCACGCCCCGCTGACGGCCCGCGCGGGCGACCGCGTCCGCGTCTGGGTGGTCGGCGCGGGCCCGTCGACCGGTACCGCGTTCCACATCGTCGGAGCGCAGTTCGACACCGTCTACAAGGAGGGCGCCTACCTCCTGCGCAAGGGCGACGACGGCGGCGCGCAGATCCTCGACCTGGCACCGGGCCAGGGCGGCTTCGTGGAGGCGGTCGTGCCGGAGGCCGGGCACTACCCGTTCGTCGACCACGACATGCGGCACGGCGAAGCCGGCGCGCACGGGATCCTGAAGGTCACCGGCTGAGCCGGCGGACGACCGGGTCCCCCTCCGCCGGGGGGCCCGCCAGCTCCACCGGGATCAGCTTCGTCACCCCGGCGATCGAGCACGTGCGCCGGACCATGCCGTGCTCCGGCAGCCGTATCGACAGCCGGATACCGGCCGCCTTCGCCAGGACGCACGTGCGCAGAATGACGTTCAGGCCGCTGGAATCGCAAAAAGTGCAGTCGGTGAGATCGAGGATCAGCGCACCGACGCCCTCGTCGAGGAGTTGGCGCGACAATGCGTGCAGTTCGGCACAGTTTCGGACATCCGCCTCCGCCGGAAAGAGCAGAGTCGCGTCCTGGCCCGTGCGGCGGACGGTCGCACCGCCCGAAGTGGTGAACTCCATGGTCGCCTCGCTCAAGGTCGAGAACGGAGTGCCGCGCTAAAGCCGCGCCAATGAGGACTGTCGAGCATTGCCCTAAGTGGACCGAATCCAGGATCAATCCACAAGCGGCGGGAAGTCAAACCCTGTTCAAGACTCCGAGGGTATTGTCCGGCCGTAAATCGCCGACGCCGGATAACGCCCTCGTCAGGCGGCGCCGTGGCAGGGTTTGACGAGGTTGTGGCCGGTGGCGGTCGGGCCCGCGGTGAAGTCCGTGATCGTCCGCACTCCGGTGAACTCGCGCTCGTCGGGACGCGTCACCACCGACTCGCGGTACGCCGCCGCGTTCGGGGTGCCGGAGAAGTCGCCCGCCTTCCGGGGCAGCATCCCCTCGTAGTCGACGGTGGTGACCTGCCCGAGCGCCTCGTACACGCCCTGGCGGGTCAGGTCGCCGTTCGCCGCGGCCTTCTCCAGCACCGCCTTCAGCGGGTACGAGAAGGCCCAGCCCGAGGTGAGCGTGTCGTCCGGCTGCACCCGACCCAGCGCCAGCCGCATCGCGGTGTGCCCGGGGGAGTCGGTGGAGAACGTCTTCCACGGCGCCACCAGCATGTAGCGGGCCTTGAGCGCTTCGGCCGCCGGGCTCTTCAGCAGCGTCTTGACCCAGGTCGGGTTGTTGCCCATGAAGCGGCCCCGGTAGCCCGCCGCGACGGCCTTGCCGACGATCTCCGCGGTCTCGGCGGGGCCCACCGTCAGCATGACCACGTCCGGCTGCCGCTGCACGATCGTCCGGACGGCCTCGGCCTGCTCCGCCGCACCCTGCCGGGTCTCCAGCTCCGAGAAGCGCAGGCCGCGCGCGAGCGCGGCGAGCCGGGCGCCCGCCGCGCCCTCGGCGCCGTAGTCGCCCGCGTAGTAGACGGCGAGCACGCTCTCGGCCTCGAACGCCTCCACGGCGTAGTCGATCGCGTTCATGGACTCGAAGCAGTACGAGGCGCCCGACTCCAGGATCACGTCCTCGAACTCCCACCGAGAGGGGTACGACGCCGGCACCGCGACCATCCGGGCGGCGCGCAGGTCGTCCAGGATCGCCTCCGTGGTCGGCGTGCCGAGGCTCTGCGCCAGCGCCAGCACCTTGTCCTTGATCTCGGTGTACACGCGGCGGTGCACGGCCGGGTCGTACTCGTTGTCGCGGACGTAGGTGTGGACGTCGATGTCGTAGCCGCCGATGCCGCCCTGCCGGTTGACGCGGTCCCAGAACGCCTTCTGCGCCGTCACCATCGGCACGCCGAGCCCCTTGAAGGGCCCCTTGGTCAGGTCGGAGATGATCCCCAGGTAGATGCAGCCGTGGTCGCGGTTCACCGCGTTGGGGCAGGGCTCGGCCGTGACCCCCGGGACGGCCGCGGGGGCGGCCTCGTCCGCCGTGAAGCCGCAGCCGGCCAGCCCCGCCAGCAGCGCGGCCCCGGCGAGCAGGGCCCGGATCCGGGGCCGGTCAGAGCGCACGGAGACCATTGATCACCTCTTGCAGGATGCGGACGTCGGGGCGGCCGGCCGGCGCGGCGGCGCTCTGCACCTCCAGCAGCCCGCGGTCCAGCAGGTCGCCCACCAGCACGCGGATCACGCCCAGCGGCAGCCGCAGGGCCGCCGACACCTCGGCCACCGACACCGGGTGGATGGCGAACTCCAGGATCCGCTCGTCCTCGGGGCCGAGCGTCGCCGGATCGGGCATTGGCACCTCGGCGGTCACCACGAGCGTGATCAGGTCGAGTTCGCGGGCGCGGCGGCGGGACCTGGTGCGGCCCCGGGTCACCGCGAAGGGACGGACGACGGGCCCGGCGTCCTCGTCCGCCCAGAGTTCGTCGGGATGCGGCCGGCGGTCCCGGCCGGGACCCGCGGGTCCGCCCGGCACTTCGCGGGCCATCACGGATCGCCGTCCCCCGGATCGGCGGCGCGGCCCCGCTGCCAGCCCCGCTGCACCGTGGACATGAAGTCGCGCGCGGCCTCCGGCGACCGCTCCTCCCGGACGGGCCCGGACGGCTCCGCCCGGCCCTCGGCGCCGCGCCGCAGCTGCGGCGCCAAGTGCGTCTGCCGGCGCCGGACGGGCAGGTCGGACGGGGGAGTGACCAGCGCGAGGTGCTCGCCGGGCGCCAGCCGCACCGGGGCCGGGGCGGGCGCGGAGTCGGGCGCGGAGCCGGGCGCGGCCCGCCCGCCGCCGTCGGTGGCCGCGTGGTCGCCGGACGGCTCGGGCGGCCGCGCCACCAGCTCCCGGGGGATCAGCGCGATCGCCGTGACCCCGCCGTACGGGGACGGCCGCAGCGTCACCTTGATGCCGTGCCGGGCCGAGAGCCTGGCCACGACGAACAGGCCGAGCCGGGCGCTGTCGTCCAGGTCGAGCTCGGGTGCGGTGGCCAGCAGCCGGTTGAGCTCCGCGAGCATGTCCGGCGCGATGCCGAGCCCGCGGTCCTCCACCTCCATCACGAACCCGTGCGCGACCTCCTGCCCGCTCACCCGCACCGTGGTGTTGGGCGGCGAGAACACCGCCGCGTTCTCGATCAGCTCGGCGATGAGGTGGATGGTGTCGGCGACCGCGGGCCCGAGCAGCGCCGCCCGGCCCATCGGCGCGACCTCGACGCGGGTGTAGTCCTCGACCTCGGACGCCGCGGCGCGCGCCACGTCCACCATCCGGACCGGGTCGGCCCAGGTCCGCCCGGACGGCCGGCCCGACAGGATCACCAGGCCCTCGGCGTGCCGCCGCATCCGGGTCGCGAGCGCGTCCAGCTCGAAGAGCCGCTCCAGCTCGTCGGGGTCCTCGGTGTCGCGCTGCATGGTCTCCAGCATCCGCAGCAGCCGCTGGAGCAGCGACTGGTTGCGGCGGGCCAGCGTCACGAAGATCTCGTTCAGCCGCCGGTTCGCGCGGGCCTCGTTCGCGGCGGCGCGCACGACCGCCCGCCGGGTCTGCGCGAACGCCCGGTCGATCCGGTCGACCTCGGTCACCAGGAACCGCCCGCCGTCGCGGCCGTCGCGCCCGTTCCCGTCGTCGCCCGCCGGCAGCTCCTCGGGCAGCTCCTCGCCCCGCCGCGCCCGCTCGTTGATCAGCGGCAGCCGCTCCCGCGCGAACTCGTCGACGGTCGCGGCCATGGCGCGGCTCTCCACGATCAGCCGGCGGCCGGCCCGGACCGCGATGAGGATCGCGGCGAGCACCGCGAGCAGCCCCAGCCCGCCGGTCAGCGCCAGCCGCAGCAGGACGGCGTTCGCCTCGTCGCCGGCCCGCCGGGTGTTCTCCGCGCGGATCCGCGACGACAGCTCCGCGAGCTGGGCGTCCACGGCCTCGGTGGCGGTGTGCCAGGCTCCGACGTCCACGCCCGGCCGCCCGCGGGACGGGCCGCCCTCCATGAGCCGCCGCTGCAGGTCCTCGAACCGCCGGAACTCCGGCCCGGACACGATCTGCTCGTACCGCACCCGGTAGGAGCCCTGGAGCTCGCGAGCCGCGTCCCCGTACAGGAACCGGTGCGCCCCGGCGAACTCCACGAGCTGCAGGTGCTCGGCCCGGCTCAGCCGCCCGGCGGCGAGCGCGCCGGTGACGAGCGCGTCCTCCCTGGAGAGGTTCTCCCGGGCGTTCTCCAGCGTGCGGAGGACGCGGTTCTGCCGGACGAGGGCGGGGTCGAGCGAGTGGACCTCGTCGTAGATCTCGGCGGCCATCTCGATGTACTCGGTGTACCGCGCCATCGCCTCGGCCCGTCCGACGCCGCGGTCGTCGACCTCGGCGCGCAGCGGCTCCAGCCCGCCGAGCGCGTCCGCGAGCCGGGTCATCCGCTGCCGCGTCACCGGACGGGTCGCGCCTCTGATGTCCTCGTCCTCCGCCGAGGCGCGGAAGGCCGCGTTCGCCCGGTCGGTGGCCTCCCGCTGGGCCTCGAACCCGGCGCGGCCGATGGTCGCGTCGTCGCCCAGGGCGGACAGCGACATGCGCCGCTCGTCCTGCAGCGCGGCGATGACCGCGTCGGTGGGTTCGAGGACCTTCGTGGTGAACGTCTGCGCCCTCGCCTGCCGCAGGCTGTCCTGCAGGGAGGTGGTCGCGGCCATGCCCCACAGCACGACCAGCGCCGTGACGGGCGGGACGAGCAGCAGCACGATCCTCGAACGGACGGACCTCGCCCGGCCCCGGAGCATCGCGGGCCGCCTACTCCAGAGACGGCGCCTCATGCCCGGGGTCCCCGGTGCTGGGCAACGCTCATGAGGACCTCCGTACTGCTGTGACCCAGGTCACTCGATGAGGCAGGACGCTACTACACGCCCCTGAGACACTCGGGCGATCTGCCTCACCGGTGTGAATTGTTATTTATGTGTGATTTCTGCGTCCAGGGCAAACCGCGGACCTGTGCCGGGTCGGCGGCCGGTAGATCTTTCGTTCTCGCTGGTCAGGGGCGTTATGTGGGGTTTTGTGTCGCTTCGTGGGGCTATGGCCCCTCTCGACATCGTCTAGAAGCGAAGTGATGACCATGGCGGAAAACGGCACGGATGGCAATGGCCGGGCTCTCACCGACGACCTGCCCGTCGACCAGCTCAAAGACGCCGGACGGGAGCTCCTCCAGGCGCTCATGGTGAAGACGCTTAACGGGGCCAGCGGCAAGCTCCAGGACATGACCGAGCGGCTCACCGACGCCGCGGACGGGGGCGCCGGCTCGAAGATGGCCGCGGCCGGCGTCAAGAAGCTCGCCGAGGGCCAGTCACCGCTGAAGGCGGGCCTCAGCGCCGGAGCGACCGGCGCGAAGGAGAAGGTGAAGGACGCCGTGAGCTCCATCGGCGGCGGCGACGGCGGAGGCGGCGGCGAAGGGAAGGGCGACAAGAAGAAGGTCACCAACATCGTCGAGCAGTTCGACGTGGGCATCCCCCGCCGGGTCGCCTACGACCAGTGGACGCAGTTCGCCGACTACCCGAGCTTCACCAAGAAGGTCGAGAGCGTCGACCAGGAGTCCGACGAGAAGCTCAACTGGCGGGCCCAGATCTTCCTGTCCCACCGGAGCTGGGAGTCCACGATCATCGAGCAGGTGCCGGACGAGCGCATCGTCTGGAAGTCGAAGGGCTCCAAGGGCTACGTCGACGGCGCCGTGACGTTCCACGAGATCACGCCGACGATGACCCGGGTCATCCTCGTCGCCGAGTACCACCCCGACGGCTTCTTCGAGAAGACCGCCAACCTCTGGCGCGCGCAGGGCCGCCGCCTCCGCCTGGAGTTCAAGCACATCAAGCGGCACATGATGACCCGCACGCTGCTCGACCAGGAGGAGATCGAGGGCTGGCGCGGCGAGATCCGCGACGGCGAGGTCGTCAAGAGCCATGAGGACGCCCTGAAGGAGGAGCAGGAGCAAGAGCAGGAGCAGTCCGAGGCCGACGAGCAGCCGGAGGACAAGTCCGAGGACCAGCCCGAGGGCAAGTCCGAAGACGAGTCCGAGGGCAAGTCCGAAGAGGAGTCCGAGGACCAGCCTGAGGACCAGTCCGAAGAGCAGCCCGAGGGCAGCGCCGAGGAGCAGCCCGAGGGCAGTGCCGAGGAGCAGTCCGAAGAGCGGCCCGAGGAGGAGTCCGAGGAGCGGTCCAAGGAGAAGGCGGAAGCCTCCGCCTGACCTCGCCTTGACGTTTCCGCAGGTGGAGCCCGGGTAGCGGCGGCCCTTGAGGGGGAGTGATGGAGAACAACGCGTCCAACGGAACGGAGCCGGAGCGCTCCGGCCAGGAAAGCGGCGAGACCAAGGCCGTCGAGCCGCATGCCCGCGGCGAGGGCCCGGACGTCCATCTGGACGTGCCGCTGCTCAAGGTGGACGAGATCTCCTTCGAGGTCGAGGACCTGGAGGCGCACGTCTCGCTCGTCGCACAGGTCCTCGACATGCTCAAGCTGAACGTCGGCGCGGACGTCACCCTCGGCAGGGTGAAGCTGGAGATCAAGGGCGTCGAGGCCCAGGCGCTGCTCAACGTCCGGCTCGACAACGTCGCCGTCATCGTCGACCGCGTCCTCACCACGCTGGACCGCAACCCAGAGATCCTCCAGCACATCGGCCGCGGCTTGGAGAGCGCCACCAGCGACATCGGCTCCGGCGCGGGCAAGGCCGTCGGCGAGATCGGCGAAGGCGCCGGCGGCGCCGTAAAGGACGTCGGCGAGGGCGCGGGCGGCGCGGTCAAGGACGTCGGCGAAGGCGCGGGCGGCGCCGTAAAGGATGTCGGCGAGGGCGCCGGGGGCGCTGTGAAGGACGTCGGCGAGGGTGCCGGTGGCGCGGTCAAGGATGTCGGCGAGGGCGCCGGCGACGCGGTCGAGAACGTGGGCGAGGGCGCCGGCGGCGCTGTAAAGGACGTCGGCGAGGGTGCCGGTAGCGCGGCCGAGAACGTCGGTGAAGGCGCGGGCAGCGCGGCCGAGAACGTGGGGGAGGGCGCCGGTAGCGCAGCCGAGAGCGCGGGTGAAGGAGCCGGGAGCGCGGCTAAGAGCGCGGGCGAAGGCGCCGGGAGCGCAGCCCAGAACGTGGGGGAGGGCGCGGGGAGCGCGGCCGAGAGCGCAGGTGAAGGCGCTGGCAGTGCGGCCCAGAGTGCCGGCGAAGGGGCCGGTAGCGCGGCCGAGAGTGCTGGCGAAGGGGCCGGTAGCGCGGCGAAGGACGCGGGCGAGGCCGCCAGTGACGTCGGTGACACCGCAGGGAACGCCGCATCAGGCGCCGCGGATGGCGAGCAGGAGCAGAACGCCGGCCAGGACTCCGACGCCGACCAGAAGCCGGCCCCACCCCGCGACAACGGCAACGGCGACAACGGCCACAACGGCGGCAACGGCAATGGCGGCGGCAACGGCAATGGCAACGGCGCCGGTTCGGAGTCGACGGCGCTTCAGGACGCGCTGCAGGAGACCGAGCAGTCCGTGCGCGAGCTGGGCAGGGCGCTGTTCCGGATGTTCTCCCAGCCGTCCCGCCCGTCCGGCGGCGGCGGAGGTGACTGATCATGGCGAACGATGACCGGCGTCCAAGCGAAAAGGTCCGGCGAACGGCCGACATCCTCTTCATGGCCCGCGTGAAGGCCGCCGAGATGCGCTTCGAGGTGGTCCCCGAGAACGCGGTGGTGTTCACCGGTGACGCCGACGAGGAGTCCGCGTCCGGGAGCGACCGGACGAACCTCCCCCGTCCGGTCAGGGAGAACGTGACCTACCGCGACGTCCAGATCGACTACGCGATCGCCGCGAAACTGCAGCAACCGGACTCTCCGGGTGATGACCTTCAATCGGGGTAGCGGTTGCCACATGGGCAATCTCACTAAGGCAGTGATCGCCGGTGCCGCGGGAACCACCGCGCTCAACGCGACGACCTATCTCGACATGGCCGTCCGGGCGCGCGGAGGCAGCAGCACCCCGGAAGACACCGTCCAGAAACTCGCCGACGAGGTCAACATCAGCCTCGGCGAGGAGGACGAGGCGGAGAACCGCAAGCAGGGCCTCGGCGCTCTGATGGGCTATGGAACGGGGATCGGCGCGGCCCTGTGCTACGCCGCGCTGGCGAGTCGGCGCGGCGGCACCTCGTGGCCGGTCGGGGTGCTCACCCTCGGGACGTTCGCCCTGCTCGGGTCGAACGTCCCGATGACCGCCCTGGGCATCACCGATCCCCGCGCTTGGTCCGTCTCCAGTTGGGTCTCCGACATCGTCCCGCACATGATCTACGGTGCCGCGGCCTATGCCGCCTGGGAGCAGATGCGCTGACCCTCCGGCCTCACCCGGCGGGCCTGGCCTCCAGCACCATGTTGAACATGTTCTCCGCCGCGCGCCGCACGCTCCCGAAACCGGCCTCGTGGAGGACCTGGCGCAGCCGCGCCTCGCCGGCCAGGGCGCCGAGGGCCATCCCGACCGGCTGCGACAGCGAGTTGGCCGTGCACAGGAACGTCGAGGCGGCGTAGTTGAGGCCGGCCGTGGGCACCCGGTCCAGCGTGGACGGCAGGTCGTCCCCGGCGACGGGCTCCACGAGCATCAGCGTCCCGCCGGGCGCGAGGGCCGCGCGGGCGTGCGCGGCGGCGCCGACGGGGTCGCCGAGGTCGTGGAAGGAATCGAAGAACGTCACGAGGTCGTAGCCGTCCTGCGGGTAGTCCTGGCAGGAGCGCACCTCGAAGGACACCCGGCCGGACACCCCGGCCTCGGCGGCGCGGGCCCGCGCGGTCTCGATGGACGGCCCGTGGACGTCGAACCCGAAGAACCGGGAGTTCGGGAAGGCGTCGGCGAGCAGCAGCAGCGGCGCCCCGTGCCCGCAGCCGACGTCGGCGACCGTCGCGCCCGCCTCCAGCCGCTCGCGGACGCCGTCCAGCGCGGGGATCCACTCGGCGAGGAGGCTGTTGCGGTAGCCGACCCGGAAGAACCGCTCGGTCGATTCGAAGATCACCGGGTCCTGGTCGGCCCAGGCGATGCCGCGGCCGGTGCGGAACGCGTCCGCGACCTCGTCGACCCGCCGGTGCAGCCCGGTGATCATCGGGGCGGCGCCGATCATGGACGCCGGGGAGTCGTCGGTGGCGAGGACGGCGGCGTGCTCGGCGGGCAGGGTGAACGTGCCGTCCGCCGGGTCGTGCCGGACGATGCCGACGGCGGCCTGCTGGGCCAGCCATTCCCGGACGTACCGGTCCGACGTGCCCGTCAGGCCGGCGAGCCGGGCCGGGGTCACCGGGCCGGCCTCCGCGAGCGTCCGGTAGAGGCCGAGCCGGTCGCCCACCACCATCAGGGCGGCGGTGGCGCCGCCGGTCAGCACCCCGGCGATCCGCTCGGCGAACGCGCCGACCGCGCTCATGTCGAGTTCACTTTCGATGGTCATCGGATCCTCCTTCGTGGTCGTGTCCACGACGATCGCGCGGGACCGTTTCACGGGACATTCACGGCCGCTTCCCCGAAGATGGAGGCATGGCCGACCTGCGCTTCGGCGTCCTCGGGACCCTGGAGGTCCGGCGGGACGGCACACCGGTGGAGGTGCCGCCCGGGCGCCGCCGCGCGGTCCTGGCCTGCCTCGTGGCCCACGTGGGGCGGCCCGTTCCAGGCGACGTGCTCGTCGAAGCAGCATGGGGCGACGAACTTCCCGCCGCCCCGAGGTCCGCGCTGCGCACCGTCCTGTCGCGGCTGCGCGCCCTCCTCGGGGACGGGACGATCCGCGCCGACCCGGCCGGATACACGCTCGACGTCCCGCCCACGACCGTCGACGCCCACCGATTCGAAACCCTCCTCCGCCGCGCGGACGAAACCCCGCAGGACGCGGCCCGCCTCCTGGACGAGGCGCTCGCCCTCTGGCGCGGCCCCGCCTACGCGGAATTCTCCGACCGCGCGTTCGCCGGCCTGGAGGCCCAGTCCCTCGACCGGATGCGCCGGGACGCGATCGAGGCGCGCGCGTCGGCCGCCCTCGCCGCAGGCGACCCGCACGGCGCCCTCGCCCGCCTGGAATCCCTCCTCGCCGAGCAGCCGTTCCGGGAGCACGCGGTGGAACTGCTCCTCACCGCGCTCTACGACATGGGCGACCACACCGGCGCCCTGGCCCGCCTTCGCGAGTACCGCGCCCGCCTGGCCGACGAACTGGGCCTCGACCCGTCCCCGGCCCTGCGCGCCCTGGAATCGAGAATCCTCGCCCACGACCTCCCTCGGCCCGCCCACCGC
>NZ_SMKM01000359.1 GCF_004348665.1 Actinomadura sp. GC306 | reverse complement strand
CTGCCCGCGAGACTCGACGGCGCGTCCGCCCCCGCCTCGCTGCAACTCGGCGTCTACACCCCGGAGCAGTCCGCCACCGCGATCGGCAGACTGCTCCCCGCGCTGTCGGCCGGTGAGCGGGAGCGGCTCGCCGAGGCCATCGGCCACCATCCCCTGGTGCTGGACCGGATGTGCCGGCATGTGCTGGCCGACCCGGAGTGGTCCCTGGACGCCATGATCGCCGCACTGTCCGTCGACACCCCCGGCGCCCTCGACGCGGTGGACTCGATCAGCGGCGCCGCCGAGCGGCTGTCGCGGATCCACCAGCGGACGCTGGAGGCGCTGGAGGCATGGGATCCCAACGCGGTCCGCGTGCTGGAGACCCTCGTGTGGACGGCCGACCGAGGCGAGGTGCCCAAGGATCTGGCCGATGAGTTCCTCCGGCACCGCTTCCCCGGCCCCGTCGGCTCCCTGAGCATCGCGGCGGCCGAGATCACCCTGTCCCGGTGGGCACTGGTCACCGTGGAGGCCAACGCGTTCGTCATGCACCCGCTGACCGCGGCCGTCTTCCAGCGGCTGCTCGCCGACTCCTGCCAGCCGGTGCTCACCGAGTTCTTCGACTTCCTGCGCGGCGTGCCGCTCACGTCCGAGAAACGGCTGGTCAACCTGCTCCGCGGTGAACTCGCGGTGTTCGACGGCGCGTTCCCGGACAGTTGGAACCGCGTCGGATCATGGTTCGTGCACAGCAACAGCGTATGGCTCAAGCAGGGGCGCACCGGAACTTCGGATGCCGAGAGATACGAGGTCTTCCCCGACAGCGTCCAGGCGACGACCGGCCCTCGGCGGCATCATGTCACTGGCTCAGAACTGTCGGAACTCCTCGCTGTCACGACCGACTACTTTCGGGCGATGGAACGGCTGTACACGACCTCGGATGCGCTTCCTGATGCCGAGATCACTGAACCGGATGGGTTTGCTCATTACGTCAGGAAGAATGCACCGGCTGTCGATGGTGTGACGCAGGCCAGATGCGGTAAGCGCTGGAGGCGCAGCTCCGGAGTTGCAGTAGAAACGCTGCCTGTATGTCCGCTCTGTGAAAGAAGCTGGGAAGCGCGAGTGGCGGACGTGGTCGCCAAGCCGCCACCGCCCCTCGGCTATCTGCGGCGCCAGGCTGAAGAGGCTCTCCGCGCCGACGACGCAGACGCCGCTGCAGCAGCCCTGGAACGCTTGAGAGAAGCCCCTTTCAAACGTCCCTTCGGAACCAACAGGACCGCTGTGCGGCAACTGTCGGAGGCCGCCTTCGATCTGCTCAGGACGCCTGCTGAGGAAGACTTCGTCTCATCAGCGGAACGGCTGCGGCTCCTCGGCGTCGCGGAGACCTGGTACCGGAATCTGGCCGAGATCCTGCCTGCTGACGCCGACATCCCATGGAGGCTCGGACAGGTGGTCGTTGCTCAGGAGGAGTGCGAGGAATCGGTGGACGCGGAGCGGAGCCGCGACCGCTATTCCGAAGCCGTCCGACACTACCGCCGCTCTTTGGAGCTAGAGCCTGACGACGTCGATATGCTGTTGCGAATCGACGATGCCCTTCATCAGGCGGCAGGCCGGGTCGGTAGAGAGGAATCGGAACGACTGTACCGGGAAAGTGAACACCGCCTTCGCGTGTCACCTGCTGCCGGCCGAGGCGACCCGAAAGTGCTCGCCCGTATTGCCTTCGCGCTGGAAATGAGAGGTTTCTACTTCCTGGAGACCGACCCGGCGTTCGCGGACGTGTTGCTCGCCGAGGCCGTGGAATGGGCTGAGGCGTCCCTGCGAGCACAACCGGATAATCCGACGGCCCTCAATTTCCTCGGACGGGCCCTGCAGCGTCGCGGCAGGGCGACGAGGGCGCTCGGCCGACCCGGTGCCCAGGACCATCTCCGGCGCGCGGAAGAGAGTTTCCGACGCTCCATAGAATTGGCGCCGGGTATACCTGACCCGATGCACGACCTGGCGGAGACGCTGCAACTTCTGGTGGACGCCTCGGCCGCTCCGGAAGTGGAGTCCGCGGCCTGGGCCGCGGCCGAGGGCGCCTACGCCGCCGGGCTCGCGGCGTGCCCCGACGACCCGGCGTGGCTCCGGGCGTGGCTGGATGGACTCGGCTGGTGCACCTACCAGCAGGCACGCCTGCTGGAGGGCAGGGACGCGGAGGGCGCGCTGGTCCTCTACGGCAAGGCGATCGACCACCTCACGCGGTCACTGGCCGTCGAACGGCTGCCCCACATCCTGCGCAATCTCGGGACCGTCCAGGTGAACATGGCCCAACTGATGGAACGGACCGGCCAGGCGGATGCCGCGCGGGCCTTCGAGGCGACCGCCGAGACGCTCCGGCCGGTCCTGGGGGACGGCGGCGGGGCCGACCTGTCGCTGGTGAAGCAGCTGAGTTACGCGCTCGTCCACCAGGGGAACCTGATGCGGTCCGCGGACCCTGCCGCCTGCGATGCGCTGTACGCGGAGGCATCCGGCCTTCTCGCGCGCGTCGAGGAGCGACACGTCTGGGCGTTGAAGCTCGCCGCCGAGGCATCGGTCGGCCGTGCCCTGATCGCGATCGACTCCGCCCCGGATCTGGCGGCGGGGTACTTCGCTGAGGCGACCGCCCCGCTACGGCGCGCGCTCGACCTGGACCCGGGCAACGCGCACACGTGGCGCTATCTCGCCGCCGTCCTGTCCAAGCGCGCCGAACTCGTCGAGGCGACCGACCCGGAACTGGCCGGACACCTGCGCGCCCAGGAGGCCGACCTGCGCGAACGCTCGCGGATGCCGTCCGAAGGCGGCCGACGCTGACGGCGGCGCTACCTGCTCAGACTTTGATGACGGCGGCGCGTCCATTGCACAGAGCTGTCAGGTCCGCGGGGTCCGAAGTGAGGATGGTGACCGGGCCGGGGGCGCTGAGCGCGGTGGCGCTGAGCATGGCGTCGATGGCGCACTTGTGGCCGTGCAGGCCGGCGTCGGCGAGGAGCGCGGCGGCCCGCCGGGCGATGGGTTCGGTGACCGGCTCGATGACGAGGCGCGAGAGGGTCCACTCCAGTGCGGGGCGATTGATGCGCGGGTGGACGACCTCCACCAAGGTCGCCGCAGAGGTGATCACGCGCAGGTCGTCGGCGCGGGCGAGGGCGAGCCAGCCGGTGACGTTGCGGTCGCGCATCACGGCCTTGACCAAGCCCTCGCTATCGAGGACAAGGGTGCCGCCAGGCGTGGCGGGGGGACGGGTCACGCGGCGTCCGCCCCGCCCTGTTCCCTGCGCGCCTGATGCAGTTGGTCGCGCAGCGCTTGAATCTCCTCGTCCGTGACGGGCCCGTGCTCGGCCTCGGCGACGGCGATGAGTTCGTTGAGGTTGTCACGTTCGATCTGCCGGGCCACGGCCGCTGCGACGTAGGCGGACAACCCTGAGCGGCCGCTGCGTTCCTTGGCCGCTTCGGCGATGTCGCGCGGCATGGTGATCGAGTACTTCCCGGTAGGCTCGCTCATGCTACTTATCCTACCTGGGATCCTCCCGTCGAGCCGGGGACGGCTGGGCGGGGGAGCGCGGCTATGGGGGACGCGAACCAGGTGGGGAAGGTGCGGCGAAGCCGTTCAGGGCCTTGGATCGTCAGGGTGCCGGAGCGTAGGGCGTCCTGCCAGCTCAGGTCGCCGCGCCAGATCCCGGTCATGAGGCGAAGGCCGGCGGTCACCGTCACGGAGACTTCGTGGCCGGGGTCGGTGTCGCAGAGGTCGGCGGTCTCGGGGGTGAGGACCAGCCACCAGTGCCGGAGGCGGGACGGGACGTCCGGGAAGACGAAGAGGACCACGGTTCGGCCGGCGGGGAGAGCGTCGGAAGCGACGTTGCGGCGCATGTCCCAGAGGAGGAACTTCGGGTCCAGGTTCCGGTCGCCCAGCTCTCCTATCCAGCGGACGCCCCACACCGCGAGGGCCTCGACCACCGGACGCAGCTCCTCGCCCGCCGGGGTCAGGACGTAGCGGTCGTCCCGCTTCTCGGCGATCCCCGCGCGAACCAGTTGGTTGAGGCGCTTGGACAGCAGCGTCGGGGACATGCGGGGAACGCCGTGCCGGATCTCGTTGAAGCGTTCGCTTCCGGCGAGCAGCTCGCGGACGATCAGCAGCGTCCAGCGTTCGTCGAGTAACTCCATCGCCTTGGCGACGGGACAGAACTGGTAATAAGAAGCCCCCATGCTCCGCAGCGTAGAACGACGTCCGGCCCCGGTACAGATCCTGTACTAGGAACGTGCATCCCCTGGTCCATAGCGTGAAAGCACGAAACGAGGGGAGCTGTCATGGGGGAGAAGATCGACACGGTCAAGGCCGGTCACCGGAAGATGTGGGCGCTGGGCGACTACCCGTCGCTCGCCGCCGAGATCATCCCGAGCTTGGGCGAGGTGCTCGTCGGCGCGGCGGACGTGCGCGGCGGCGACCGCGTCCTGGACGTCGCCGCGGGCTCGGGCAACGCCGCGATCCCGGCCGCCCGGGCCGGCGCGAAGGTGGTGGCCAGCGACCTGACGCCGGAACTGCTGGACGCGGGCCGCCGCAAGGCCGACGTGGACCTCGAATGGCGGGAGGCCGACGCCGAGGCCCTGCCGTTCGGCGACGCCGAGTTCGACAAGGTTCTGTCCTGCGTCGGCGTCATGTTCGCCCCGCACCACCAGGCCGCCGCGGACGAACTGCTCCGCGTCTGCCGCCCGGGCGGCACGATCGCCCTGATCAACTGGACGCCGGGCGGCTTCATCGGCGAGATGTTCGCGACCATGAAGCCGTACGCGCCGCCGCCGCCTCCGGGCGCGCAGCCGCCCCCGCTCTGGGGCGACGAGGACCACGTCCGCACCCTGTTCGGCGACCGCGTCACCGACGTCACGGCCCGCCGCCAGACCATCCGGATCGACGCCTTCGAGAAGCCCGAGGAGTTCCGCGACTACTTCAAGGCCCGCTACGGCCCGACCATCGCCGTCTACAACAACATCGCCGACGACCCGGGCAAGGTGGCCACGCTGGACGAGGCCCTGGCAGACCTGGCCCGCCGCTACGACAAGGGGACGTCGCCCCTGACGGTCGACTGGGAGTACCTCCTCCTGACCGCCAAGCGCGCCTGACACCGTCCCCTGCCGACCCCTCGCGGACGTCCCGCGAGGGGCCGCCGCCGTCCTCAGGCCCGCACGAACCGCTTGAAGAGGACCCCCGACTCGAACGAACGCAGCTCGACCAGCCGCAGCCGCACCTCGCCGTCCACGGGCAGGTACGTCCTGCCGCCCCCGACGAGCACGGGGAACTCGTACACCAGGAACTCGTCGATCAAATCGACGAGGGAAGCGGCCAGCTCCGCCCCGCCGATCTCCAGGTTCCCGTCCACCTCCCGCTTGAGCCGCTCCACCACGGACACCGCGTCCTTGCGCCGGACGAGCGTGACCCCGTCGGGGACGCTCTGCAGCGTGTCAGAGAACACGTACCGCGGGATCCCCCTGTACAGCCGGGCGAACTCCCGCTCGACTGCCGGCGCCCCTTCGTTCCCGAGCTGCTCCGTCCAGGGCTTCTCCATCACCTCGTAGAGCCGCCGCCCGAACAGGAACGCCCCGCACCGCCGCACCTGATCATTGGCCGCCTGATGCACGTCCGCCGCAGGCTCCGTGAACCCGAACCCACCGTCAGGCCCCTCGATGAACCCGTCCATCGAGGCATGCATCCCATAAACAACCGTCCCCACAAGTCTCCCTCCACGCCCCTACAACTACCCAAGAG
>NZ_SMKM01000358.1 GCF_004348665.1 Actinomadura sp. GC306 | reverse complement strand
GCAGGGGCTGGACGATCGCGGTCGGACCGGCCCGCGCCCAGCGCCGGACGGCCTGCGCGGCGCGCCCGTCCCACCAGTGCGGGCCGGAGCAGTCGCTGAGGACCAGCACGGCGTGGCGGCCCGACGCGTCCAGGAGCGTCCCCGGGTCCTGTGACGGCGCGCCGGGCGCGGACGCCACGCGGCCCGTCGTGTCGAGGTGGCTGACGTGGAGGTCCTGGAAGGCGCCCTGCCGCAGCAGTGTCTCGGCGAGCTCGCGGGCGAGGGGGCGCCAGAGCCGCATGGTCGGCCCGGTGTCGACGACCAGGGTGAGGCTCAGCCAACGTTCCGGTGACGGGACGAGGACGGGCGCCCACCGGCGGGTGTCCGCGATGCGCGCGGCGGTCGCCTCCTCGTCCACCTCGGTGCGGTGCCGGGACGGGACGGGGCGCTTCAGCGGCCGCAGCGCCCGCTGCACGCCGAGCGGGTCCGCGAGCATCGGCGCGGTCGGGACGAGCACCTCGGCCGCCGCACCGGCCGCCGGTCCGGGCACGGGGGAGGGGCCGGGAGGCGGATGGAGCGCGGTCAGCGGCCCCGGCCCCGGCGGCACCGGCACCGGCGCGTCCGGACGCGGAGTCGTGAAATCCGGCGGGCCGGGCGGTGCCATAACCCGCCGTTTCGAACGCGGCGGGACGGACGGGGCGGTCTCCTCCGGGCCCGAGATGTGGCAGGCGAGCCACAGCAGCTCGCTCAGTTCCCGCGCGTCAGGGGGCGGCCCCACCGCCCCGAGCACCTCGCGGAACCGGTCAATCGTCATCGATCGGCCCGGACAGGTACGGCATGATCCGGTCGGCGAGGCTCCGGCGGTCCTCGGTGTCGGCGTGCCGGCACAGGTAGACGGCGTTGAGGAGCTGGTCGGTGGCGAGCGTCCCGGCCGAGGAGCGTTCGAAGAACCGGCGGACGAGGTCGTCGCTCTGGTCGGCGAGCGGCCCGAGGTGCTCCCGCACGATCGCCGCCAGCTCCGCCTCCCCGGACGGCTGCCGCAGTTCGACGGTGACGCAGCGCCGCAGGAACGCGGGCGGGAACTCCCGCTCGCCGTTGCTGGTCATGACGACCAGGGGGAACGCGTTGCAGCGGACGGTCCCGGCGGTGACGGTGACCCGGGCGCCGGGCCAGTCGAGCGGAGCTCGTCCCTCGGACGGCGGCGGGTGGGGGCCGGAGGACGGTCCGTCGGCGGTCATGACCTCGGCGGACGGGTCGGCGCGGCGGGACAGCTCCGGGATCTCGTACTCGCCCTTCTCGAAGATCGTGAGGAGGTCGTTGGGCAGGTCGATGTCGCTCTTGTCGATCTCGTCGATCAGCAGGACGCGGGGGCGGCCGTAGGGGAGCAGCGCGGTGCCGAGCGGCCCGAGCCGGATGTAGCGGCCGATGTCCTCTTCGGACGGGGCGCCTTCCCGTCCGGCCGCGTAGAGGCGGGTCAGCGGGTCGTACTGGTAGAGGCCGTCGCGCAGGGTCGTCCGGCTGGTGATCGGCCAGTGCAGGACGGGCCCGAGCCCCAGTTCGTGGGCCACCGCGTAGGCCAGGGTCGACTTCCCCGTACCGGGCGGCCCTGTCACCAGCAGCGGGCGACGCAGGTACAGGGCGGCGTTGACTTGCTGCACGGCGTCGTCCGACGGCCGGTACGTCGTCGCCTGGTGCTCGTTGCCCGACCCACCTTCCGGGGAGGGCAGCACAGGGTCTCCGTCGAACGCGCGCCAAGGCGGGGGCGGAGGCAACCGGTCGATGCCGTCGTGCGGTTGACGGCTCCCGGTGTAGAGCAGCCAGTCGGGCACCTATACCTCCATGGCGAGCGGGGGATCGGGCAGCCGGGACGGATCGTCCCACAGGAGCGTCAGGTCGCGGCCGCAGTGCGGCTCGCCCTCAGGCGCGATCAGCGCCTGCTTGCGAAGGGCGAACGCGACCTGGGGAAGCTCATCGGGGTGCTTGCCGCCGACGGCGGCGGTCAGCTCGTCGAGGACGCGGTGCCCCCGGCAGTCCTCGTGCGAGGGGGCGGCGCAGGGGGTGCGCGTCCACAGCATGACGGGAATGCCGTTGTTGAGCGCCGCCGTCAGCCAGTTCTTCACCGGACGCGACCCGTACACGAGGACGCAGAAGTCGACGTGCGCCTCCAGCATGTTCTGGAACGCCTTGCCCGTGCGCGGCGTGTCGCACGCGATCGGGCGGGGGTCGCTGCGGCCCCGCTCGGTCAGCAGCCGCCAGCGGTGGTGCGCCTGGTCGCGGCGGATCGAGTCGGGCCGCAGCCGCTCCACGTCCCGTACCACGACCGGGTACTGCCGCATCAAGATCTTGCGGCCGGGATCGACGTGCCACTGCTCGAACGGCTTGCCGAGCCAGCTCTCCGGCACCGCGAACTCGATCATCCAGTCGCGCCCGAACAGCGCCGGCGCGAGCTCGGCGACCCCGGCCTCGACGGTCGGCCTGACCTGCCGCTCGGCGACGCGCTCGGTCCGCCGGGACGGCCCTTCCGCGCCGTCGATCCAGGTGTGCACGGTGACGTCGAAGGCGTTGTCGAACGTCACCCGCTCCAGCCGCACGATCACCGACGCTGGCCCGGACCGCGGGGCCCCGGCGGGTGCGGCACCGGGCAGGTGCCGCACCGACCACGCCGCGAACCGCCCGGGCTCCGGCAGGTGCCGCGCGAGCGCCGCGAGGTACCGGACGAGCTTCTCCTGCGGCCAGCCCTCCGCCACGTACCGGACCGAACCCCACGCGGACTGGAACCCGCCGAGCGCCCGCCGCCCCGTGAGGCGTTCGAGGTCGGCCGCGAGCGGGTCGGTGAACCGGACACCGGCCAGCAGCCCCCGCAGCTCCCGCCGCGCCTCGGCCGTCAGCCACCGCAGCGGCAGCAGGTCGTCCAGTTCCTCCCAGTGCCGCCGGATGCTGTCGAGGGGGAGCATCCACCCCAGGTCGCCGCGGTCCCCGCGCAGTTCGGCGTTGGTGACCATGCCGATGACCTCGCCGGTCGCCGTGTCGTACACCGGCGACCCGCTGTAGCCCTCCTCCAGCGCGTCGGAGCCGGTCGTCCGCAGCTCCCACCACTCACGTTCGCGGCTCCACCGCGGGCTGGTCGTGACGGTCGCGTGCCGCTCACCGCCATCGGGGCGCCGCGGGAACCCCCAGACGCCGAACTCGCCGTCGTCCGCCCTGGCCCGCGCGTCGTCCGGCGCGGCGAGCCTCGCGGGGGCCAGCGGGACGGCCTCGTCGAGTTCGAGGACGGCGACGTCCCCGGTGTCGCCCTCCCGCCGCCAGTCACCGCGATGGACGACCGTGGCTTTGAGCCCCTCAAACAGCCCGGGGAACCCGACGTGGGCCTCGTCCAGCCCGTCGACGGTGTGCGCGCAGGTCAGCAGCCGGTTCCGGGTGACGAGGAACGCGGCGCCGAGCCGGCCACCGCCCGGCAGGCCGACCCAGGCGCGCCACTGCCAGTCGTCCACGGTGCGGCTACGCCCCCTCCGGCTCCTGGGGCAGCGGACGGCCCCAGGTCATCTTGACCTTGAGGTGCCCCTCGACGGAGGTCTTGGCGATGACGGCCCCGGCCGCCGCGTTGAGCTTGACGCCGAACTCCAGCTCCACCGCGTCCGGGTTCAGTTGCCCGCCGCGCAGCGACGCGAGCGCCGCCTCCGCCGCGTCCCGGACGTTCTGGAACGCGTCCTCGAACCTGCCCGCCGCGTCATGGATCATCCCGCCCGAGCGGGACACCGACTGGAACCCGGGTTCCCGGTTGTCGGTCTCCACGATGACGGTTCCGTGCTCGGTCTCCCAGCGCACCAGTTCGTTCAAGACCGCCCCCTTCGCGACGAAAATCTATCAAGATCACGCCATTCGGGACGTTCACTGGGAGAAACGCGACCACAGGAGGCCACGATGATCACGGTCGAGCAGGTCCGCTCGCTCACCCGGACGCTGCCGCGCACATCCGAGCACCTCATCAGGGACCAGGTGAAGTTCCGCGTCGGCTCCATCGTCTATGTCGCGTTCTCCCGGGACGAGACCGTGATGGGCTTCGCGTTCCCCAAGGAGGAACGCGCCGCGCTGATCGAGTCGGAGCCGGAGAAATTCCACCTGCCGCGCGAATCCGACCTGCGCTTCAACTGGGTACACGCATGGACGGCCGCGCTGGACGAGCCCGAGATGCGCGAACTGGTGTTGGAGGCGTGGCGGATGGTCGTCCCGAAGAAGGTCGCCGCCGCCCGTCTGGGAACCCCCTGACACCGGTTCAAGCGCGCGCGGGCTCGGGCTCCCGCTCGTGGGCCTCGCTCTCCGGAGCCGTGTCTTTCGAGACACGACGCCCCCACGCCATTGCCGCCGCAAAGCATGCGAACGGCGTGGCCGGCAAGATATAGCGGTAGTCGAAATCGACCGTGACCGGCGGGACGGCCAGCAGCGTCACGGCCGACATCCAGAACAGCGCGGTTCGCGCTCGTGCACGCCTCCACACCATCCCGGCTGCCCCCACGAGCAGCACGATCCCGAGCAGCGTGCCGGGAAAACGGACTCGCTCTTGGTAGGTGCGCATGATTTCCGCGTACGGCTCCACGATGTGGAGTGGCGCGGGCCCGTGTACGTATTCGTCCACTACGGAGCGTCGGTCGCCGGCACCCAGGACGGGCAGGTCCGGCTTTCGCGCCGTGGGTTTGGTCGGGAAGTGATATCGGGCCTCGGTGCCGATCGTCGGGTATGGGCTCCGGTTCCAGGAGAACGTCCGGACGAAGAAGTCGTACGCCACGACCTGCGCATAGTCGCCGGGCTGGTTCTTGATGGCCCACAACGCGAACCGCTGCGCGTCCCGGTTGGTCTGCTCGTCGAAAGCCGCGCCGTTCGTCCAGCCGAGCGGCGAATCCTCGTGCCAGATCTGGTGGGACGACGCGAGCCGCTCGCCCTTTTCTCCGTGCGGGCAGAGCCGCGCGATGTCCGGCGGCGGCGTGAACGCCTGACAATCCGCGAACGCCGCCGTGCGCCCCCACAGGAACACACCGTCCGTCCCGGACATCGCGAACCGCCCATGCTCCTGCTGGTACCAGGTCGCATAAGCCCCGACGGGCAGGAAGAAGGCCAGAGAAAGCGCCAGGTAAACGGGCCAGCGCGTCCGCCGCACTAGCAGATACAGCACCACGATCAGGAACAGCGGCGCCCCCACCGTCCGCGTGACGACCGCGAGCCCGAGCAGCAACCCCACGACCGCCGCCCGCCGCCACCCGGTGGCACCGGGCTTCGCCACAACAAGCATGGCCCCGAACACCAGAACGGTGAACAAGGTGTCGGACAACAACAGATGCTCAAGCTCGATCTGGAACGAATCGAGCAGCAGCGGTACAACCGCGAGCGCCGCCCACCCTCGCCGCACGTGGAAGTCGCGGACGAGCATCCGATAACCGACGACCGCCACCCCGACGATCGCCAGATGATGCAACGCGGTAATCAGCGCAACACTGTGAAACGGCTTGAGCGCCCACAGAAATATGCCGTAACCGGACGGCCTCAGCGGGTGCGGAAACGGATCATTCGCAACCGCGAGAAAGTCATAGCTGTCGTTGAACCACAACGTCCCCCGGAACCCGAGCACCGCCCCGACTCGGAGCACGACCCCCGCGACCAGGACCCCCGCGAACACCCAATGCCGCCGCACCAGCGCCCCGACCTTCGCAAGCCGGCCGACAAGGGGGGAGAGCAACACCAAGAACCTAACTGTGGACGAACGGGGAACCGGCGGCGAACCACCCGCATCACACCGGCCCAGGGCGCCGTGAGCAGATCACTCCACCCGCCTACCCAGAACCCCGG
>NZ_SMKM01000357.1 GCF_004348665.1 Actinomadura sp. GC306 | reverse complement strand
GAGACAGCCGCTCCTCCGAGTCGATGCACGGCGACATCCCACCCGACTACGTCGCCCGCCCCTTGGAGTTCGTCTGACCACATCCGCCCACGATCAGGCCCGCGCTCATGGTCAGCCGGCGTAGTGCTGGCCCCGAGGTGCGACCTTGCCCTGCCGCTGCCCTTCGTCCCGAGCCGTGAGCAGGCTCGTGGTCGCTGAATGCGCTGGCCGGTCGTGTTGCTGCGAGAGTGGAGGGAAATGCGTTCCTAGGGAGGATTGGTCATGCAGAAGCGCACGTTGGGTCGCCAGGGTCTGGTCACGTCGGCGATCGGTTACGGCACGATGGGCCTCACCATGGCCTACGGCCCCGGTGACGAGCAGGAGGGCATCGCCGCCATCAGGCGCGCGTACGAACTGGGCGTCACCTTTTTCGATACCGCCGAGCTCTACGGCCTGGGCACCGGTTCCAACGAGATCCTCGTCGGCAGGGCGGTGAAGGACTTCCGTGACGAGGTCGTCCTGGCGACCAAGTTCGGGTTCGACCTGTCGTCCGGGAAGATCTCCGGCCTCAACAGCCGCCCGGACAACATCCGCAAGGTCGCCGACAACAGCCTCCGCTACCTCGGCGTCGACCACATCGACGTGCTCTACCAGCACCGCGTCGACCCGGACGTCCCGATCGAGGACGTCGCCGGCACGGTCAAGGAGCTGATCGATGCGGGCAAGGTGAAGTACTTCGGGCTGAGTGAGGCGGGCCCGCAGACCGTCCGCCGCGCGCACGCCGTCCAGCCCGTGTCCGTCCTGCAGACGGAGTACTCGCTGTTCGAGCGGGACGTGGAGGAGCTGTTCCCGGTCCTGCGCGAACTCGGCATCGGGTTCGTGTCGTACTCCCCGCTGGGACGCGGCTTCATCACCGGCACCGCCAAGCCCGCCGGGTCCTACGACGCGACCGACATGCGCAACCACGACCCCCGCTGGCAGCCGGGCAACTTCGAGAAGAACCTGGCGGCCGTCGAGAGGCTCGCCGAGATGGCCGCCGCGAAGGACGCGACGGTCTCCCAACTCGCACTGGCCTGGGTGCTGGCCCAGGGCGACGACATCGTCCCCATCCCCGGCACCCGCAGTCCGAAGCGGGTCGAGGAGAACACGGCCGCCGCCGAGCTGACCTTGACCGAGGCCGACCTGAACGCCATCGCCGAGATCCTGCCGACCGGTGGCTTCGGCGCCCGCTACGCCGAGGGCGCCCTACCCACCTGGGTCTGACGGCCACCGCGGAATCCGCTCAGCGCCCAGCCCACGGAGGCGATGGACTGCCGGTCGGCCGAACTGCCGCTCGACCGCATCCACGGCAGGCACGTGGCGGACGCGCCGGTCATCTGCGAGACCCACCTGATCGTCCGCGAGTCGTCCTGACCGGCCGGACGCGCCCGGGCTGTGGCTCGTGGAGGCCCTGTCGGACGGCTGGGGATTCCGGGCGGACGGGGCGCGCACCGTCGTGTGGGCGGAGTTCCGGGCGGGTGCGAACTCGTCCGGAAACACCGACAGGGGGTTGTCGGAATGCTCCCGGACGCTGGTGCCCGCAGCGTTCGAAGGAGGAGACCGATGAGCGTTCCCGCGTTCAACACCGTCGCGTGGTTCCAGGTGGGCACCGACGCGCCGGAGGAGGCCCGCCGCTTCTACGGCGACCTGTTCGGCTGGAAGATCGCCGTCGATCCGGACGGCGACGGCTACGACCTCGTCAGCTACCCGGGCGCCGACGTTCCCGCGGGCGGCATCTCGCACGAGGCCGACGCGTCCGCCGGCCACGCCATGTTCCTGGTCATGGTCGAGGACGTCGACGCCGTCTGCGCGGAGACCGAGAAGCACGGCGGAAAGGTCGCCCTGCCCACCGTGACCGCGAGCACCGGCCTCAGGTTCGCCTACCTCCGGGACCCGTCCGGCAACACCTTCGGCGTCTTCACCCCCGCGCCCGCCTGAGCGCGGAAGCGCGAAGGGCCCCGAGGCGAACCTCGGGGCCCTTCCGGTCATCGCGGCCTACACCACCGCGATCACCACGACAACAACCTCAGCACCCGGCGGGGGTTCCAGGGGGTCGCCCCCTGGAGAGGCCTGGATCAGCCGCTCTCTCCGCCGGCGTTGCTCTCGCTGGTGCCGGCGCCGTTGGCGAAGACTTCGCTGACGGTCGCGTCGAGGCGGTAGCGCTGGATCGCCTGCTGGAGCGTCTCCGGCTTGATCTCGCCGTGCCGGGCGAGCCGGGTCAGCACCGCCAGGACGATCGACGCCGCGTCCACGTGGAAGAAGCGGCGGGCGGCGGCGCGGGTGTCGGAGAAGCCGAACCCGTCGGTGCCGAGCGAGGTGTAGTCCGTGTGGATCCACGGGGCGATCTGGTCGGGCACCGCGCGGGCGTAGTCCGACACCGCGACGATCGGCCCGGCCACGTTCTCCAGCCTGCGGGTCACGTACGGGACGCGCTGCTCGGCGTCGGGGTTCAGCAGGTTCCACTCGTCGCAGTCGCGGGCCTCGCGGGCCAGCTCGTTCCACGAGGTCGCCGACCACACGTCGGCGGCGACGCCCCAGTCCTCGGCGAGGAGCCGCTGCGCCTCCAGGGCCCACCGGCCGCCGACGCCGGACGCGAGGATCTGCGCCCGCGGCGACCCGCCGTTGCCGGAGGCGGCCTCCGGCGCGGCCTGGTACAGGTACAGGCCCTTGAGGAGGCCCTCGACGTCCACGTCGTCGGGCTCGGCGGGCTGCTGGTACGGCTCGTTGTAGACGGTCAGGTAGTAGAAGACGTTCTCGCCGTCCGGGTGCTCCTCAGACGTCCCGTACATGCGGCGCAGCGCGTCCTGCACGATGTGCGCCAGCTCGAACGACCACGTCGGGTCGTAGTGGACGCAGGCCGGGTTGGACGCGGCGAGCAGCGGGGAGTGGCCGTCGGCGTGCTGGAGGCCCTCACCGGTGAGGGTGGTGCGTCCGGCCGTGGCGCCGAGGAGGAACCCGCGGCCCATCTGGTCGGCGAGCGCCCACATCTGGTCGCCGGTCCGCTGGAACCCGAACATCGAGTAGAAGATGTACACCGGGATCATGTGCTCGCCGTGCGTGGCGTACGCGGTGCCCGCGGCGATCGTCGACGCCATCGACCCGGCCTCGCTGATGCCCTCGTGCAGCATCTGGCCGCTCTGCGACTCCTTGTAGGACAGCAGGAGCCTGCGGTCGACCGCGTCGTAGGTCTGCCCGTGCGGCGAGTAGATCTTGGACGTGGGGAACAGCGAGTCCATCCCGAAGGTGCGGTACTCGTCCGGTGCGATCGGTACGAACCGGGCGCCGATGTTCTCGTCCTTGATCAGGTCCTTGAGCAGCCGGACGAACGCCATCGTCGTCGCGACGTTCTGCTTGCCGGAGCCCTTCTTCAGCTCGCTGTAGACGGGGTCGCCGGGCAGCTTGAGCTGCTTGGCCCGCACGGTGCGCTTCGGCAGGAACCCGCCGAGCGCGGCGCGGCGCTCGCGCATGTACTGGATCTCGTCGGAGTCCTCGCCCGGGTGGTAGTAGGGCGGGAGCGGCGCCTCCAGGGCGGAGTCCGGGATGTCGAGGTAGAGGCGGTCCCGGAACTCCTTCAGCTCGGCCTTGGTGAGCTTCTTCATCTGGTGGGTGGCGTTGCGGGCCTCGAAGTCGGAGCCGAGCGTCCAGCCCTTGATGGTGTGCGCGAGGATCACGGTCGGCTGCCCGACGTGCTCGCGTGCCGCCTTGAACGCCGCGTACACCTTGCGGTAGTCGTGCCCGCCGCGCGACAGCTTGCGCAGCTCGTCGTCCGACAGGTGCTGGACGATCCGGCGCAGCCGCGGGTCGGCGCCGAAGAACTTCTCCCGGATGTACTCGCCGGACTCGACGGTGAACGTCTGGAACTGCCCGTCCGGGGTGGTGTTCATCTGGTTCACGAGGACGCCGTCGACGTCCTGCGCGAGCAGCGGGTCCCAGTCGCGGCCCCAGATGACCTTGATGACGTTCCAGCCGGCGCCGCGGAAGTAGGACTCCAGCTCCTGGATGATCTTGCCGTTGCCGCGGACCGGGCCGTCGAGCTGCTGCAGGTTGCAGTTGATGACGAAGGTGAGGTTGTCGAGCTCCTCACGGGCCGCCAGGCCGATCGCGCCGAGCGACTCGGGCTCGGCCATCTCGCCGTCGCCGAGGAACGCCCACACGTGCGAGCGGGACGTGTCCTTGATCTTCCGGTTGTAGAGGTAGCGGTTGAACCGCGCCTGGTACACCGAGTTGATCGCGGTGAGGCCCATGGACACCGTGGGGAACTCCCAGAAGTCCGGCATGAGCCGCGGGTGCGGGTAGGACGACAGGCCGCCGCCCGGGTGCGAGTGCTCCTGGCGGAACCCGTCGAGCTTCTCCTCCGGCAGGCGTCCCTCAAGGTAGGCGCGGGCGTAGATGCCCGGCGAGGCGTGGCCCTGGATGAAGACCTGGTCGCCGGACTCGCCGTGGTCCTTCCCGCGGAAGAAGTGGTTGAAGCCGACCTCGTACAGCGATGCCGCGGAGGCGTAGGTGGCGATGTGCCCGCCGACGCCGATCTCGGGACGGTTCGCCCGCGACACCATGATCGCGGCGTTCCACCGGATGTAGGCGCGGATGCGCCGTTCCACGTGCTCGTCGCCGGGGAACCAGGGCTCGTGCTCCGGCGGGATCGTGTTGATGAAGTCGGTGCTGCGCAGGCCGGGCACCCCGACCTGCAGCTCACGTGCCCGCTCAAGGAGCCGGAGCATCACGTACCGGGCCCTGCCGCGGCCTTCTGTCTTGATGACCGTGTCCAGCGACTCCAGCCACTCCCGGGTTTCGTCCGGGTCGATGTCCGGTAGCTGGCTCGGCAGGCCGTCGCTGATGATCGAAAAGCGTTGACGTCCGGAAGCCACGGGGTCCCCTCTGTCCTTACGTCCATGCTGGTGAGACCGGGGCCTCCGCGTGGGTCGGCCACCGGTCCCCGGCAGACTGTTGTCGCTCGTATCAGATTCCATCGTCGCCGTTTATGACGGCTAACGCATCTCTACCAACCGGTAACCATTCTCCCCGGTCAACCGGGGTACGCACGGGGGGAGAGCGGTTTTTCCCGACGAGATCGGAGGAGCCATGAACGGGCGAGTCGGAGACCGGCTGCTTGTCCACGGCAACATCGTGGGGCAGCCCGACCGGCAGGGGGAGATCCTGGAGGTGCGGGGCGAGAACGGGAGCCCGCCGTACCTGGTCAGGTTCGACGACGGCCACGAGACCCTGGTGTACCCGGGGCCGGACGCGGTGGTCGAGTCCGGGGAGCAGATCTCCCGCTGACCTTGCCGAGCACGTCGCGGGGCCGTGTCCGCGGCCCCGCGAGATCGCGCGGCCCCGGAGGCGTCCGGGGCCGCGGATCGGGTATGCCGGGGATCATGGAGAGCACCGTGGTCCGCGTGACGACCGGGGCGCGCGAGGTCGTGCACGACATCACCGCCGAGTGCGAGCGGTTCGCGGCGTCGGAGGGCGGTGACGGGCTGCTGCACGTCTTCGTCCCGCACGCGACCGCCGGCGTGGCGATCATCGAGCTGGGCGCGGGCAGCGACGACGACCTGCTGGCCGCCCTCGGCGACCTGCTGCCGGCGGACGACCGCTGGCGGCACGCGCACGGCTCCCCGGGGCATGGGCGGTCGCACGTGATGCCCGCGCTCATCCCGCCGTTCGCGACCCTGCCGGTCCTCGGCGGGCGCCTCGCGCTGGGGACGTGGCAGTCGATCGCCCTGGTGGACCTGAACGTGGACAATGCCGAGCGCCAGGTTCGGTTGTCCTTTCTTAAGGGATGAGCGTCAGCGATCCGGGGG
>NZ_SMKM01000356.1 GCF_004348665.1 Actinomadura sp. GC306 | reverse complement strand
CCGGTGACCTGTTCCGCCTCCTCCTCGCGTGCGTTGTAGGTCTCTCCCGGGACGAGCTTCTCGCCCTGGAACATTTCCGTCACCGTGACGAGGGTGAAGCCTCGCTTCTTCAGCCCGTCGATCACCGTCGGGATGGAGTCGACGGTCGGCTTGTGGATGTCGTGGTACAGGACGATGTCACCGTGGACGGGCTTGGTCGTCCCCAGCTTGGTGTTGCGGGCGACGCTGCGGTGCCGCCAGTCCATGGTGTCGACGCTCCAGAGGATCTGCGGCATCCCCACCGCGCGTCCCACCTGGTCGTCGGTCGCACCGTACGGCGGTCGCATCAGCGTGGGCTCGACGCCCGCCGCGGCCTTCACGGCCTGCTGCGTCCGCTCGATCTGCGACCGCACGCCCGCGTCCGACAGCGTCGTGAGGTCCTTGTGCGACCAGGTGTGGTTGGCGACCTCATGGCCCTCCAGGACCATCCGCCGCACGAGGTCCGGATGCTCCTGGACCATCGTGCCGAGCATGAAGAACGTGGCGCGGACGCCCGCCGCCTTCAGGGTGTCGAGCAGCCGCCCGGTGTGCTCGCCCGGCCCGTCGTCGAACGTCAGCGAGACGCACTCGACCCGGTCGCAGTCGATGTTCCTGGGCGGCGGCGGGCTCGGTGACGGGCTCGGCGAGGGCCGCGTCCCATGGCGCGGATCGCCGGACGCGGCGCCGCGGTCCGCCGCCGTCCGCGCGCGCTTCTCCTCACCGCCCGCGCACGCGCCGACGGACAGCACCAGACCACCTGCGATAAGGACATGCCAGATACGCCCCACGATTCCCCCGAACGTGTTGCCTCGGGCGGGTTCTTACCCTCGGTACACGCGACACACGGGAGACGATGGTGCGGAATATGAAGATCATCCTTGACCGGATGATCACTCATGACCATCATGCAGCACCGCCCGAGCCCCGGACGCGCCGGGGTCGGGCGGTTTCACGCCCGGTCAGCGCACCGGCCAGTCCGGGACCTCGGGCGGCAGGTCCTTGCTGACGCGCATCGGGAACGCCGCGTCCCGCTTCTCCAGGAAGGACGACACGCCCTCGATCGCGTCGGCGCCGCCGCCGAGCGCGGCCATGAGGCGCGAGTCGGCGGCGTGCGCATCCCAGGGGGACGGGGCCGACAGCCCCGACCACATGAGGCGGCGGATGGTCGCGACGGAGACCGCCGAGGTGTTGCCGGCGATCTCCCTGGCCAGCTCGTAGGCGGCGGGCAGCAGCTCGTCCGGCGGGAGGACGCGCGACACCAGCCGGCCGTCCAGCGCCTCCTGGGCGCCGAAGACCCGGCCGGTCGCGGCCCACTCCATGGCCTGCGCGATGCCGACGAGCCGCGGCAGGAACCAGCTCGACGCCGCCTCGGTGACGATGCCGCGCCGCGCGAACACGAACCCGAACCTGGCCTTCTCGCTGGCGAGCCGGACGTCCATCGGAAGCGTCATCGTGACGCCGACGCCGACCGCCGCGCCGTTGAACGCGCCGATGACCGGCTTGAGGCAGGCGGCGATGCGGAGCGCGACCATGCCGCCGCCGTCGCGCGGGGTGCCGTCGTCCAGCCGGTCGACCTTCCCGGGGAGCAGGCCCTCGGCCTTGTCCTTGTCGAAGGTGTCGCCGCCGCCGCTCAGGTCGGCGCCCGCGCAGAACGCGCGCCCCGCGCCGGTCACCACCACCGCGCGGACGTCGTCGTCGGCGTCGATCCTGTCGAAGACGTCGAGCAGCTCGTCGCGCATGGTGAACGTGAACGCGTTCATCTTGTGCGGCCGGTTCAGCGTGACCGTCGCGATCCCGTCGCGAACCTCGTACTCGATCTCTGTGTACGGCACCTGCGATCCCTTCTGCGGCCTGCTGGACAGAATCCGATTCTAGGAACAGGCCCGCCGGTCAGGTACGCGCCTCCGGGAAGCCGGTCAGGTGCGGGCCTCCGGGAAGCCGGTCAGGTGCGGGCCTCCGGGAACAGGCGCAGCAGGACGTCCCGGTGCCAGCCCTCGGCGGCGTGGCCGGGCGGCGGCCCGGGGGTCAGCACGCCGTCGCCCGCGGGTGTGAGACTGATCTCAACTTCAGCGCCCAGCGTGACCCGCTCCGGGACCTGCGCGGACGCCGCCAAGCGCCGCGCCAGGGCCGCCAGGACACGCGCCCAGCCCTGGCCCAGATAGGGCGGAAGCCCGGCCACGCAGAGCTCCGGGAGGTCTCCGGCGGCCAGACCCGACGTGCGCAGCGTGAGGCCGTCCGGCCCCTCGGAACCGATGATCCGCACCTCGGACGAGACGTCCGCCATCTCAAACGCCGCCTCCACCTCGGGTTTGTCCGATAAATTATGACAGTGAATTGGGCCGTGACGACGTACGACTCCGCTTTCGGGTACGTCTCCGCGCACGGCGCGCCCCTGGTCGACCTGCTCGATCCGCAGCCCGGCGAACGGATCATCGATCTCGGGTGCGGGACGGGGACGTTCAGCGCGGAGATCGCAGAGCGTGGCGCCGAGGTGCTGGGCATCGACGGCAGCCCCGAGATGGTCGCGCAAGCCGCCGCCTCCTACCCGGGCCTCTCGTTCATCGTCGGCGACGCCCACGACTTCACCGTCGGGGAGTCGTTCGACGCGGTCGCCTCCAACGCGGCGCTGCACTGGATGAACCGCGACCCCGACGCCGTGATCGGCCGCGTGTACGCGGCGCTGCGCCCCGGCGGAAGGTTCGTCGGCGAGCTGGGCGGCGCGGGCAACTGCGCCGAGCTGATCGTCGCGATGCAGACCGCGTGGCGCGTGTTCGGCCTCGGCGAGCCCGAGCTGCCCTGGTACTTCCCGACGCCCGCCGAGTACGCGGGCAGACTGGAGGAGGCCGGGTTCACGCTGCGGCTGCTGGAGCACGCCGACCGCCCGACCCGGATGACCGAGGGGCCCGGCGGCGCCGCCGACTGGGTCCGCATCTACGCGGCCCGCGCCCTCGCCGAGGTCCCGCCGGAGATCGTCGAGCCGCTGCTCAAGCGGGTCAACGACCTGGCCGCGCCGGCGCTGCGCCGCGAGTCCGGCTGGGTCGCCGACTACGTGCGGCTGCGGTTCGCGGCCGTCCGCAAGGCCGACAGCGCCACCCCGCTGCCCTTCGGGCCGTTCGCCGCCGCGCCGCAGCTGTGAGCCGGCCCTCGGGGGCGGGCGTCTAGGGTTGAGGCATGCTCCGGTTGTACGACCACCGCACCGGGCGGGCCGAGCCGCTGCCCGGTGGGCCCGGCCTGCGCGTACAGCTCGCAGCGGCCGAGGGGCGGCGCGTCCTGGTCGTCACGGACCTGCTGCGCCGTGTCGCGCAGCGTGCCGGCAAGCGCGTCCGGGTCGCGAGCACCGCGCCCCTTCCCGGTGACTGCTCGGACTACAACGTCGCGGCCTTCGAGGTGCTGGACGCGCCGATGCCGAACGCGGACGTCCACGTCTTCAGCGGCCCCGGCGGCTCCGACCCCGGCCGCTCCGGCCCCGGCTCCGGCCCCGGCGGCTCCGGCGCGGAGGGGCTCGTCGTGACCGTGCCGCCCGAGACCGGGGACTGGGCGTCGGCGGACCCGCTGGCCGTGCGGCTGGCGATGCTGGAGGTCCCGTACCGGGAGCCGCTGGACCTGTCCGGGGAGGCCGTGGCGGATGCCACCGAACGCCTGGACGGGTGGCGCGCCGCCGTCGCGGAGTGGGCCACCGCCCCGGGCCGCCCGATGAGCCGCGAGCACGCCGCGGAAGCGGAGACCGCGCTGGCCGACGACCTCGGCAGCCCCGGCGCGCTCGCCGTCCTCGACCGGCTCGCCTACGACGCGGACATACCGCCCGGCGCGAAGCTGGAGACGTTCATCCACCTCGACATGCTGCTGGCGGTCGGGCTCGTCTCCGCGATCGGCGGCACCTGACCGGCCGCCGGCGGGCTGCCGGCTGGCTGCTGAGCGGCCGCCGGCCGACTGCGCCGATGGCACCTTTCCGGCAGATTAACCGCACGGATTGACATATTGCGCGGTGACCCGGGGGTTCGCGACGCTCGCCCCGGGAGGGTTAACTTCTCATGCCGTGTCAGATTCGCCGTCAGAAACTTCCGCCCCGGCCCCTGCGGCGCCCGTGCCGCCGAGGCCCGGACGGCCGCGCCGCCGGCTCCGCGCGCTGATGGCGGCGGCCACCGCGATCACCGTGCTGCTCGGCGCGGTCGTGGGCGGAATCGGCTGGTACTTCGCCGGCGTCGCCATCGAGGTCGAGCGCACGGCCGAGTACCCCCTGGTCGTCCTGGACGCCGGGAACGACACGGTCACCCTTCCCCGGACCGCGACGACCGAGCGCGCGGGCGTCTGGGCGCTGGCCTGGGCGGGCGGACGCGCGCTGCTCGGCCCTGTCGTCGGCGGGGACGAGCGGCGGGTCGTGCGGGAGGTCACCTCCGTCCTCGACGGCACTCTGGCGAAGGGCACCGCCGCGGCCATCGACCACTGGATGTACGACGGCGACCCGGAGAAGGCCCTCGGGCTGCCGTTCCAGGACATCACGTATCCCTCCAGGGTCGGCCCCATGCCCGCGTGGCTGCTGCCGGGGAAGACGCCTGAGAGCACATGGGTCATCGGCGTCCATGGGCGGAACTCCGACAAGGCGGAGACGTTCCGCGTGATGCGCACCGTCCACAAGGCCGGCCTACCGATGATGGCGATCGCCTACAGGAACGACGTGGGGGCGCCCTCGTCCAGGGACGGAAAGAACCATCTCGGCAACACCGAATGGCAGGACGTCGTCTCCGCCATGGGCTACGCACGCGCGCATGGGGCGACGGGCGTCGTCCTGTACGGGTGGTCCATGGGCGGGGCCATGGCGATGACCACCCTGCGCAGGGATTCGTCGTTCGTGCGCGGGATCGTGCTCGACTCCCCCGTGCTCGACTGGAGCGCCACCCTGGACAAGCAGGGCGACGCCCGCAACCTGCCCGCACCCCTCATCGGCGTTGCGAAACGCGTCCTGGAGTGGCGCATCGGCATAGACCTGGCCGACTTCGACCACCGCCGGTACGCGCCGGACCTGCGGACGCCCGTCCTGCTCTTCACCGCCGCCGACGACACCATCGTCGCCAACGGCCCCGCCCACACCTTCGCCGCGACCGCCCCGCCCGGCATGGTCACCCACATCGCCACCCCGGGCGACCACACCGAGTCGTGGAACGTCGACCCCGCCGTCTACGAGCGCGCGCTCGCCGCGTTCCTGGAGAAGGTGCGTTAGCGGCGCCGGACCTCCAGCAGCGTCTTCCCGACGGTCGCCCGCGACTCGATCGCCGCATGCGCGTCCGCCGCGCGCTCAAGGGGGAACCGCTGCCCGATCAACGGCCGCAGACCGCTCGTCAGCGCCGTACGAGTGAACTCGCGCAATTCCTCTGGCGTCGCCTCCGCCCGGACGAGGGTCACCCCACGCGCCGCCGCCTCGTCCTCCGGAATGTTCGCCCACTCACCGCTCGCCAGGCCGAAACTGACCATGCGCCCACCTTCGCCGAGCAAGGTGAAGGCTTCGCGCGCCACGTCACCGCCGACACCGTCGAGGACGACGTCCACCTTGCCCGCCTTCTGCGTCCAGCCTGGTTCGCTGTAGTCGACGGCCTCGTCCGCCCCCTGCCGCAACGCCACGTTTACCTTGCGCGGGCCCCCGGCGGCCGCCACGACCGTCGCCCCGGCCGTCTTCGCCAGTTGGACGAGCAGCGTCCCGACCCCGCCCGCCGCCGCTTCGACGAGCACCCGCTCGCCCGGCCTCGGCTCCACGGCCTGCAGCATCATCACCGCCGTGCGCCCGTCCGCCAGCAGCGCCACCGCCTCGTCCAGCGGCAGGTCGTCGGGGAC
>NZ_SMKM01000355.1 GCF_004348665.1 Actinomadura sp. GC306 | reverse complement strand
TTCCCGTGGGACGAGCTGGACGGCCGGCCCGCCGTCCTCGTCACCCTCGGCGCACCGGACGGCCCGGCCCGCGACCGCTTCTTCCGGGTCGCGGCCGAGGCCGTCCGCGGCCTGGACGTCCAGGCGGTCTTCGAGACGGACCCGGGCGCGCTGCCCGACCCGCCGCCGAACGTCCTCGTCCGGGAGCAGGTCCCGCGCCACAAACTGCTGGAGCGCGTCTCCGCGGTCGTATGCGACGGCGCCCACGACACCGTCTGCGCCTCGCTGGCCGAGGGCCTTCCGCTGGTGGTGGCGCCGGTCCGGGACGACCAGCCGGTGATCGCCGGGCAGGCCGAGGCCGCGGGGGCGGGCATCACCGTCCGCCATGCCCGAGCCCGCGCGGACGAACTCCGCACGGCCCTCACCACCGTCCTCGCCGAGGGCGCCCCGCACCGCACCGCCGCCGAGCGCGTCGCGGCCTCCATATCCGCGGCCGGAGGCGCCGCCGAAGCCGCCGACCGCCTGGAAAAGCTCACCTGACCGGCCCATGAGACGTGGTATTGCCGTTACGTCCGTTTTCTGCCATTCCGTGGGTCAGGATCAGCCCGGGGGAGAGTGGAATTCTCTGTAAGGTGCTGGCCATGTCTGGGAAGAAGCTCAACCCGGTGTTCGTGGTCCTCTGCGTCGCCGGCGCCCTCCTGATCGGCTTCTCGCTCTTCGGGACCCTCGTCGCGGGAGCGAGACTCGACGAGGCCGACGAGGACAAGTCCGAGGTCTCGCTGCAGCTCGCGACGATGCTCAACTTCATCGTCGCCGGGCTGGCGCTGATTCTCGCCGGGGTCGGATTCCAGCTCACGTCCGGTCCGAAGACCCCGCCGCCTCCGCTGCCCGGTCAGGCGCCGGGGTACCCGCACGGGCAGGCCCAGCAGCAGTACCAGGCCCAGCCGCAGCAGGCGCCGCAGTCGCAGGGCGGGCAGCAGTGGGGCCAGCAGCACTAGGCGTCGGCGGCGTAGGAGTCCAGGAGCCCCGCGGGGGCCCGGAGGCGGGCCGCCGCCTCCCGGAGCCGGTCCGGCCAATCGGCATCGCCGCGTAGCGCGCCCACGGCGGTCTCGATCGCCGAGGTGGAGCCCCAAAGGGCGGCGTTGCGGGCCGCCGAGTCGCGCTGGTCCCGATTCCACCACGCGGTGATGTGGCCGAGCTGGTCGGCAAGGGTGTCGCCGGGAATGACGCGGCCATGGAACGCGGCCCATTCTTCGCTCCGGGGATGCCTGCCGGCGTCGGCGTTCTCCTTATGCGCTTGCTGGAGTTCCTCCAGGACAAGGCACCAGCGGTAAGGCGCGGCGAAGAACTCGTTCTCCTCGGCTCCGCACGGGTGCCCTCGCAGAGCGGAAACGAGATGGCCGGCCAGGCTCGCCGGGCCGCTGCGGGCCGCGACGGCGGCGTCCACCGCGTGGGAGACCGTGCAGTCGCGAAGGCGCGCCGGCAGCTCGTCCACCACGGACGACGGCAGGGTGGGCGTGCCCCAGCCGGTCAGGTGGGCGGCGGCGGCGAGTTCGGCCCAGAGGACGAGTTCGGGACGATCGTCCAGCGCGCGCTGGGCCGCCCGCATGTCGCGGAGCGTGCAGGGGGAGTCGCGGCAGTCCGCCCCGCACGTGCCGCTCCGCGGGCTCACCAGCACGCGGGCGGACGCGACCGGCGCCGCCTTCTCCAGGTGCGAGCCGTCCGGCATGCGGACCAGGTGCGGGAAGTCCATGCCGTCGGTGAACACGGCGCCCTCGCCGGGCGTGAGCGTGACCAGGAACTGCGACTGGTCGTCGGTGATGTTCATCGTGGCGCCGACCGCGTCCCGGTCGTCCTTCGCTGGCAGCCGGTGGACGATCTTGACGGCGGTGTTCTTGATGACGTCCGGGACCAGCTTCGACGGGATCTGCTCCGCCACGACCAGCCCCTCCCCGTACGCGCGGATCTCCGCCAGCAGGCTCGCGAACGTCTCCACGGCGTGCGACGCGGGCCCCGCGCCCTCGCTGCGGCGCAGCAGCCGGTGCGCCTCCTCGAACACGCTCAGGTGCCGCAGCCCCGCCGGGGCGCCCTGGCGCTGCCGCATCCGCAGGTGCTCCACCAGGCGCACCAGGACGGTGCCCATCAGGAACGCCTTGTCGCGGTCGTCGCCGACGTCCTCGATCTCCAGGACGACGTTGCGGGCCAGCAGCTTGTCGAAGTCGATCGGGTGACCGCCCTCGAAGAACCGCCCGGTCGTGCCGAGCCGCAGGCTGGACAGCCGGACGCGGATGAACCCGCGCACGTTGTCGGTGATCTCCTGCCCGTAGCCGATGTCGGTCACGACCTGCTCGGCGGTGGCCTGCAGGTCCGCGAGGGTCGGGTAGCGGGGCGACGTCCCGGGAAGGGACGGCTCGCCGAGCGCCAGGTCCCAGCCGAGCCGCTCGTAGCAGCGGGTCAGCGCCGCGGCGAGCACCTGCGGGAACGGCTCGTCGGCGTCGAACGCGGCGAGGAACAGCGCGCGGACGAGGTCGGCGTGGGTCTGCAGCGGGAACGGCCGCCCGTCGGGGCCGCGCGCCGGTTCGAGGGGGTTGATGCCGGCGGCGATCGCGTCCGCGTCGCCGGGCCGGATCGCGACGACCTCCGCGTCCGGCAGCCGCGCCGCCATCAGCCGGTACTCCGCCTTGGCCGGCTCGACCACCAGCCACGGCAGCCCCGCGTGGGAGGCGGCGGTGAGCAGCGACCGGACGGTCTGCGACTTCCCGGCGCCGGTCGCGCCGCACACGAACGTGTGCCGGTTCAGGCTGGACAGCGGCAGCGCCAGCGGCCCGACCTCGCGGCGGTTGCGGTCCAGGACGCGCCCCAGCGGGACGCTCGGGCCCGCCGTCCCGGACGCCGCGTCGAACTCGGGCGTCACGTCGAACTCGGGCCGCATCGCGAAGCGGACCCCGGCGACCTCCCGGACGGGCGGCCGCGCCAGCGCCGCCACCAGCTGCGTGCTCGCCTCGAACGGGCCCTCCGCGCAGGGGACGAGCGCGTACGGCAGCCGGCTCAGATCGGCCGACGCGGACACCAGCGCCGCGACCCGCGCCGCGGCCCGCGGCGTCGCCGCCCCCGCCACCAGATGGACCCGCCACAGGCCGGATGTGGCCGCCTGGCGCACCTCGCGGTGGCGCCGCTCCATCCGGACGGCCGTCACCGAGTACTCCGGCGACATCTCCGCCATCGACTGGGCGTGCTGCTGCCGGTCGGCCAGCTCGTCCGCCAGCCGCTCGGTCTCCGGGCCCGTCATCGGCTCGGCGACCAGCATCCAGGCGAACGGCTGCATCCACACCGAGAGCAGGCCGTCCTCCAGCGAGGGGCGCGCGGGGTCGTCCTGCGGGCCGTCCGCGCGGGGGAGGTCGTCCACCAGCAGCCCGTCCGCGACCGCGCCGATGCCGACCCAGTGCGCCATCGAGTCCTCGGTGATGCCCTGCGGGAGCAGGACGCCGCGCCCGCCCGCCGGGAGGCTGAGCGTGGCGGTGTCCCCGGCGCGGTCGGCGAGCAGCCCCTCACCGCCGACGAACACCTCCGTGGGGCCGGACGCCTGCGTGCGCCGCCAGCCGACCAGCACCGCCTCCCCGCCCGCGTGGTACGCCGACACCAGCGCGGCCAGCCGCTGGTCGCGCCACTCGTCGCGCCCGTCCGCCGCGTCCCGCCGCGGAACCTCCAGCAGGCGGCAGACCGGCATGCCGCGCACCACGTCCCACATGGTCAGCCCTCCCGAGCGGGCCGCACGCCGCCGCCCCCGCCGTCCGCCATGGCCAGTCAGGTTATTGAGCAAGGCCGCCCTTGGGAAGGTCGTTTTCGCGACCGATGGCCTGACAAGTTCCGTGTCAATCTGCTTGGGTGGTTCGGACATCGCCGCGCATACCCCGCAGGGCGTGACGATCGAATCGGCACCCGGGAAGGACGGGGGTTCAGCGTCGTGATGGGCCGACCGGTCGATCCTGCAGGACTGCTGTCGCGCCGCGAGCGGCTCTTCAGCCCCGACCCCCGCCTCGGCTGGGTGTTCCGTGACCGCTGGTGGTTCCTGCGGCCGTTCCCCGAGCCCCCGCCGCGGCAGCAGGTCCTGCCGGACTACCTCGCGCGCCGCGTCCGCGAGACCGAGCAGGCCGCGCAGCGCCGCCTCAGCCGGACCTTCCCGGTGAGCGCGGGCATCGGCTCCCTCCTCCTGCTGTTCGCCGCCTGCACCGCGGGCGGCCCCGGCGCGGCCGTCCCGGTCGGGTCGCTCCTGCTCGGCGCCGTCGTGGCCGCGCCGGGCACGGCGCTGACCTGGTGGGCGGTGCGGCAGCGCAACGCCGCCCGCCAGGCGTACGAGCTGGCCCGGCAGCAGATCGGCGACACCTACCAGGAGCAGGCGCGGCAATGGCAGGCGCGTAAGCAGGCCCATGACGCCGCGGAGCGCGCGCGGCTCGACGCCTTACCCGAATGGGGAGCCGCCCCGCGGCCCGGCCGCCGCCTGGACGTGTTCGGCGGGAACCTCTGGGCGTGGGAGGCGCTGCTGACCACGTACGGGACGTCCACACTCGCCGTCCAGCCGCTGCTGGTCCTCGACCTGTCCCGCGAGATCGTCAGCCGCGAACTCGTCGAACTGGCCCAGGCCGCCTGGATGGGCGTGGACGCGCAACTGCTGCCCAGCCGCCAGGCGTCGTCCACCCTCCTGACGGACATGCCCCCACAGGACCTCGTGGACGCGATCGTCGAATCCATGCACGGCGGCACACCCGACGCCGCGCGCGCGGACCGCAGCATGGACGACCGCATCCTCACCAAGGTGTGCGCAGCCCTCGGCGACGACGTCACCCTGGGCCGCATCGCCGCGGCCCTGCGCGCCCTCATGGGCGAACCCGACGACGGCGACCTGCTGACCCGCGAGGAGCGGCGGCACATCACCGGCAACCTGTTCACCGTCGAGTACCGCCGCCAGGCCCACGCGAACCTGTCGCGGATCGAGTCCTACGTGCACCCGCTGGAGAGCCTCGGCACCGCGCCCTCGAAGGACGGCGTCGGCTACCTGACGTGCATCGCGCTCGACAGCCAGGCCCGCAACGTCCGCTCCGAACTGCTCACCGACCTGATCGTCCAGTGGGTCACGCACCGCATCACCGCCTCCCGGGACTCCACGCCCGCGCTGGTCATCGCCGGTGCCGACGAGCTGGCCCGCCGCCACCTGGAACGGCTGTCGGACGCGTGCGAGCGGCGCGGCGTCCCGCTGACCCTGCTGTTCCGGCGGCTGCGGGACACGTCCGCAGAGCTGATCGGCGGCGGCGCCGTGGCGTTCATGCGGCTCGGCAACCACGAGGACGCCGCGCGGGCCGCCGACTTCATCGGGCGCGACCACCGCTTCGTCCTGTCGCAGATCACGAAGAACGTCGGCGGGAACGAGTCCCACACCTCCACCGACACGCAGGGCGAAGGCGACTCGGAGACCTACAGCACCAGCCGTACGACGGGCACGTCCCGCAACTGGGGGACGAGCCGCTCGTCCGGTGTCAGCTACTCGGGCGGCGAGATGTTCGGGCTGTTCCCCGACCGCTCCACGTCGTCGCAGCGCGGCAGCAACCGGGGCGGCGGCAGCAGCACCAGCGACACCCGGGGGACCGCGACCTCGACGTCCCGGAACTGGTCGGCCGCCTACTCCTTCGCCGAGGGCACCAACTGGAGCGACGCCGACACCACCCAGCGCGTGTACGAGTACGCCGTCGAACCCGTCACCCTCCAGCACCTCCCGGACCACGCGCTGCTGCTGGTCGTGTCCGCCCCCGGCGGCGGCCGCACCGTCACGCCCGTCGAGTGCGACCCGTCCATCATCACCCTGGACCGCGTGACCACCGGTCCCCTCCCGGAC
>NZ_SMKM01000354.1 GCF_004348665.1 Actinomadura sp. GC306 | reverse complement strand
CACCGGACGGGCCGCCCGCGGGCGCCGGGGCCCTGGACGGCCCGGCCGGGGGTTAGGGCGGGGCGCGGTGCAGGCGGGTGAGGCGCCCGGCGGCGTCGCCGCCGTCGCTGCCGTCCACGCCCCCGGGTCCGTGCACCGCCGGTCCCGCCGCGGCGCGGCGGGCGGCCCTCGGCGCGCCATAGGGCGTGCCATAGTGGGCGCTGTGACTCCCCGAACCCCGGCAGGCAGGGCAGGCGCGGCGGACCGGCCGCGCACCGGACGCGCGCGGGGGGCGGCCCGCCCGTCGCCGGCGCTGACGGTCCGGCACGGCATCGCGTTCACCGCCGACCCGTGCGCGAGCCTGCTGCGGCTGTACGCGCAGGCGGGCCCGGTCGCGGCGGTCGGGCCGCGCCGCAAGCCGCTGGTGCACCTGTTCGGCCCGGACGCCAACGCGTTCGTGTTCGCCAACTCGGGCCTGTTCCGGTGGCGGGAGGCGTTCGACCTGCTGGTGCCGGTGAACGGGGAGACCGCGCTGATCGTCAGCGACGGCGCCGACCACCGGCGCCGCCGGCGGCTGGTGCAGCCGGCGTTCCACCACCGCCGGGTCGGCGCGTACGTGGAGCGGATGGCCGCCAACACCGACGCGGCGGTGCGGGAGTGGCGGCCGGGCCGGACGCTGGACGCCTACGCCGAGCTGCGGTCGGTGATCCGGCGCAGCACGGTCGAGGTGCTGTTCGGCGACCGCCTCGCCGCCGACGCCGAGGTGATCGGGCGGCGGCTGCAGGTCGCGCTGGCCGCGATCGACCGCAACTTCGTGCTGCAGATGATGCTGCGCCGCGTCCCCAACCCCTACATGCGGCGCGTCGCCGCGGCCCGCGCGCAGGTGGCCCGCCGCGTCGACGAGGAGGTCGAGCGGCGGCTGCGCGAGCCCGCCCCCGACGGCGGGTACGACGACGTGCTGGCGATGCTGATGGCGGCGCGCGACGAGGACGGCGCGGGCCTGACCCGCCAGGAGCTGCAGGACCAGGTCATCAGCCTGATCTCCGCCGGTTACGACACCACCAGCGCCGCGATGGCGTGGGCGGTGTACGCGCTGGCGACCCATCCGCAGGCGGCGGAGCGGGCGCGGCGGGAGGTGGCCGAGGTGGTCGGGGACCGGCTCCCCCGGGCCGATGACCTGCCCGCGCTGACGTTCCTGGACGGGGTGGTGAACGAGACGCTGCGGCTGTTCCCGCCGGCGGTGCTCAGCGCGCGGGTCCCGGTGGAGGACTTCACCTACGGCGGGCACCGGATCCCGGCGGGCGCGATGGTGATGTACTCCCCCTACGTCACGCACCGGATGCCGCAGGTGTGGCCGCAGGCGGGGCGGTTCCGTCCCGAGCGGTGGGACCCGTCCTGCGAGCTGCACCGCCCGGCGACGCCGGCGACGTACCTGCCGTTCGGCGGCGGCCCGCACCGCTGCATCGGCTCGACGCTGGCGACGGTGGAGCTCAAGACGATGCTGGCGTGCCTGCTGCGCCGCACGCGGCTGCGTCTGGTGTCGCCCGCGGTGACGCCGACCAGCGTGACGGCGATGCGCCCGCGCGGCGGCCTGCCCGTCCGCGTCGTCGGCTAACCCCCCGCCCCCGGCTTGCCACCGGGGCCGGGCCCGGCGGCGGTGGCGCGGGTGAGGCGGGCGGCCATCGCGGTGAGCCGCTCGGTCAGCTCGGGCGGCCCCTGCACCTCGAAGTCCAGGTCGAGGTAGGCGATGCGCAGCGCCGTCCATTCCAGGGAGTCGGCGCCGGTGCGCAGCAGGCAGGTGCGCTCGTCGACGGCCTGGACCTCTGTGCCGCTCACCCGGAACCGGTCGGCGAGCTCGGCGGCGGGCGCGTGCACCCGCAGCACCGCGCTGACCCGCGGCGACCGGGCCCGGGAGCGGGCGACGAACGCGGCGGGGCCGGCGGCGGGCGGCTCACGCGGCGCGGCCCGCACACCGGTGGGCCGCGGGGAGGTGAGCCGGTCGACGCGGAAGCTGCGCCACGCGCCGCGGCCGGTGTCGAACGCGACCAGGTACCAGCGGCGCCCGGCCGGCACCAGCCCGTGCGGCTCGGCGACCCGCGCGGACTCGGTGCCGTCCGCGCGGCGGTAGGTGAAGCGGATCCGTTCGCGGTCGCGGCACGCCGCGGCAAGGACGGTCAGGGTCCGCGGGTCGGCGCGCGGCCCGGCGGGCGGGCCGTCCAGGGGCGTGGTGGCGGCGTGCAGGGCGCTGACGCGGCGCCGCAGCCGCGCGGGCAGCACCTGCTGGAGTTTGGCCAGGGCCCGCACCGACGCCTCCCCGATCCCCTCGACCGCCCCGCCGGCCGCGGCGGCCTGCAGCCCCACGGCGATCGCGACGGCCTCCTCGTCGTCGAGCAGCAGCGGCGGCATCGCCGCGCCGGCCGCCAGGCCGTACCCGCCCGCCGCACCGGGGACGGCATGGACGGGGTAGCCGAGGTCGCGCAGCCGCCCGATGTCGCGGCGGACGGTGCGGGCGCTGACCCCGAGCCGCTCGCACAGCTCCGGGCCGCTCCACGCGCGGCGGGCCTGCAGCAGCGACAGCAGCCGCAGGAGGCGTTCGGACGGCGACATACCCCCAGTATGGCCGTGGACGCGGCCAGAACCTGACCGCGATCCGACCGGGCCGTAGAATCTGCGGGCATGAGCGACCCGCCGTCCCCCGCGCCCTACCTGTCGGAGCTGTTCTCGCTGCGGGGGCGGGTCGCGGTCGTGACGGGCGGCAGCTCGGGCATCGGCCGCGCGATCGCCGTGGCGCTGGGCCGGGCGGGCGCGTCGGTGGTGGTCGTCGCCCGCCGCCCGGCGCCGCTGGCCGACGTGGTGCGCGAACTGGAGGGGCACGGGGCCCGCGCGGCGGCCGTCAGCGCCGACCTCGGCACCCGCGACGGGGTCGCGCAGGCGGCGCGGGAGGCGGCCGCGGCGTTCGGGGAGCCCGACATCCTGGTGAACTCCGCCGCGGTGAACCTGCGGCCCCCGCTCGGCGACCTCGGCGACGAGGTGTGGGACACCACCATGGCGGTGAACCTGGACGCGCCGTTCCTGCTCGGGCGGCGGTTCGGGCCGGGGATGGCCGAGCGGGGCTTCGGCCGGCTGATCCACATCGCCTCCCAGCAGGCGTTCCGCGCGTCGCTGACCAGCGGCGCCTACGGGGTGTCCAAGGCCGGGCTGGTCGCGCTGGCGCGGTCGCAGGCCGAGGCGTGGTCGCCGCGGGGCGTCACCGCCAACACCCTGGTGCCGGGGTTCGTGCTGACCCCGCTGAACACCGAGGTCGCGGCCGACCCCGCGCGCGTGCGGGCACTGGCGGGCCGCACCCTGACCGGCCGCAACGGCCTGCCGGAGGACTTCGCGGGCGCGGCGGTGTTCCTGTCCTCACCGGCCGCCGGCTACGTCACCGGCCAGTCGATCTTCGTGGACGGCGGGTTCTCCGCGCACTGACCCCCCCGCGGTCACGGCCCGGGAAGGGGCGGCGGCCCGAACAGGCCGGTCGCCGCGACGGCCTCGGCGGCACCGGCCGCGTACACGATCCCCCCGGCGGGCCGCCCGCGGCCGTCGCGGACGCGCCACCCGCCGATCTGCACGACCGGGACCGTCCCGCGCCGCATCGCCAGCGCCAGTTCCGACAGCGTCCCCCAGGACCCGCCGATGACGATCACGGCGTCGGCGGCGTTGACGATCACGTTGTTGCGGGCCTGGCCGAGACCGGTGGGCAGCGCCACGGTGAGATCCGGGGCCGCGCCGCCGCGGCCGGTCCCGGGCAGGACGCCGACGGCGATGCCGCCGACGGCGCGGGCACCGGCCGCCGCGGCGGCCATGACCCCGCCGTGCCCGCCGCAGATGACCACCGCGCCGTGCCGGGCCAGCAGCCGCCCGGTCTCGCGGGCGTGGCCGCGTTCACGTTCGGTGCACTCCCCGGGCCCGCACACCGCCACCTGCACCGGCCCGGCGGTGGAGGTGGCGGGGGTCACTCGGCGCCGCGGTCGGCGGCGAGCCGGTCGATCACGGCGGCCAGGTCGAAGTCCTTGCCGGTCAGGCCGCCGGCGCTGTGGGTGGTCAGCGCGAAGGTCACGGTGCGCCAGCGGATGTCGATGTCGGGGTGGTGGTCGGCGTCCTCGGCGGCGCGGGCGACGTCGCCGACCAGGTCGATCCCGGCCATGAACGACGGCGCCCGCACCTGCCGCCCGATGGTGCCGCCGTCGCGGCGCCAGGCGGGCAGGTCGCGCAGCCGGCCGTCGATCGCGGCGTCGTCGAGGATACCGGCCATCGCAGATCACTCCCTGTTCGTCGGCGTGTCCGTATCGAGTACATCACGTTCGGCGTTCGGCTCCGCGGTCGTGGTGACCTGCGCCCACACGTCGGTGGTGCGGGTCCGCCCGGCCGGGGTGTCCTCGACGGTCTCCTCCACGATGACCGCCGCCGCGGCCGTGCCCGAGCCGGCGCTCGCGGCGTGGGGGCGGGTGGCGGTGATCCAGGTGGTCTTGGCGACGTCGACGACGACGTCCCGGGCGATGTCGGCGATGGTGCCGCGCAGCGCGTCGCGCATGGCGAGCCTGAGCGCGTCGCGGAGCAGCTCGCGCAGCACGGCCTCGATCGCGGCGGTCGCGGCCCGGGACGCCGCGCGCAGGGCCAGCTCCCGGGCGGTGCGCGCGACGGCGCTGCCGGTGACCGCGGTGACCAGGTCCGCGGCCTCACGGGCGGCGCCCCGCACGGCGGGATCGGCCGCGGCGCGCGCCGCCACACCGGCGGCGGCCCCGGTGAACGGCGCCAGCTCGGGCGCGGCGGCGGCGTCGCGAGCCCGGTCGCGGACGGCGCCGGCCAGGTCGCGCGCGGCCTGCTCGGCGGTCTCGCGGACGACACGGGCGACGACGTCGCGGCCGGCGGTCATCGCCGCCTCGGCGGCCGCGTCGGCGGCGGTGTCGACCGCCGCGTCCACCACCGCCTTCGTGGCGGCCTGCACCACGGGCGCGGCGGCGGTGCGGGTGGCGACGTCCAGGGCGGCGTCGGCGGCGGCGCGGGCGAGGGGCCCGGCGGCGAACCGGCGCGCCGCGGCCGCCATCGGGTGCCGCGCGGTCTGCTGCGCCGCCTGCTCGGCCAGGGTCATCGCGGTCGCGGCGGCCTGGAACGCGCCCGCGGTGGCGGGGTTGGCCTCGGCGACGGCGCGGGCCTCGGCCACGGCGCGCCCGGCGGCCGCGGAGGCCGCCCGCACCGCCGCGTCCCGGGCCGCCTGCTCCACGGCCCGCATCGCGGGCGTGCCGGCGAGCTGGTCCAGGATGCGCGCCGCGGCGACCGAGGCGGCCTGCCGCGCGGCGGCCACCACCGGCTCCCCGGCGGTGGCGGCGGTCCGCGCGGCGGCCGCGGCGGACGGGGCCAGCCCGTCCCACACCTCCTCCAGCCGCCGCGCGGCGGCCTGGTCGGCGCTCCGGCCGTCGTCGGTGCTCCGGTCGTCCCGCAGGTCCCTGTCGTCCACAGCCACGCCCCTCAGCAGATCCGCCCCCCAAATCACCATAACTTCCGAACGGCGGTGCCGGTTCCGGGCGCGGTCACCGGCCGCCGGGGCGGGGACCCGGGTCCGGCGGGCGTAGCCGCGGGCGGCCACCGCCATCCCCGCACCCCACACCACATATGCGGGCACCGCGACCCAGAAGAACACCTCGGGCAGATCAAGACCCCCCTCGGGCGGAAACGGGTCACGGCCGTTGAGCCGCTCCCAGCACATCAGCACCAGCATCAACCCGAAGTAGACCGTCAACCCGGCCGAGACCGCCGCGGCCGGCCACAGCACCACCCGGCGCGGGACGCGCCGCCCGAACCGGTGCACCAGCGCCAACGGCAGCAGCGTCCCGCCGAGCACGAACCCGCCCTCGAACACCACCGCCGACA
>NZ_SMKM01000353.1 GCF_004348665.1 Actinomadura sp. GC306 | reverse complement strand
GACAGGAACAGCGTGGTCGCCGACGCGCTGGCCTCCTCCACGCTCAGCCGGTGCCGGATCACCCGCGCCACCACGCCCTCCAGCAGGCTGAAGTACAGCTCGGCCAGGGTGTGGACGGGCAGGTCGCGGCGGAACGCGCCGCCGGCGGCGCCGCGCTCGAACACCGCCCGCAGCGGCGCGGCGAGCTGCCGCTCGATGCGCCGCGCCTCCCGGGGCGCCTTGTCGAACAGGCCGAGCGCGCGGTACCGGGCGGCGGCCGCGATCGTCGCGCGGGTCATCCGCGCCACGGCCTCCTCGGTCGGCACCGCGTCCAGCCGCGCGTCGGCGAGCCGCCCGGTCAGGTCCGTCAGCGCCGCCTCGTACAGGGCGTACAGCAGCGCCTCGCGGTTGGGGAAGTAGCGGTACAGCGTCGCCCGCGCCACCCCGGCGGCCTGCGCGATCTCGGTCATGCTCACCGACGTGCCGCGCTCGGCCAGCACCGCCGCCGCGACGTCGAGGATCCCGGCGCGGACATGGTCGCGCAAGATCATGTTCCTGGTCATCGCGCGGCACGCTACAGCACCGTCCCAGTACCCGACCCCCTGTATCACTGAAGAGACGGGCTGTCTTACCGGAGGTGGCCGCGGGTCACGGGGTGACGGGGACCTCGATGTGGCCGGTGGCGCCGCGCCGCAGGGCCGCGCGGCCGGCGGTGACCCGCGCGGCCCACGCCTCGAACTCGGCGAGCTCGGTGAGGGGGACCGCGACGTCGGCCTCCACGTCGTGGCCGTAGCGGACGTCGGCGGGCTGCGCGCCGCGGGCGTGCAGGTCGCCGAGGAACCGCCCGGCCTGGGCGTGGCCGACGCCGACGGTGACGGTCACGACGGGCCGCAGCTCCACCACCCCGACGGCGTCGACGGTGTCGGCGACGGCCTTGGCGTAGGCGCGGACCAGGCCGCCCGCGCCGAGTTTGACGCCGCCGAAGTGGCGGGTGACGACGGCGGCGGTGCCGGTGAGGCCGCGGCGGGTCAGCACCTCCAGCATCGGGATCCCGGCCGTGCCCGCGGGTTCGCCGTCGTCGCTGCTCTTGGCGATCTCGCCGTGCTCGCCGACGACGTAGGCGGTGCAGTTGTGGGTGGCGTCGCGGTGCGCGCGGCGGTGCCGGGCGAGGAACTCCACCGCCGCGGCCTCGTCGGCGGCGCGTGCGAGCGTGCAGATGAACCGGGATTTGCGGATCTCCAGCTCGCGGGAGCCGCCCCGCCTGATCGTGCGCATGGTCGTCCCCGAGTGTAGAGGGGTGCGCGGCTGGGCGGTTTGACGCGGTGCGCCGGGGGCACCGAGCGTAGGACCATGGACGCTTTGGACGAGCTGTACCGCCGCTGGCTGTTCGAGGTGTGGACCGGCGACGTCGACGTCGCCGGGCAGATCCTCACCGCCGACTTCGTCGGGCACTGGCCGTCGCTGCGGGTGCACGGGCCCGCCGAGGCCGCCGAGCAGGTCCGCCGCTCCCACGAGTACTTCACCGACGTCCGCACCACCTTGGACGTGGGCCCCGTCGTGGGCCCCGTCGCGGGCCCGGCCCCCGGCGAGGCCGGTGGGGGCGGCACGGGCGGTGCGGGGATGGTCGCCGCGGGGTGGACGTTCCACGGCACCTACCGCGGCGGCGTCCCCGGCGCGACGGCCGAGCCCGGCACCGCGGTGTCCTTCCGCGGGCAGGACATCTTCCGCGCGCGCGACGGGCGGTTCGCCGAGTACTGGGTCGTGTCCGACGTCATGGGCATGATGACCGCCCTGGGCGCCGTCGGCTGAGGTGCCGCGGCGCGCCGGGCGCGCGGATCAGACGAGTCAGACGAGGTCGACGAGGTCGGCGACGGAGTCGACGACGCGGCTCGGCCGGAACGGGAACCGCGCGATCTCGTCCTTGCCGGTCACGCCGGTCAGCACCAGGATCGTCTCCAGCCCGGCCTCGACGCCGGCGACGATGTCGGTGTCCATGCGGTCGCCGATCATCGCGGTGGACTCGCTGTGCCCGCCGACGCGGTTCAGCGCGGTGCGCATCATCAGCGGGTTGGGCTTGCCGATGAAGTAGGGCTCCACGCCGGTCGCGCGGGTGATCATGGCGGCGACGGCGCCGCAGGCGGGCAGCGAGCCCTCCGGGGACGGCCCGACCGGGTCGGGGTTGGTCGCCACGAACCGCGCGCCGCCCTCGATCAGCCGGATCGCGCGGGTGATCTGGGAGAAGCTGTAGGTGCGGGTCTCGCCGAGCACGACGTAGTCGGGGTCCAGGTCGGTCAGGACGAACTCCGCCTCGTGCAGCGCGGTGGTGAGCCCGGCCTCGCCGATCACGTACGCCGATCCCTGGGGCCGCTGGTCGGCCAGGAACCGCGCGGTCGCCAGCGCCGAGGTCCAGATCGACTCGGCCGGCACCGCGAGCCCGGCGGCGGCCAGCCGCGCCGACAGGTCGCGGCGGGTGTAGATCGAGTTGTTGGTCAGGACCAGGAACGGCTTGCCGGAGGCCGCCAGCCGCCGGACGAACTCCTCGGCGCCGGGGACGGGGCGGCCCTCGTGCACCAGGACGCCGTCCATGTCCGACAGCCAGTACTCGATCGGCCCTCGTTCGCTCATGCCCTCATTGTCGCAGGCAGGGATCTTCTCCCGGACCGGCCCCGGCGGGCCCTGCCGGGGCGGCGGGGCGTTGACCTGCGCGTGACACCGATCATAGATTCGGGCACGGCGCACCGAACCGTGTTCGGCGTTGGGGCCGCGCGGGGCGCGCCGGTGACCCCGCGGGAGGCGCGACGTGCACGATCGGCAATCACCGGCCGCGGAAACGGCCGGGACGGGGGCCCCGCAGGCCGGGGCGGCGCAGGCCGGGGCGGCGCAGGCCGGGGCGGCGCGGGAGCTGCCGGGCATCGCCGAGGTCAGGGCCGAGATGACGGCGCCCGGCCGGCTGTTCGAGATGGACGAGGTCGACGTCCGGGGCGTGCGGACCCGCGTGTGGAAGAACGCGCCGCCGACGCTGCGGGACGTCCTGGAGGTCTCCCGGCTGCACGGCGACGCGGCGTTCCTGGTGTACGAGGGCGACCGGGTCGGTTTCGCCGAGCACTACGCGCGGGCGGCGGCGTTCGCGCGGGTCCTGATCGGCCGGTACGGCGTCGCCAAGGGCGACCGGGTCGCGATCGCGATGCGCAACTACCCCGAGTGGTCGGTGGCGTTCTTCGGGGCGGCGGTCGCGGGCGCGGTCGTGGTGCCGCTGAACGCGTGGTGGACGGCGGCGGAGCTGGAGTACGGGCTGGCCGACAGCGGGGCGAAGGTGCTGGTCGCCGACGCCGAGCGGGCGGAGCGGCTGGCGGAGGTGCTGCCGGGCCTCGGGGTGCCGTGCGTGGTGGCCCGCGGGGGCGGCGCCGTCCCGGCGGGGTGCGAGGCGTTCGAGGACGTGCTGGGCGATCCCGGCGACCCGGCGGCGGCGTCGCTGCCGGAGGTGGAGATCGGCCCGGAGGACGAGGCCACGATCTTCTACACCTCCGGGACCACGGGCCGTCCGAAGGGGGCGCTGGGCACCCACCGCAACATCACGACCAACCCGGTCAGCCTCGCCTACGGCCTGATGTCGGCGGGGGTCCGCGCGGGCCGGTCGCTGGAGGAGCTGGCGGTGCCGCAGCGGCGGGTGACGCTGCTGAGCGTGCCGTTCTTCCACGCCACCGGCTGCCATTCGGTGCTGGTGACCAGCGCGCTGCAGGGCGGCACGGTGGTGATGATGTACAAGTGGGACGTGCGCGGCGCGCTGGAGCTGATCGAGCGCGAGCGCGTCACCGGGTTCGGTGGCGTGCCGACGATGGCGTGGCAGGTGCTGACCTCCCCCGACTTCGGGGACTACGACACCTCCAGCCTCACCGGCGTCAGCTACGGCGGCGCGCCGGCTCCGCCGGCGCTGGTCGACAAGATCCGCGAGCGGCTGCCCGAGCGGGTCCCCGGCAACGGCTACGGACTGACCGAAACATCGTCGGTGACGACCTACAACGGCGGGATCAACTACCTGGAGCGGCCCGAGAGCGTCGGGCCGCCGGTCGCGGTGTGCGACGTGAAGGTGGTCGACGCGGCCGGGGCGGAGCTGCCGCCCGGTGAGGTCGGCGAGCTGCTGATCAAGGGGCCCAACGTCATCAAGGGGTACTGGAACCGGCCGGAGGCGACCGCGCAGGCGTTCGCGGGCGGCTGGTTCCACAGCGGGGACCTGGCGCGGCTGGACGGGGACGGGTTCGTCTACATCGTCGACCGCGCCAAGGACATGCTGATCCGCGGCGGGGAGAACATCTACTGCGCCGAGGTCGAGGCGGCCCTGTACGAGCATCCGGCGGTGGCCGACTGCGCGGTGATCGGGGTGCCGCACGAGGTGCTGGGCGAGGAGGTCGGCGCGGTGGTGGTGCCGCGTCCGGGTGCGCGGGTGTCGCGGGAGGAGCTGCGGGCGTTCCTCGGCGAGCGGATCGCGGGGTTCAAGGTGCCGGTGCACTACTGGTTCCGCGGTGAGGGCCTGCCCCGCAACCCCGGCGGGAAGATCCTGAAGACGCGGCTGCGCGAGGAACTCCTCGGCTGACGGTGACGATTGACGGTGACGATGCGGACGAGCCCCCGGCCCGCTCGCCGCGGCGGGGGCGGGACGGCGGCGGGGCGCCGCGGGACCGGGTCCCGGGGCGCCCCGCGGCGTCCGGTGCGCGTGTGCGGTGCGCGCGTGTGCGGTGGCCGCTCAGACGTTGACGCCGAAGTCGGACGCGATGCCCGACAGGCCCGAGGCGTAGCCCTGGCCGACGGCGCGGAACTTCCATTCGGCGCCGTTGCGGTAGAGCTCGCCGAAGACCATCGCGGTCTCGGTCGAGGCGTCCTCCGACAGGTCGTAGCGGGCGATCTCGCTGTTGTCGGCCTGGTTCACCACCCGGATGAAGGCGTTGCGGACCTGGCCGAAGCTCTGCTGGCGGCTGTCGGCGTCGTAGATCGACACCGGGAACACGATCTTGGCGATCTCGGCGGGCACGGTGGCCAGGTTCACCTTGATCTGCTCGTCGTCGCCCTCGCCCTCGCCGGTGAGGTTGTCGCCGGTGTGCTCGACCGAGCCGTCGGGGCTCTTGAGGTTGTTGAAGAACACGAAGTGCTGGTCCGACAGGACCTTGTTCTCCGCCGAGCACAGCAGGGCGCTGGCGTCCAGGTCGAAGTCGGTCCCGGTGGTGGTCCGCACGTCCCAGCCCAGTCCGACCACGACGGCGGTCAGTCCGGGAGCCTCCTTGGTCAGCGAGACGTTGCCGCCCTTGCTCAGACTGACTCCCACTGTGTCTACCTCCGTTTAGGGCTTCGCGGGCGGTGCTCCGCCCGCGCACGGTTCGTCTGTCTTACGAGAACGGTAGTCACCTCGTGCGGGTTCCCCCGCCTCCTTGGCGAATTCAGGGCGTGGCGCGGCGGTTTTCCTCACCCGGCGCCCGGCGGGGAGCCCGCCCGGTCACCGCGCATCCGCGCCTCGTGGCCGCGGGTCACGGGGTGTGGAGGAACGCGGTGGGGGCGGTGACCTCGGGCGGCAGCTCGAACGCGGCGGCCAGGCCGGCGGCGCGGGGGGCCAGCTCGTCGCAGGTGCGGCGCCGCTCGGCCCAGATCCGGTCGAGGATGCCCGGCGGCGCGACGCCCTCGTTGAGCATGTCGGCGGCGCGGTGTTCCAGCAGGTCCAGGGCGTGCAGGCCGAGGACGGGCCGCAGTTCGGCGGGGCCGGTGTCCAGGGCGGCGGCGCAGATCTCCAGGACGAGGCGGTCGGCGCACGCCGACGCGGTCCGCGCGGCCAGGGCCAGGTTGCCGTTCCAGGCGGTGAAGGCGTCCTGCCCGCCGGCGGCGGCGCCGGCGACGCGGGCGGCGAGGCGGTCGCGCATGCGGCGTTCGGTGTCGCGGGCCAGGAACAGCCACACCCGCGGGGAGCTCAGGTCGCCGTCGTCGGGGGGCCCGGCGCCGGGGTCGGGCGG
>NZ_SMKM01000352.1 GCF_004348665.1 Actinomadura sp. GC306 | reverse complement strand
GGTGCTGAACGGGCAGAAGACGTTCATCTCCGGCGTGGACGAGGCGGACGCCGTCATGGTCGTCGGCCGCACCGCGGACCAGAAGGGCAACCTGCGCCCGTCCCTGTTCATCGTGCCGACCGGGGCGGACGGTTTCACCTGGACGCCGATCGGCATGGAGATCGTGTCGCCGGAGAAGCAGTTCGTCTGCCACTTCGACGACGTCCGGCTGCCCTACGACGCGCTCGTCGGCGCCGAGGACGGCGGCCTGCTGCAGCTTTTCGCCGGCCTCAACCCCGAGCGGATCATGGCGACGGCCATGGGCGCCGGGATCGGCCGCCTCGCCCTCGGCAAGGCCGTCGCGTACGCGAAGGACCGGCAGGTCTTCAAGACGCCCATCGGCGCCCACCAGGGCCTCGCGCACCCGCTCGCCGCCGCGAAGATCGAGCTGGAGCTGGCGCGGCTGATGGGGCAGAAGGCCGCCTCGCTGTACGACGAGGGCGACGACGAGGGCGCCGGCGAGGCCGCGAACATGGCCAAGTACGCCGCCGCCGAGGCCGCGATCCACTGCGTCGACCAGGCCGTCCAGACCCACGGCGGCAACGGCCTCACGACCGAGTACGGCGTCGGGATGCTCGCCGGGGTCGTCCGGCTCATGCGCATCGCGCCGGTCAGCCGCGAGATGATCCTGAACTACGTCGCGCAGCACTCCCTGGGGCTGCCCAAGTCGTACTGACCGGTCAGCACGGGGTGCTCAGTACCGGGCGGCCAGCGCGTCCAGCTGCGCCTCCAGCGGGACGGGCGCGGCCAGCCGGTTGTCGACGGCCTCGTGCGGGACGGGCGGCGGCTCGTCCGGCCGCATCCGCGCGAGGAACGCGCCGAACCCGGCGAGCTTCCCGGTGTCGCGCGGCGACCCGCGGCGCTCCAGCCGGTGCCGCAGCGTCGCGGCGTCCGTGCGGACCCACACCAGCCGCACGGGCGGGCCGCCCAGCGCTGCGGCCCACTCCGCCCAGCGGCCCGGGTCCCGGATCTGGCCGGTGAACGGGCCGCTGAGCAGCACCGGGCAGCCGTGGCCGCGGACCTCCCGGGCCGTCGCGGTCATCCCCGCGTACTCGTGCGGCTTGACGTGCGCGTCGTACCAGGGGCCCTCCCGCTCGCCCGGGTCGCGGCCGGCCGCCGCCAGCACGGCCGCCACGAACGGCCCGTACATCGTGTCCTTGTCCAGCAGCGCGGGGACGGGACGCAGCCGCGCCAGCAGCAGCTCCGCCACGGTGGTCTTGCCGGAGCCGGGCGGCCCCGCCACCACCCACACCGGGGCGGCGGTCACGCCGACAGGCGCAGCCGGCGGGTCGCCAGCCGGTCGATGCGCTCGTCGTCGACCTCGTGGCCGAGGCCCGGCTGCGTGAGCGGCACCCCGACGACGCCGCCGGACGACCGGACGGGCGGCGTCACGAACACCGGGCCGCCCGCGGGGTCGGTCACGTCGCTCGGCAGCGTGCAGCCCGGCAGCGACGCCAGCGCCACCGCGGCGGCCTGGCCGATGCCGAACGCGCCGCAGCCGCTGCACCACACGTCCCACCCCGCCGCGTACGCCAGGTCGTGGGCGCTGCGGGCCGCGGTCAGCCCGCCGAGCAGGTCGAGCCGCAGGTGCAGCGCGCGGCCCGCCTCCAGCGTCAGGGCCGCGTCGAGGGTCTCCAGGTCGCCGACGGCGGGCGCGACGGCGGTGCCGACCCGCAACTGCAGCCGGGCGTGCGCGGCCAGGTCGCCGGCGGGGAACGGCCGCTCGACCGCCGCGAGGCCGTAGGCGTCCAGGCCCTCCAGGACCGCCATGTGCTCGGGCGACTCGGTGTAGGAGTGGCCCGCGTCCGCGACGAGCGCGAGCGCCGGGTACGCCTGCCTGATCGCGCGGACCGGCTCGATGTCCCAGCCGGGGCGGATGTCCAGGGTCACGCGGGTGTGGCCCGCTCCAACGGCGCGGTTGACCCGGGCCGCGACCGTGTCCAGCATCGGCTCCGGCGAGATCCGCGCACCGGTCACGATGGACGTGCGGGTCCCGCCGAGCGCGTGCGCGAGCGGCAGGCCCCGCGTCCGGCACCACAGGTCCCAGCAGGCGGTGTCGATCGCGGCGGCGGCCTCCCGGGCGCCGAAGTCCGCGGCGGCGGACACGTCCTCGGGGCGGTCCCACTCCAGCCCGACCAGCGCGGGCGCCATGCGCTCCTCGATGTCGGCCCAGCCGCGGCCGGGATCGCCGGAGCCGGGGACGGCCATCTCGCCCCACCCCACCGCGTCACCGCCGGCGAGGCGGACGAGCACGCTCTCCGGCCGCCTCCCGCGCGGCATCGCCACGCGGTAGACGTCGCAGCCATGGATCCGAGGCACCCGCACCGCCCTTCGCGGACTTCAGAGGAACTGTCCTCCTCCAATGATCCCCCCTCCGGGCCCCTGCCGGGACACGGCGCGGCGGATCACGGGCAGCTGGCCTCCAGCGACACCGGCTCGCTCGGCGGCTCCGACGGCGTCGCCGACCCGCTCGGCGAGCCGCCGGCCGTGCCCGGGGCCGTGGGCGGGGCCGTGCTCGTGGCGGTCTCCGGGGAGCCGCCGTCCGCGTCGCCGCTCACCGGCCGGGGATCGGTGCTGACCGCATCGGCCGCCAGCTTGCGGATGAGGTCGAAGTCGGGGCTGCCGGTGTAGATCAGCGGGGGCACGAACTGCAGGCTCTCGATCTCCGCGCCGCTCTTGACGCGCTCCGACAGCTTCATCAGCGCGGGCAGCAGCTCCTGCGGGATGTCGGTCGACAGGGTGCGCTTGGCGGCCGCGGCGAGCTTGTCGAAGCTGGTCAGCACGGTCTGCGGGTCGGCCTGCTCGGCGATCGCGGCCAGCAGGCACTTCTGCCGCCCCATCCGCACGTAGTCGCTGCTGTTGGTGCGGGACCGGCCGTACCAGAGCGCCTCCTTGCCCGTCAGCGTCCGGTTGCCGGGCTCCAGCACGGCGCCCTCCAGCCCGTACGGGATCGGCTGCTCGATGTTGATCCGGACGCCGCCCATGGCGTCGATGATGTCGGCGAAGCCGAACATGTCGACCAGGATGTAGTAGTCGACCCGCAGGCCGAGGATGCCGGCGATCGTGGCCTTCAGCAGCTCGGGGCCGCGCTCGTGCTTCGGGACGCCCGGCACCACGTCGGGGTGGTCCTCGGCGTACTGGAACACCTCGTTCAGCAGGCCCGGCGTCTGCGGCCCGTCGCCGGTGAAGCCGTAGGGGAAGCGGTCGCGGGCCGGGCCCGGCGGCAGCTGGAACCCCTCCAGGTTGCGGGGCAGGCTCAGCAGCACCGTGTCGCCGGTCTCGGTGTCGACGCTGGCCACCGTCATGCTGTCGGTGCGCACCCCGGAGCGCTCCTCGGCGGCGTCGCCGCCGAGCAGCAGGATGTTGACGCGGGCCTGCCCGTCGAACGGGTCGTCGGCGTCGACCTGCTTGCCGTTCCCGCCGCCGCTGCGGAAGATGCTGGTCAGCGCGTCGCGGTAGACGTAGGTGCCGTGCGCCGACCAGACCGCCGGCACCGCGACGGCGAAGCACATCACGGCGACGGCCGCGGCGCCGAGCGCGCGGGCCGGCACCGACAGCCTGATGGGCCGCAGGATCTGGTACGAGCGGATCACGATGAAGACCCACACCAAGCCGAGCGCCAGCAGCCCGACCGACAACCGCTCCACGATCTCCGGGCGGACGGCGAGCTGCAGCAGGTCCGACCGGTAGACGGTGCCGGCGGCCCCCACCGCGGCGAGGAGCACGACGTACAGCGCGAGCAGCAGCCCCCCGGCCGTGCGCCGGCCGGTGACGAGGTGGGCGACGCCCCAGACCAGGGCGGACGCGAGGGTCAGCGCGAGCGCGCGGGGGAGCGCCGCCGCACCGGAGGAGCGATCCCCGTCCTCCTCCCCGGCGCGCCGACTCGCCGACCGACCCATGTGCGCTCCGATTCCCACCAGCGGTGAATTAAGCCCGGCTCACCTTATGGACGCGCGGGACCGGGCAAAAGTTGCGTGGGAGCCGTCCGCGTGCGTGCGCGTGTGACCTCGGGCACAGGTGTTCCCCAGGATATGCACTCCGGTGATCACTTGGCAGCCCGACCCCCGGAATTCGGGCGCCCGGGCGGCGTGCCGCGGGCGGCCGCGCGGGAGCCGCGGGGGAGGCTTTACCAGCTGCTGGACAGCGGCATCCCCTCGGCGTAGCCGGACGAGCCCTGGACCCCGACGGTCGCCCGCTCGTGGAACTCCTCCAGCGTGCGGGCGCCCGCGTAGGTGCACGAGCTGCGCAGCCCCGCCACGATCGAGTCGATCAGGTCCTCCACGCCGGGGCGGTGCGGGTCGAGGAACATCCGGGAGGTGGAGATGCCCTCCTCGAACAGCGCCTTGCGGGCCCGGTCGAACGGGGAGTCGTCGGCGGTGCGCAGCCGCACGGCCCGCGCGGACGCCATCCCGAAGCTCTCCTTGTAGAGCCGCCCGTCGGCGGCGCGCTGCAGGTCGCCGGGCGACTCGTAGGTGCCGGCGAACCAGGAGCCGACCATCACGTTCGCGGCGCCGGCCGCCAGCGCCAGCGCGACGTCGCGCGGGTGCCGGACGCCGCCGTCCGCCCACACGTGCCGGCCGAGGCGGCGGGCCTCGGCGGCGCACTCCAGGACGGCGGAGAACTGCGGCCGGCCGACGCCCGTCATCATCCGGGTCGTGCACATCGCGCCGGGGCCCACCCCGACCTTGACGATGTCGGCGCCGGCCTCGATCAGGTCGCGGGTGCCCTCGGCCGTCACCACGTTCCCGGCCGCCACCGGGACGCCCGGGTCCAGCGCCCGGACGGCCGCCAGCGCGCCCATCATCTTGTCCTGGTGGCCGTGCGCGGTGTCCACGACGAGCAGGTCGGCGCCCGCCTCCAGCAGCGCCTTCGCCTTGCCGGCGACGTCGCCGTTCACCCCGACCGCCGCGGCGATCCGCAGCCGCCCGCCGGCGTCCACGGCGGGCTTGTACAGCGTGGCGCGCAGCGCGCCGGTGCGGGTCAGGATGCCCGCGAGCCGCCCGTCGGGGGCGACGACGGGCGCGAGCCGGTGGCCGCGCTCGTGCAGCCGGTCGAACGCCTCGCGCGGGTGCACGCCGGCGGGCAGCGTGACCAGGTCGCGGGACATGATGTCGCGCAGCTGCGCGAACCGGTCGACGCCCTGGCAGTCGGCCTCGGTGACGACGCCCACCGGCCGGTCGTCCTCGACCACGATCACCGCGCCGTGCGCGCGCTTCGGCAGCAGCGCCAGCGCGTCCCCGGCCGTGCCGGACGGGGTCAGCCGGATCGGGGTGTCCACGACGAGGTCGCGGCCCTTGACCCAGCCGATGACCTCGGCGACGACGTCGGCCGGGATGTCCTGCGGGAGGACGGCGATGCCGCCGCGCCGCGCGACGGTCTCGGCCATCCGGCGCCCGGAGACGGCGGTCATGTTGGCGACCACGAGGGGCACGGTCGTGCCGCTGCCGTCCGCGGTGGCCAGGTCGACCTCCAGGCGCGACCCGACCGAGGAGCGGCGGGGGACCATGAAGACGTCGTTGTAGGTGAGGTCGTGAGCGGGGCGCTCACCGTTCAGCAGGTGCACGGCTGTACTACACCAATCACGGTTCCGGGCGGCTGGGGCACCGTACATTGTGCGCCATACCCGGCGGTGCTCCGGCCACGCCGCGCGTCCGCGCGCGTACCCGGGGGTGACGGTCCCGTGGCCCCGCGGTGCCGTCCCGGTGATCTCCCAGGCCGATTCCCGCCGCTTCCAGGTGTGATCGGAGTGAACTGGATTACGTGTCGGAAAACGGTGCAACGTAGGGGTTGGCTCTCTGTAAAGTTACCTCTTGACGTAACTGCGCCCCCGATGCACTTTTCTTACATGTGCCTCGTGCGGACGGCGGAACCCGCCGCAGGGGCCGTGACAGCAGAACACCGGGAGAAGCGCATGCAGGTCACGCACTTGGGCCCGGTCAGCCGCGCTCGCCCGCGCCGCGGGCCGCCCGGTACGCGCGGCGGTCACGGCGGCGGGCGCCGCCCTCCCGCCCGGCCGCCG
>NZ_SMKM01000351.1 GCF_004348665.1 Actinomadura sp. GC306 | reverse complement strand
GGTGTGGGGGTCGTCGGCTCCGCGGACGGTGAGCTCGCCGGCGGCGGGGGCGCCGCCTCGTCCGTCCCGCTGCAGCCCGCCACGAGGACGGCGGCGCCCAGAAGGACCGCGAGCTTTCTCGTGCCGAAGGGTCTCCCTCGCATGCGCTGAGCTTAAAGTGCTTCTCATGCATCCGAATGCCGAACGCGTCGCGAAGGCCCTGCTCGACCGGGGCGCGACGGGGACGATCGTCGAGCTGCCCGACTCGGTGCCGACGGCGCAGGCCGCCGCGGACCGGCTCGGCTGCGAGGTGGGGGCGATCGCCAACAGCCTGCTGTTCGACGCCGACGGGGCGCCGCTGCTGGTGCTGACGAGCGGCGCGCACCGGGTCGACACGGCGAAGGTCGCGGCCCTGGTGGGCGCGAAGAAGGTGAAGCGGGCGTCGCCGGAGTTCGTGCGGGACGCGACGGACCAGCCGATCGGGGGCGTCGCGCCGCTGGGCCACCCGGCGCCGGTCCGGACGCTCGTGGACGTCTGGCTCGACAGGTACGACCAGGTCTGGGCGGCGGGCGGGCACCCGCACACCGTCTTCCCCACGACCTACGAGGAACTGCTGAGGATCACCGGGGGCACCCCGGCGGAGGTGGAGTGACGATGGAGATCTGGCACAACCCGCGCTGCTCGAAGAGCCGGGCCGCGAAGTCCGCGCTGGACGAGGCGGGCGTGGCGTACACCGAGCGCCGCTACCTGGACGAGCCGCCCACGGCGGAGGAGCTGGACGCGGTCCTCACCCGCATCGGCGCGGAGCCGTGGGACGTGGCTCGCCTCAACGAGCCCGTCGCCAAGGAGCTCGGGCTGAAGGAGATGGAGCGGGACCGCGCCCGCTGGATCGAGATCATGGCGGCGAATCCGGTGCTGATCCAGCGGCCGATCGTGGTGACCGGCGAGGGCGCGGTCGTGGCCCGCGACGAGGAGTCGGTCCGCAGGGCCCTCGGCGGCCGGTGACCGCGCGGCGATCGGTTCTCCCGGGCCCGGCGGGCGGTCCGCCGGGTCTAGTCTCTGTCGCGTGAGGGACGCGAAGCTGCGCGAGATCGACGAACGCGCCTTCCTACGCAGGCTCGACCCGATGCTGGACGTGTACGCGGCCGCGATGGAGCCGCCGAACGAGCAGCTCCCGGGGCGCCACACCATCATGGAACGGCACGCGTCGTACTCGGGTTTCCGGGCGTTCGTGGTCGAGCGGCGCGGGGCGCTGCCCGTCCTGCCCGGGCCGCTCCAAGGGTTCGCGTACGGATTCCACGGGACGCGCGGCCAGTGGTGGCACGACGTCGTCTTCCAGGCGCTGAGCGACCGGGAGGGGCCCGAGCACGCCGAGGCGTGGCTGGGCGACACGTTCGAGGTGGCGGAGCTCCACGTCCGCCCGGAGTTCCAGGGCCGGGGCCTCGGCCGGAGCCTGCTGAACGCGCTGTGCGAGGGGCGGCCGGAGCGGAGCGTCGTGCTGTCGACGCTGGACAGGCGGCCGGAGACTCCGGCCCGCACCCTCTACCGCTCGGTCGGCATGACCGATCTGCTGACCGACTTCGAGTTCCCCGGGGGCGGCCCCCGCTACGCGGTCATGGGCGGGGCGCTGCCCCTGCCGCCGTACGAGGCGGCGTCGAGGAGGCCGTAGACCTCGCGCGTCGCCGTGGACTTGTTGAACGTGATGAAGTGGATGCCGGGGGCGTCCTGTTCGAGCAGTTCGCGGCACACCTCTGCGGCGTGCTCGACGCCGAGCCGGCGCACCGCCTCGGGGTCGTCGGCGACGGCCTCGAACCGGGCCCTGACCTCGGGCGGGAACGGCGCTCCGGAGAGCTGCTCGGACCGCTCGATCGTGCTCAGCTGGGTGACCGGCATGATGCCCGGCAGGATCGGCACGTCGCAGCCCGCGGCCTCGACGCGGTCGCGGAGCCGGAAGTAGTCCTCGGCGCGGAAGAACATCTGGGTGATGGCGTAGTCGGCTCCGGCACGGCACTTCTCGATGAAGTAGCGGGTGTCGCTCTCGATGTCGGGCGAGCGCGGGTGCTTGTAGGGGAACGCGGCGACGCCGACGCAGAAGTCGCCGTAGGAGCGGATCATCCGGACGAGGTCGGAGGCGTACTCGACGCCGTCGGGGTGCTTGACCCACTCCCCCATCGGGTCGCCGGGCGGGTCGCCGCGCAGCGCGAGGACGTTGCGCACGCCGGCGGCGGCGAACCGGCCGATGAGGTGGCGCAGCTCGGCCTGGGAGTGGTTGACGGCGGTGAAGTGCGCGACGGGGGTGAGGGTGGTGTCGGTGGCGATGCGCTCGACGATGTCGACGGTGGTGTCACGGGTGCCGCCGCCCGCCCCGTAGGTGACGGAGACGAACGTCGGCTGCAGGGACTCGAGTTCGCGGATCGTGCGCCAGAGGTTCAGCGCGCCCTTGTCGGTCTTGGGCGGGAAGAACTCGAACGAGAAGGACCTGTCTCCCGAGGCCAGCAGCTCTTGGACGGTGGGGGGCCGGTCTTGTCGCAGGCGTCGCATTCCCCAAGCCTACAGAAGCCCCCGCGACGGCCGAGAGGGGTGATGCTCGGCACACTACCCAGGCGTTATATCCCCATTTCTGGCGAACTAGCGTCTTCTCACTTCCCTGGCGGACGGTTGAATCTTCCCACGTGGATACGATCTCGACATGTCGACCAGCCGTATCCGCAAGGAGGTCGACGAGGCGCTCCTGGCCTTCGTCGACCGGCAGCGCCCGGCCCTGCTGGCCATCAGTGACGATCTCGTCCCCATGCTGTCCGCCCTGGACTCCCTCCTCGGCGGCGGCAAGCGGCTCCGTCCCGCGTTCTGCTACTGGGGGTGGCGCGCCGCGGGCGGTGCGGACGGCCCCGGAATCGTGGCCGCCGCCGCGTCCCTGGAGCTGCTCCAGGCGAGCGCGCTGATCCACGACGACGTCATGGACTCCAGCGACACCCGGCGCGGCCAGCCGTCCGTCCACCGCAGGTTCGAGGCGCTGCACCACGCGCACGGCTGGCCGGGGGACGCGCAGGCGTTCGGCTCGGGCTCGGCCATCCTGCTCGGCGACCTGTGCCTGGCCTGGTCGGGCGAGATGTTCGAGACCTGCGGGCTGGACGACGAGAGCCGGCGGCGCGGCCGGGCCGTCTACGACCTGATGCGCACCGAGGTCATGTGCGGCCAGTACCTCGACATGCTGGAGGGCACCCGCGGCGAGGCGACCGCGGCCACGGCGCTGCGGGTGGTGGAGTACAAGAGCGCCAAGTACACGATCGAGCGGCCGCTGCACCTCGGCGCCGAGCTCGCCGGCGCCCGCCCGGACGTGACCGCCGCGCTCACCGGCTACGGGCTGCCGCTCGGCATCGCCTTCCAGCTCCGCGACGACGTCCTCGGCGTGTTCGGCGACCCCGCCGAGACGGGCAAGCCCGCGGGCGACGACCTGCGCGAGGGCAAGCGGACCGTCCTCGTCGCGCTCTCCCTGGAGCGCGCGTCCGCGGCGCAGGCCGCGGCGGTGCGGCGCCGGCTCGGCGACCCGGAGCTCGACGCCGCGGGCGTCGCCGAGCTGCGCACGATCATCGAGGAGACCGGCGGCCTCGCCGCCTGCGAGGAGATGATCGAGCGCTACCTGGCCGAGGCGGAGCGGACCCTGGCGACCGCGCCGATCGCCGAGGAGGCGCACCGGGCGCTGTCGGAGCTCGCGGTGGCGGCCACCACTCGGAGCACGTGACGTCCCAGATGGCACGATCCGGCCAACTTTTCCCGCCGCACTAGAACTTTCCCACTGATTGGTGGCACAAATGTCGCCATGGTGATGCGGGTGGGCGGCCGGGCGCCGGCCGCGGGCGCGCTGGCGGCCGTCCTGGCGCTCGCGGCGATGTCGGTTCCGGGCGCGGCGCGGGCGGAGACGGGACGGTGCGGCGACCCGGCGGAGCGGCCGTGGTGCGACCCGTCGCTGTCCCCGGACCGGCGCACGGACCTGCTGCTGCCGCGGCTGACCGCCGACGAGAAGATCTCGATGCTGGCCGCGGACGACCCGTTCGGCGGCCCGCTCGGCGGCTACTTCGAGACCGCGCACGCCGACACCGCCGACGGGATCGAGCGGCTCGGCGTCCCGCCGGTGTACATGGCCGACGGGCCGGCGGGCGTCCGGCAGGGCAAGGCGACGGCGCTGCCCGCGCCGATCGCGCTCGCGGCGGGCTTCGACCGGGACGGCGCGGCGCTGTACGGCCGGACGGTGGCCTGGGAGGCGAGGCACCGCGGCAACGACGTCGTCTTCGGGCCGACCGTGGACGTCCTGCGCACCCCCCGCAACGGCCGGACGTTCGAGGGCTTCGGCGAGGACCCGCACCTGTCGGCCACGCTCGGGGTGCCCTGGATCAAGGCCGCGCAGTCCCAGGGCGTCATGGCGGCGGTCAAGCACATGGCCGTCTACACCCAGGAGACCGACCGGCTGTCGCTGGACATGACCGTGGATCCGCGCACCCTGCGGGAGATCTACCTGCCGCCGTTCGAGGCCGCCGTGCAGGAGGGCGGCGCCGCGACCGTCATGTGCGGGTTCGGCAAGCTGAACGGCCGGTGGGCCTGCGAGGACGGCACCGTCCTCAACGACGTCCTGCGGTCGGAGTGGGACTTCCAGGGGTACGTGGCCTCCGACCACTTCGCCCCGAAGGACGCCGGTGACGCGGCCAACGGCGGGCTCAGCATGGAACTGCCGATCGGCCTCAGGTACAACGCGTTCATGTTGAAGGCCGCCGTCTCGCAGGGGAAGGTCACGCAGGCGACCGTCGACGGGCACGTCCGCGACATCCTGCGGACGATGTTCCGGTTCGGCGTGTTCGATCGGCAGGCGTACCCCAACGACCTCACCGCCATCGACCGCACGGCGAGCGAGACGGCCGCCAGGAAGATCGAGGAGTCCGGGATCACGCTGCTGAAGAACGACGGCGTCCTGCCGCTGGAGGCGCCCGGGTCGATCGCGCTGATCGGGCGGGCCGCGCGGGAGAGCCCGAGCGGGCACGGCTCGGCACAGGTCGTCCCGTTCGGCACGGTCAGCGCCGAGCAGGGCATCGCGCGCCGCGCGGGGGCCGGCGCGCGGCTGTCCCACACCAACGGCGACGACCGTGCCCAGGCCGCGAATCTGGCCCGGCAGGCGGACGTGGCGATCGTGTTCGCCACCGACAGCCAGGGCGAGTTCTTCGACAAGTCCTGCCTCACGCTGCAGTGCGGCGAACCCCTCCGGGGCGACCAGGACGCGCTCATCTCCGCGGTGGCCGACGCCAACCCGAACACCATCGTCGTGCTCAACACGGGCGGCCCGGTGCTGACTCCTTGGGCGGGACAGGTGAAGGGCATCGTCGAAGCCTGGTATCCGGGGCAGGAGGCCGGGAACGCCTTGGCCCGCGTCCTGTACGGCGACGTGGACCCAGGCGGACGGCTACCGGTGACCTTCCCGGTCAACGAGAACGATGCCCCGACCTCGGGCAACCCGGCGCAGTACCCGGGGACCGACCAGAACATCACCTTCTCCGAGGGCGTCATGGTCGGCTACCGGCACTACGACTCGAAGGGCATCGCGCCGCGCTTCCCGTTCGGGCACGGGCTGTCCTACACGACGTTCCGCTACAGCGACCTGGTGGCCGACACCGACTCCGCCGAGGTGACGGTGACGAACACGGGGTCGCGCAAGGGCGTCGCGGTGCCGCAGTTGTACATCGGCATGCCGTCGCCGGGCGTGGACGTCCCGCAGCCGCCGAAACAGCTCAAGGGCTACACCAAGGTCACACTCGCGCCCGGCGAGAGCACACGGGTGAGGTTCCCGCTGTCCGCACGTTCGTTCTCCTACTGGAACGAGGGCGCGAAGGCGTGGAAGGTCGCGGACGGCTGCTACCGGGTCATGGTCGGCTCGTCCTCCCGGGACATCACCGAGACGGCAACGCTCGGGACGTGCCGGTAAGCGGAAAGATCGCCGTTCTACTGCCGTACCCACCGGTTACGCGGTACAAATGAGGAAATCTTCGTCCGTCCCCGCCGAGCCGGAGTCCCTTAGTGCCGCACGACACCTCCCGCGGGAGGACGATCCCC
>NZ_SMKM01000350.1 GCF_004348665.1 Actinomadura sp. GC306 | reverse complement strand
CGGGCGGGCCGTGCCTTGGGGGCGCGCGGCGGGTCAGGCGACGGAGGAGTACGCCACGACGCCGCGGCGCATGGCGTCCATGGCGCGGCGGGCCGTCCTGCGGATGTGGCTGTTGGGCGGCGCGGCGTCGGCGACCTGCCCGAGCAGGTCCAGGAGCTGCTTGACGGCGCGGACGAAGTCGCCCGCGGTCAGGTCGCTCTCCAGCAGCACCGCGTCGAGGTCGTCGCCCTTCGCCCACCGGTACGCCGTCCACGCGAACCCTAGGTCGGGCTCGCGCAGGAACGACACCCGGTTGTCGCGCTCGACGGCGTCCAGCTCGCCCCACAGCCGCACCATCGCCGCCAGCGCGTCCTGCGCGGCGCCGCCCGGGGTGCGGGGCGGCGCGGCGTCGTCGGGCTGCCGCGACTCGTACACCAGCGCGGACACGCACGCGGCGAGCTCGGCGTGGCCGAGCTTCTCCCACAGGCCCTCGCGGAGGCTCTCGGCGGTGAGCAGGTCCAGCTCGTTGTAGATGCGGCCGAGGCGGCGGCCCTCCTCGGTGACCGAGTCGCCGTCGAGGTAGCCGAGCTGCTGCAGGACGGCGCACACCCGGTCGAACGTCCGCGCGATGACCTGGGAGCGGCCTTCGACGCGGCGCCGCAGCTGCTCGGTCTCGCGGTCCAGCCGGTGGTACCGCTCGGCCCACCGGGCGTGCTCCTCGCGCCGGTCGCAGCCGTGCACGGGGTGGCGGCGCAGCTCGCCGCGCAGCCGCGCCACCTCCTCGTCCTCGGACGCGGCGGAGTCGGCGCGGGTCCGCTTGCGGGACCGCACCTCGTCGGGGACCTTGTTGCGCAGCGTGGCGGCCAGGTCGCGGCGGTCCTGCGGGTTGCGGGGGCTGAACGACTTGGGGATCCGCAGCCGCTCGACGGGCTCGACGGCGCGGGGGAAGTCCTGGATCGACAGGCGCTGCACCGACCGGTTCACCGTCAGCACCAGCGGCGCGGGCCCGTCGGAGCGGCGCCCGACCCCGGGGTCCAGGACGACGGCGAGGCCGGACCGCCGCCCCGACGGCACGATGATCACGTCGCCGGGCCGCAGGTGCTCCAGCGACCGGGCGGCCTCGGCGCGGCGGGCGCCGGCCCGCTCCCGCGACAGCTCCGCCTCCCGGTCCGACAGGCGGCGCCGCATCGCGGCGTACTCCATGAAGTCGCCCAGGTGGCATTCGGCGGCCTTCGCGTACCCGGCGAGGGCCTCCTCGTTCTTGTGGACCTGCCGGGCCAGGCCGACGACGGCGCGGTCGGCCTGGAACTGCGCGAACGACTCCTCCAGCAGCGTCCGGGCCCGCTCGATGCCGACGGCGCCGACGAGGTTGACGGCCATGTTGTACGACGGCCGGAAGCTGGAGTTCAGCGGGTAGGTGCGCGTGCCGGCCAGGCCCGCGACCGACCCCGGGTCGACGTTCGGGCCCCACACCACGACGGCGTGGCCCTCCACGTCGATGCCGCGCCGCCCGGCGCGCCCCGTCAGCTGCGTGTACTCGCCGGGGGTGAGGTCGACGTGCGCCTCGCCGTTCCACTTGTCGAGCTTCTCGATCACGACGGTGCGGGCGGGCATGTTGATGCCGAGCGCGAGCGTCTCCGTCGCGAACACCGCTTTGATCATCCCGCGGGTGAACAGCTCCTCGACGATCTCCTTGAACGTCGGCAGCATCCCGGCGTGGTGGGCGGCGACGCCGCGCTCCAGCGCGGCGAGGAAGTCGCCGTACCCGAGGATCCGCAGGTCCTCGGCGGAGATGTCGGCGGTGCGCAGTTCGGCGTGCGCGCGGATCTCCTCGGCCTCCTCCTTGGAGGTGAGCCGGACCCCGGCGTGCAGGCACTGCATGACGGCGGCGTCGCAGCCGGCGCGGCTGAAGATGAACGTGATCGCCGGGAGCAGCCCGGCGCGGTCGAGCCGCTCGATCACGTCGGGCCGCGCGGGGGGCCGGAACCGCTGCGGGCGCGGCGCGCGGCGGCGGCCGGTGCGGCGGCCCTGGTTGACCTTGGCGCGGCGGACCTCCTCCACCGCCATCCGGGTGAGCTGCGGGTTCAGCCGGGCCTGCCGGTCCTTGCCCTTGCCGGTGTCGACGAACAGGTCGTACAGGCGGGTGCCGACGAGCATGTGCTGGAACAGCGGGACGGGGCGGTGCTCGTCCACGATCACCGCGGTGTCGCCGCGGACCTCGTGCAGCCACTCGCCGAACTCCTCGGCGTTGCTGACGGTGGCCGACAGCGCCACGATCCGCACCGACTCCGGCACGTGGATGATCACTTCTTCCCAGACGGCGCCGCGGAACCGGTCGGCGAGGTAGTGCACCTCGTCCATCACCACGAACGCCAGCCCGCCGAGGGTGTGCGACCCGGCGTACAGCATGTTCCGCAGGACCTCGGTCGTCATCACCACGACCGGGGCCTCGCCGTTGACGCTGTTGTCGCCGGTGAGCAGCCCCACCTTCTCCGGGCCGTAGCGGCGGACGAGGTCGGCGTACTTCTGGTTCGACAGCGCCTTGATCGGGGTGGTGTAGAAGCACTTGCCGCCGCCGGCGAGGGCGAGGTGGACGGCGAACTCCCCCACCACCGTCTTGCCCGACCCGGTCGGCGCGGCCACCAGCACGCCGCTGCCGCCCTCCAGCGCCTTGCACGCCTCGATCTGGAACGGGTCCAGGTCGAAGTCGTACAGGGTGCGGAAGTCCAGCAGGGCCGGGCCGCTGCCCGCGGTGCGCGCGCGGTAGGAGGCGTACCGCTCCGCCGGGCTCTGCCCGGCCGGCGTCGTATCGGGGGAGGTCATGCCTTCGAGCCTACGGTTTCGACAGGCCCGATTCCCAATCGCCGGCCCGGCCGTCCGGCGCGGCGCGCCACGCTGGGCGGCGCGCCATGCCGGGCGGTGCGTCAGCCGGTGCGTCCGCCGGCGCGGCCGCCCTTCTCCAGCTCGGCGTCGATCTCCTCCAGGTTCAAGGGGGACGCCTCGTCGTCGGACAGGCCCGCGTAGTCGTCGCCCCGGCGGGCCGAGCGGCGGTCGTGCAGGTACGCGAACAGCTCGGCGAACTCGAACAGCACGATCGTCGGCAGCGCCAGCGCCAGCATGGTGACCGGGTCCTGGCTCGGGGTGGCGACCGCGGCGAACACGAACACCCCGAACACCAGCAGCCGCCGCGACTTGCGGATCCGCTCGTGGGACAGGACCCCGACCAGGTTCAGCATGACGACGAACAGCGGCAGCTCGAACGTCAGCCCGAAGATGAACAGCATCGCCTGGGCGTAGCCGAGGTAGTCCTGGACGCCGACGAGGACCGTCGTATCACCGGGCGCGAGCCCGATGAAGATCTGCAGGCCCTTGTCCATCGTCACGTACGCCAGCGCGGCGCCGAGGAAGAACAGCGGCACCGCCGCCGCCATGAACACGTAGGTGTAGCGCCGCTCCTTGTTGTACAGCCCGGGCGCGACGAACGCCCACAGCTGGAACAGCCACACCGGCGACGACAGCACGGCGCCGATCATCAGCGACACCTTCAGCCGGACGAAGAACCCGTCGAAGATGCCGTGCACGACCAGGTCGCACTTGCCTTCCAGGCAGTGCTCGGGCGGGATCTGGGTGTAGGGCTGCTTCAGGAAGTCCCAGATCGGCTCGAACAGGATCCAGCCGATGACCGCGCCGACCACGAGGCCGAGGATCGCCTTGATCAGCCGGTTGCGCAGCTCACGCAGATGCCCCATCAGGGGCATGCGGCCGTCGGGGGTGGCGGCAACACGCCTGTTCCGCTTCATCGTCGCATTCAGGCTCGGGGGTGGGGTGGCGTCGTCGCGGGGCGGCGGTCAGCCGCCGTCACGAGCACGGCCCGGGTCCGACACCGGCACACCCTGGATGGGCTCGCCCGAACCCAGCGCGCCGCGCGGCTGCTGCGAGCCGTCGCCGTGCTCGCGCGCCGGCGGGTTCTGCGCGCTCTGCGCGGCAGGGGCGGCCTTGGACCTGCGATCCTCGTCTGCGTCATCGTCGTCGTGCAGGCCCTTCGTCTCGGCCTTCAGGATCCGCGCCGACTTACCGAGCGAACGCGCCAGCGTGGGGAGCTTCGCCGATCCGAACAGCAGCAAGACGACGGCAAGGATGATCAGAATCTCGGTCGTGCCAAGTCCAGCCATGTCATTCCTTCTCAGCAGGGGTGCTCAGGTCGATCGTACGCCGTCCTCGGGCGGTTGTGGGGCCCGCGTCTTCTCCATTCGCGAGACTTCATCGAGCAGCGCCGAGTGCCCGCGCTCCAGCCGCCGCCTGGTCCGCTCCAGCTCACGGCCGAAGCGCCGCACGCTCAGCCACACCTTGAACGCGCACCAGGCGAGGACGGCAAGGCCCGCGAAACCCAGCGACACCGACACCGCAACCCACGCCACACGGCCACGGTAGCCGATCGCCTCAGGCCATGCCGTAGCGGCCCAGGGCCCGCGCCGCGTCCGCGCGGATCCCCGCCGCCAGCGCCGCCGGCGCCACCACGCGCCCCTGGTCGCCGAGCCGCAGCGCCAGCCCCCGGATCCACCGGCTGTCGGGCGTGCGCAGCACCACCCGCAGCCGCCCCTCCCCGAGCTCCTCGACGCTCTCGCACGGGTAGTAGTCGGCGACCCACCGGCCGCGCGGCGTCAGCTCCAGCGTCACCGCCTCGTCCTGCGGCGACGGCCGGAACAGGCCCGCGTCCACGTCGATCGGCTCGGCGTCGTCCGGCACCCGCGCCGCCACGTCCAGCACCTCCAGGCCCGCGATCCGGTCCAGCTTGAACAGCCGCACCGCCTCCGCGCGCCGGCACCACCCCTCCAGGTAGGTGTTGCCCTCCACCACAAGCAGCCGCATCGGGTCGACGTCGCGCTCGGTGTTCTCGTCGCGCGCCGGGACGTAGTACGTCAGATGCACCCGGCGGCCGCCGCCGATCGCGTCCCGCAGCCGCCCCAGCACCGCGCCGCCGGCGTCGGCCGAGCCGCCGCGCGCGTCGACCTCCACCGCGACCTGCCCCGCCACCGACGCCGCCGCGCCCGCCGCGGTCTCCAGCTTGGCGATCAGCCGGCTCAGCGCGTCCCGGTCGTCCAGGCCCGGGATGCCCGCCAGCATCCGCAGCGCCACCAGCAGCGCCGCCGCCTCGTCCACCTTCAGCCGCAGCGGCCGCGCGATCGACTCCGCCTCCGCCACCGTGATCTCCCCGCCCTCGTAGGACAGGTCGATCGGGCAGTACGGGTCCGGGGCGCGCAGCTCCACGCACCACAGCAGGTTCAGGTCGTCGATCAGCTGCTTCTCGGTCACCCCGAACGCCGCGGCGGCCTCCCCGAGCAGTACCGAGTCGCGGTTCACCACGTACGGGACCAGCGCCAGCAGCCGCCCCAGCCGGTCCGTCGACGTCGTCGCCTGCCCCCGCGCCGGCGCCTTCGCGCCGCCCGGGTTCTTCGCCGGTGTCCGCGCCGTCATCGCCCCCGCACCGTCCCCTCCGGCTCCGCCGGGCCGTGCGCGCCTCCCGGCTCCGCCGGGCCGTGCGCTCCCGCCAGCACCGACTTCAGGTGCTGGATCACCGCCTCCCGCAGGTCCGGCGGATCGACCACCACCACGTCGTCGGCGAACCGCGCCAGGTACGGCGCGAACCGGTCCGCGTCGCGGAACGCCAGCGTCGCCTCGTCCCACTCCCCGCCGGCCGGGCCGTCCTGCGCGGGACGCACGTCCGTGGCCCACCGCCGCGGCCCCTGCGCAGCCCCCGCCCGCAGCAGCACAGTCGCCGGACGCGGCTCGCTCACCGGGTCGCCCCAGTCGAACGCGATCCGCCGCACGTCCACCCCGTCGGGCACCGTCACCGACCCCGCCGGCCCGTCCGCCGCCACCTCGCCCGCGATCCGGCTCAGCCGGAACACCCGCTGCTCCTCCCGGTCCCGGTCGAACCCCACCACGTACCAGCGGCCCCGCCGGCTCACCACGCCCCACGGCTCCAGATGCCGCCGCGCCACCGACTTCCGCCCGATCCCCCGGTAGTCGAACGCGACCGGCCGCCCGTCGCGCACCGCCTCCCACAGCGCCGGGAACGCCGGATCCTGCGTGTTGACGCGCGGCTCGATGCCCAC
>NZ_SMKM01000034.1 GCF_004348665.1 Actinomadura sp. GC306 | reverse complement strand
CCACGTAGGTCGGGTTGTAGTAGTTGATGCCGAGCGAGTCGATCGGCTCGGCGATCACGGCCAGGTCGTCGCCGCGGACGTGGTCGAGCCCGCCGTTGCGGGCCGCGACCGCCAGCACCGGCTCGGCGTACGCGCCGCGCAGCACGGGGTCGAGAAACTGGCGGTTCAGCATCGCGTCCACAAGGTCGGCGGCGGCCGCGTCCGGCTCCGCGGTGCCGCGGGCGATGACCGGGGCGAGGTTGAGGGTCAGTGAGATCTGGGTGGCTCCGCCGTCCCGCAGCCGCCGCGCGGCCAGGCCGTGCGCGACGAGCAGGTGGTGCGCGGCGCGGAAGGCGTCGGCGGCGCTCGTGCGGCCGGGAGCGTGGATGCCCGCGCCGTAGCCGAGGTAGGCGGCCACCCACGGCTCGTTGACCGTCGTCCACGTGGCGACGCGGTCGGCGAGGCGGTCGTGCACGATGCCGGCGTAGTCGGCGAAGCGCAGCGCGGTGTCGCGGGACGTCCAGCCGCCGCGGTCCTCCAGCGCCTGCGGCAGGTCCCAGTGGTAGAGGGTGGCGTACGGCGTGATCCCGGCCTGGAGCAGCTCGTCGACGAGCCGGTCGTAGAAGCCGAGGCCGCGGGGGTTGACCCGGCCGGCGCCGTCGGGCTGCACCCGAGGCCAGGCCACCGAGAAGCGGTAGGCGTTCAGCCCGAGCCCGGCCATCAGGGCGATGTCGTCGCGGAACCGGTGGTAGTGGTCGCATGCCACGTCGCCGGTGTCGCCGCCCGCGACCTTGCCCGGGACGCGGCTGAAGGTGTCCCAGATCGAGGGGCCGCGCCCGTCGTCGCGGGCCGCGCCCTCGATCTGGTACGCCGCGGTGGCGGCGCCCCAGACGAAACCGGGCGGGAAGGTGAGGGGCCGGTCGTCGGTCTGGAGCGTGGTGGCCGTCATCGTTCTGGCTGGTCTCTCCGGTGATGGGGGGCGGGGGTGGCTCGTCATGCGCGGCAGGCCCGTCATGCCTTGAGGGCGCCGTCCATGATTCCGCTGATGATCTGCCGTCCGAACAGCACGAAGACGGCGAGCAGCGGCAGCGTCGCGACCGCGGTCCCGGTGAACATCAGCGAGTAGTCGGTGTAGTAGGCGCCGTTCAGCAGGTTGAGGGAGTACTGGACGGTGGGGTTGTCGGGGTTGAGCACGGCCAGCGGCCAGATGAACTCGTTCCAGGTCTGCATGAAGGTGAACAGGCCGAGGACGGCCATCGCGGGGCGCAGGACGGGCAGCACGACGTTCCAGTAGATGCGGAACGTCGAGCAGCCGTCGATGCGGGCGGCCTCGATGAGCTCGTCCGGAATGGCCTGCATCGTGTACTGCCGCATCATGAACACGCCGAACCCGGTGACGAGGAACGGCACGATGACGGCCTGCAGCTTGCCCGTCCAGCCGATCTCGGCCATCAGCATGTACAGCGGGATGATGCCCATCTGCACCGGCACCATCATCGTCGCGAGCATGACCAGCAGCAGCGCGCCCCGGCCGCGGAAGGGCAGCTTCGCGAAGGCGAACCCGGCGAGCGAGGCGAACACCAGCGTCGAGATCGTGACCGTCGTCGCGGCGACGGCGGAGTTCACCAGCCCGAGGGTGAAGTGGGCCTGCTCGTTGCCGAACAGCCGGGACAGGTTGCGGCCCAGCTCGCCGCCCGGGACGAGCGGCGGCGGCGTCGAGCCGACGACGTCGTTGGTGCGGGTCGCGACGACGAGCATCCAGTAGAGCGGGAACACCGACAGCGCGATCGTCGCCAGCAGCGTGATCCGGGTGAGGGGGCCGGCGTCCCACAGCCCCGCGACGGCGCCGCCGCGCCGCGCCCGGGGCCTGCCGGGCGTCCGCTGGATCATCATCTGGTCCCTCCCATGCGCCGCAGCCACAGGAAGTTGAGGAGGGAGCCGAGCAGGATGAGCATGAAGAGCATCCAGGAGACGGCGGACGCGTAGCCGTAGTCGAACCGCCGGAACGCGTTCTCGAACATGTACATGGTGACCGTCTGGAACTGCCGCAGCGATCCCCCGGCCATGTCGCCGTTGCCGAACAGCAGCGGCTCGGTGAACAGCTGGAACCCGCCGATCGTGGAGACGATCGCGGTGAAGATGATGGTCGGCCGCAGCATCGGCAGGGTGATCGTCCAGAACTGGCGGGCCCGGGAGGCGCCGTCGATCGCCGCGGCCTCGTACAGGTCGCGCGGGACGGACTGCATCGCGGCCAGGTAGATCAGCGCGTTGTAGCCCGTCCACCGCCAGTCGACCATCACCGAGATCGCCAGCCAGGACGTCCAGCGCCGCGCGGTCCAGTCGAGCTGCTCTACCCCGAACCAGCCGAGCACCCAGTTGACCATGCCGAAGTCGCGGCTGAACAGCTGGCCGAAGACGATGGCCACCGCCGCGATGGAGGTGACCATCGGGACGAGCACGCCCATCCGCACCAGGGTCCGCCCGCGCATCCGCTGGTTGAGCGCGTTCGCCAGCACCAGCGCGAGCAGGAGCTGCGGGACGGTGGCGATGACGAACATCGCGAGGGTGTTGCGGACCGAGTTCCAGAACTGCGGGTCGGCCAGCACGAGCCGGAAGTTCTCCAGGCCGACGAACTCGCGGGTGCCGAGCAGCTCCCAGTCGTGCAGGGCCACCCAGACCGTGTAGCCCATCGGGAAGAGCCCGAAGAGGAAGAACAGCAGGAAGTACGGGGAGACGAACAGGTAGGGCGAGAACTTCACGTCCCACCTGGCGAGCAGGGTGCGCGTCCCGCGGCGCGGGGGCGGGGCCCCGGGCGGCGAGACCGCCGCCCGGGTTCCCGCGCGGGAGCCGATGGAGACCGTCATCGAGCCTCGCGTTCGGCGTCTTCGAGGGCCTTCTGCCAGGCGGCGTCGGGCTTCAGCCTGTCCTGCTCAAGGGCGAGCAGCGCGTCTTCGAAGCGCTGCTGCACCGGGTTACTGGCGGCGCCCAGGTAGAGCGGCTTGATCGCCTTGGCGCCGCTGCCGTAGATCTTGCCGACCGGCGCGTCGTTGAAGTACTCGTTCTTGAACGAGGTCACCGCGGGGTCGTCCAGCGCCTGCGGGGACGACGGCAGGTTGTTGCGGGCCTTGAACGCGGCGATCTGGCTCTGCACGCTGGTGAGGTACTTGACCAGCTCGGCGGCTTCCTCGGCGTGCTTGCTCTGCTTGGGCACCGCCAGGAAGGAGCCGCCGCGGCTGCCCGAGCCGCCCGGGATCGTCGCGACGTCCCACTTGCCGGCCGCCTCCGCGCCGGCGTTCTCCTTGATGACGCCGAGCATCCAGGACGGGCACGCGATGGTGGCGAACTTCGCCTGCTTGAAGCCGGAGCCCCAGCTCGGCTCGAACGACTTCAGCCCCGCCGACAGCCCGGCCTGCTGGATCTTCAGGGTGGTGTCCCACGCGTTCCGGACCGGGGGGTTGGTGCCGGCCACGAGCTTGCCGGAGGGGTCGAAGAACGTGTGGCCGGTGCTCTGGCTCGCGGTCTGGGCGAGGATCGTGTTGAAGAGGTTCACCGAGCCGTCGACGAACTTGGCGTCCCGCACCTCGGCGGCGTACTTGCGGCCGGTCTCGATGTAGGCGTCCCATGTCGGCCAGAGCTTGCCGACCTCGTCGCGGTCGGTCGGCAGCCCGGCCTTGTCGAACAGGTCGGTGCGGTAGCACATGGCGAGGCCGCCGATGTCGGTGCCGAGGCCGACCAGGTACTTGCCGTCCGGGCTGAGCGCCTGCTTCCACTTCCAGTCGAGGAAGTCGCCCTTGAGCTCGCCCGCCCCGTGGTCGAGCAGGTTCACGAACTTGCCGGGCTCGGCCATGAACCGGGTGAGGATGCCCTCCTCGATGGCGACGACGTCCCCGGCGCCGCTGCCCGCGGCGATCCACTGCTGCAGGCGGGGCAGGTACTCGTCGAGCTGCACCACGTTGCGGTGCTTGATCTTGATCCCGGGGTTGGCGGTTTCGTACTGCTTGAACAGCTCCTCGTAGCCGAAGGTGCTGAAGGTGTCGACGGTCAGCGTGACCGTGCCGTCGCCGCCGGCGTCGGAGCCCGCGTTCCCGCAGGCGGAGAGGCCGAACGCCAGCAGGGCGGCGGACACGAGGCCGGAGGCGAGACGGCGGTGAGATCTGCGCATGGCTGTCCTCGGAGGTGGAGTGGGGGGCACCGGGTCCGGCTGAGAGAGCGCTCTCGCAGAGGATGGCTCCACGTGCCGAGACTGTCAAGAGAGCGACTCTCAGAGCTGTTATTTCTGGAACTTTGTGTTGATGAAACACCTGTTCAGGGGCCAGGTCGGGCCGAAGAGGCTCGAGAGAGCGCTCTCTTAGCCCTTGACGGGTGCGCGCCGACGGACGACATTGGCCCCAACCAGAGGGCAGGCACCCCCGCGCCTGCTCCACCCCAACTCTGGGAGGCCCCCGCCATGACGCAACTGAGACGCCCCCGCCGCCGGCGCAGGTGCGCGCTCGCCGTGGCCGCCGCCGTGCTGCCGGCGGCGGTCGCTACCGCCGCGCTGTCCCCGGCGGCCGGCGCGTCCGTCCCGCCGCCCCCGGACGGCTGGAGCCTGGTCTGGAGCGACGACTTCGACGGCGCGGCCGGCGCGCTCCCCTCGTCCGCGAACTGGATCATCGACACCGGCCACAGCTACCCGGGCGGCCCCGCGAACTGGGGCACCGGCGAGATCCAGCGCTACACCGCCGACCCCGCCAACATCGCGCTGGACGGCGGCGGCAACCTGCGGATCACCCCGCTCAAGTCGTCCTCGGGCGAGTGGACGTCGGCCCGCATCGAGACCCGGCGCACCGACTTCAAGCCCGCCGCCGGACGCGTCCTGCGCATCGAGGGACGCCTCCAGGTGCCGAACGTCACCGGCGCCCAGGCCCTCGGCTACTGGCCGGCGTTCTGGGCCCTCGGCTCCCCGTACCGGGGCAATTACCACAACTGGCCGGGCATCGGCGAGTTCGACATCATGGAGAACGTCAACGGGATCAACTCGGTCTGGGGCGTCCTGCACTGCGGCACCGCCCCCGGCGGGGCGTGCAACGAGAGCACCGGGATCGGCGCGAGCCGCACCTGCCCGGGGGCGTCCTGCCAGTCGGCGATGCACACCTACCGCTTCGAGTGGGACCGCAGCGTCAGCCCCAACCAGCTCCGCTGGTACGTGGACGGCCAGCAGTACCACAGCGTCAGCCAGAACCAGCTCGACGCCACCACGTGGGCGAACATGACCGAGCACGCGGGCTACTTCCTGCTGCTCAACGTGGCCATGGGCGGCGCGTTCCCCAACGGCGTCGCCGGGCACGGCACCCCCACCGCCGACACCGTGTCGGGACGCCCCATGCTCGTCGACTACGTCGCGGTCTGGCAGAGCGGCGACTCCGGCGGCGAGCCGCAGCCGGGCGACGGCGTCGACGCCCGCTCGACCATCCAGGCGGAGAGCCGCCAGGCCGAGTCGGGCACGCGGCTTGAGACGACGACCGACTCCGGGGGCGGCCAGAACGTCGCCTACATCAGCAACGGCGATTGGCTCCGCTACGACAACGTCGACTTCGGCGGCAGCCCGGCGACGCAGTTCAAGGCGAGGGTCGCCTCGGGCGCGCCGGCCGGGGTGAGCGGCCTGGTGCAGGTCCGGCTGGGCAGCCCGACGGGCCAGGTGCTCGGCAGCTTCGCCGTCGGCAACACCGGCGGCTGGCAGAGCTGGCGGACGATACCCGCCAACATCTCCGGGGTGACCGGCACCCACACCGTCTACGTCACCTTCAGCAGCGGCCAGCCGGCCGACTTCGTCAACCTCAACTGGTTCACGTTCGCCGGCTGAGGACCCGCCCCCGCCCGCCGCCGGACCCGCCGAGGGTCCGGCGGCGGCGCCGTGCTCTCGACCGGCCTCGTGTGGAAAAGGGTTGGACGGAGGATTTGTGGGCTTGTAGGTTGCAGCCGACGTGACATCGCTTGAGGAGGTGAGACCCATGAACGTTGCAGCGAAGTGGGTGCTCCCCCTTCCCGTCACGGTCGGCGATTGAGGTAGGTGTCGCCGGGAGCGCCCCGACAACAGGGCACTCTCGAAAGGCACCACCATGTACGACGTCATCATCGCCGGGGGCGGGCCCACCGGCGCGGTACTGGCGGCCGAACTGCGGCTGCACGATGTGCGGGTACTCGTCCTTGAAAAGGAAACCGAGCCCGTGCCGTTCAGCCGCATCGTCGGGCTGCACATTCGCAGTCTCGAACTGATGGACATGCGCGGGCTGCTGGAGCGGATCCTTCCGCACGGAAGACGGCGTCCGGCCGCCGGATTCTTCGCCGCCATCAACAAGCCCGCGCCGGCCGGCCTGGATTCCGCGCACGCCTATCTGCTGGGCATCCCGCAGCGGGTGCTCGTACGACTGCTCGAAGAACACGCGATCGAGCGGGGCGCGCAGGTCAGGCACGGCTGCGCGGTGGCGGGCTTCGTGCAGGACGACGAGGGCGTGACCGTCGAACTGGACGACGGGGAACGGCTGCGCTCGCGCTACCTGGTCGGCTGCGACGGCGCCCGCAGTACCGTGCGGAAACTGCTCGGCGTCGGATTCCCCGGCGAGCCCGCGCGGAACGAGACGCTGATGGGCGAAATGGAAGTGGGCGTTTCGCAGGAGGAGATCGCCGCCAGGGTGGCCCAGGCCGGCGGGACCCGCAGCCGGTTCTGGCTCAGGCCCTTCGGGGAGGGGGTGTACAGCGTCGTCGTTCCCGCCGAGGGAGTCGGCGACCGCGGCCGGCCGCCCACCCTGGAGGATTTCCGGCGGCGGTTGCGCGCCGTCGCCGGAACCGATTTCGGCGTGCACTCGCCACGCTGGATGTCCCGTTTCGGGGACGCCACCCGGCTGGCCGAGCGTTATCGGGCCGGGCGGGTGCTGCTGGCCGGCGATGCGGCGCACATCCACCCGCCGATCGGCGGCCAGGGCCTCAACCTGGGTGTTCAGGACGCGTTCAATCTCGGCTGGAAACTCGCCGCGCAGGTTCGCGGCTGGGCACCGGAAGCGCTCCTGGACACCTACGAGGCCGAACGCCGTCCCGTCGCCGCGGACGTGCTCGACAACACCCGCGCGCAGACGGAACTGACGTCCGCCGAACCGGGTCCGCAGGCAGTCCGCAGGCTGCTCACCGAACTGATGGACTTCGATGTGGTGAACCGCCATCTGACCGAGAAGATCACCGCGATCGGCGTCCGCTACGACTTCGGCGACGGCCCCGATCTGCTCGGTCGCCGCCTGCGCGATATTGAGCTGCGGCGGGGCAGCCTGTACGGGCTGCTGCACCGCGGCCGGGGCCTGCTGCTGGACCGCACCGGACGCCTGACCGCCGGCGTCTGGTCAGACCGGGTCGATCACCTCGCAGACCCCAGCGCGGCGCTGGACGTGCCGTGCGTCCTGCTCCGTCCGGACGGCCACGTCGCCTGGATCGGCGACGACCAGCGGGACCTGGACGTCCACCTCGCCCGCTGGTTCGGTCAACACCAATAAAGGTTCGAGTTCGTCCGGGGCGGTCCGGGCGCGCTAGCGACGCACCAGCGACGCGCCAGCACGAAGCGGATTATCACGGCACTCACCTCGACTAGGACTAGAAAGCGCTTTCACTTTGCATCCAACCGGCTCCGCTCCGGCACGCTCAAGCCGCCTTCCACGGCTTTCACACCCCCCGCCGTCACCAGGCGATACCGGCCGCCACCGGACGGTGGTCGCTGGCGGTGGGCGGCAGCACCCATGCGGTTCGCGGTTTCACGCCCCGGACCAGGACATGGTCGATCCGCACCAGCGGGAACCGTGCCGGCCACGTGAAGTCGAAGCCGTGTCCGGCCTCGTCATGGGCCGAGCGCAGGTGCGCGGTGATGCCCGCGAACGCGCGGTCGTCCATGACGCCGTTCAGGTCGCCGAGCAGCACCACCCGCTCGTTCCGCTCCGCGGCGATGGCCTTGCCGAGGGCCTTCGCGCCTCTGTCGCGGTGGGTCGTCCAGAATCCCGCCCTGGGGTTCACGCGGGCGGACCCCAGGTGGGCCACGTACACCGCGAGCGGCCCGTGCTCCGTGGTCACCGTGGCGCGCAGAGCGCGGTTGTAGCTCATCTTGACGTCGGCCGACCTGGTGGCCGCCGCCGGCCCGTAGTCCATCTGGATGTCGATCGGCCGGACGTCCGACAGCGGGAGCCGGCTCCACAGCCCGACCGTGCCCTGGACCGCGTGGTGCGGGTACGCCTCGGCCAGTTCCCTCTCGTACGTGCCCTCGGCCTGATCGGTCAGCTCTTGCAGGGCCAGCACGTCCGCCCCGGAGGCGGCCAGCTCGCGGGCGGTTCCGGCCGGATCGGGGTTGTCGGCGCCGACGTTGTTACCGACCACGGTGAGGTCGGCGCCTGGGTCGGACTTGTCGGTGAGCAGCCCGCCGAAGAGGTTCAGCCAGGCCACGACCGGCACCAGCAGCGCGGCCGTCGCGGAGGCGGAGCGGCGCCACAGCGCCCCGGCCAGCAGCACCGGGACGAGCAGACCGGACCATGGCAGGAAGGTCTCCACCAGGCTGCCGAGGTTCCCGATCCGGTTCGGGATCGCCGCGTGCAGCGAGACGAACAGGCCCAGCAGCAGGGCCAGTGCCGCGAGGACCAGGCCGCGCCTCCACGGTTCCGGCTGGAAGTCGCCGCCGGTCACCGGCGCATCCTCGGGTCTTGCGTGGGATCGGCGTACATGCGCGGGCAGCCGCGATGAATTGCCTCGGTGCGCAGCTCGTAGTGCCAGGGCTCGTTCCGGTAAATCTGGCACAGCCCGTACCGGGCACCATGCTCGGACAGCCACGACGTGGCATCGGAGTGCCCAATGTCGGCGGCCTCTCCCGCCACGTGGAGGGACGTGTCCGCGGTGGCCACCCAGCGGGCGGCGGCGGCTTCGGACCCGTGCTCGGAGACCGCCCGGCGGAACAGCCGCTCCTGGTACTCGGCGGAGCGCCAGCCGCTGTTGACGTAAAACTCGATCCCGTCGCCGGCGGCATCGGCCGCCGCCCGGCGGAGGGCGTCGAGAAGGTGTGGATCGAGGTTGGTCACGGCCGGAACCGCGTCGTTGAAGACCGTCACGCCGTAAGGGACGACGCCATCGGCCTCACCGACCGCACCCGGTCGCTCGGGCGGTGCTTCCGAGGCCGGTGCGGAGGAGGGCGATGCGGAGGAGGGCGGTGCGGGCGAGGAGGACGAGGGCGAGGCCGGCAGCGAGGACCACAAGGGTTCGGGCGGGGGCGAGGACGCATCCTGCGACCGGTGGCCGAGAGCCGCGGCGACGGCGGCCGGGACGAGCAGCAGCGCGACGGCGAGGAGCAGTCGGATCCGGCGGGTCCTCGGGCGCGCCGGCGGTGGGGACGCATTCATGCCGCCCAGTCAAGGCAGGGCGATGTTGCCGCTGCGTATGCGGTTTTCGATACACCGGCGATACACACCGGTTCCTACCATCGGGAGCATGAGAGTGCTGATCGTCGAGGACGAGCCGCTGCTGGCAGAGGCCGTCCGCGACGGCCTCCGCCTGGAGGCGATCGCGGCCGACCTCGCGGGCGACGGCGACACGGCGCTGGAGCTGCTGAGCGTCAACGCCTACGACATCGCCGTCCTCGACCGCGACGTCCCCGGCCCGTCCGGCGACGAGATCGCCGAGCACATCGTCGCGTCCGGCAGCGGCCTGCCGATCCTGATGCTCACCGCAGCCGACCGGATCGACGACAAGGCCACCGGGTTCCGGCTGGGCGCCGACGACTACCTCACCAAGCCGTTCGAGCTGCGCGAACTCGTCCTGCGGCTGCGGGCGCTGGCCCGGCGCCGCGCGCACGCCCGGCCCCCGGTCAGGGAGATCGCGGGCCTGCGGCTCGACCCGTTCCGCCGGGAGGTGTTCCGGGACGGGCGCTATGTCGCGCTCACCCGTAAGCAGTTCGCCGTCCTGGAGGTCCTCGTCGCCGCCGAAGGCGGTGTGGTCAGCGCCGAAGAGCTGCTGGAGCGGGCCTGGGACGCGAACGCCGACCCCTTCACCAACGCCGTGCGCATCACCGTCTCCGCGCTGCGCAAGCGACTGGGCGAACCCTGGCTGATCGCCACGGTGCCCGGCGTCGGCTACCGCATCGACACCGGCCCCGCCCCTGCCGGCGGCACCGGTGCATAGGCGTCCGGGGCTCAGCGCCCGGCTGAAGCTCACCATCAGCTACGCCGGATTCCTCCTGCTCGCCGGCGCCCTGCTGCTGGCGGTGGTCTGGGTGTTCGTCCTGCGCTGGGTCCCCGAGGAGCCGGGACGCATCCAGCAGCGGGCCGGCGTCGTGCTCATCACCGGGCCGAACCGCTCCGAACTCCTGCGGGGCTTCGCGCCCGCCGCGGTCGCGACACTGGGCTTCCTGCTGGTGTTCGGCCTGCTGGGCGGATGGGTCCTCGCCGGCCGGATGCTCGCCCCGCTCAACCGGGTCGCGGACGCGGCGCGGACGGCGGCGAACGGGTCGCTGTCCCACCGGATCCGGCTGCCGGGCCGCGAGGACGAGTTCCGCGAGCTCGCCGACGTGTTCGACGCCATGCTCGACCGGCTCGAAGCCCACGTCGCCGAGCAGGAGAGGTTCGCCGCGAACGCCTCCCACGAGCTGCGCACCCCGCTGGCCGTCACCAAGACCCTCCTGGACGCCGCCCGCGAGGACCCCGCCGGCGACCGGGCGGAACTCGTCGAACGCCTCTCCACCATCAACACCCGCGCGATCGACCTCACCGAGGCGCTCCTGCTGCTCAGCCGCGCCGGCCGCAAGACCTTCACCCGCGAGGCGGTCGACCTGTCCCTCGCCGCCGAGGAGGCCGCCGAGACGCTGCTCCCCCATGCCGAGAAGCGCGGGATCATCCTCGACGTCACCGGCGAGAAGGCGCAGGTCCTCGGCTCCGCAGAACTCGTTCTGCGGATGGTGACCAACCTCGTGCAGAACGCCATCGTCCACAACCTCCCGGCCGGCGGCACCGTCACGGTCCACACCGAAGCGCGGCCAGCCGAGAGCGTGCTGCGGATCGAGAACACCGGCCGGCCCGTCCCCGCGGACCTGGTATCGACGATCACCGAACCGTTCCAGCGCGGAACGCAGCGCGTACGCACCGACGAGCACGCCGGCGTCGGCCTCGGCCTGGCGATCGTGGACAGCATCGTCCGCGCCCACGACGGAACCCTTGACCTCACCCCCCGCCCCACCGGCGGCCTCCTCGCCACGATCCGGCTCCCCAGGGCCACGCCCGCGGAGATCCCGGCTACGAAGGAGATTCCGGGAGGACGTCCAGCAGGCGGATCGCGGCGTCTGTGAGGGGGATTGCTTCCTGTTCTATGCGGCGGAAGGGGGTCGGGCCGGCGGTTGCGATGGTGTTGTAGGCGGCTGTCTCGGCCTCGGTGAGGTGTGAGAGGGCCGTCGGGGACGGCTTGAGCGGGCGTCCGCTCTTGTCGTGGTACACCCCGTGGGCGGCGTAGCGGTGCAGGTCGGTCATGTCCATCAGGAGCGAGGTGACCGGCTTCGGTGGGGCGCCGTCCGGGGCGGGCTCGGCCAGCGCGGCGCGGAAGCCGTTGAGGATCGTGTAGCCGTCCGCGTCCATGTCGCCCCAGTAGACGACGTGGTCCGCGGCACGAAGCCAGGGGACGTTCGCCAGGCGGGCCGCGGCCGCCTTGCCGCCGCCCTCGACCACGATCGTGTCCGGCACCAGCGGGAACCAGAGCCGGGAGTCGCGGTTCTCGACGACGAGGACGATCCGCGGCCGGTAGGCGACGTCGTGCGTGTCGCCGGTGGTCCACGCGTCGTGCCTGCGGCGGCCTGAGGCGGCGTGTTCCGGGTCGGCGTAGGTCAGGTGCAGGACGGCCGGGCGGGCGCGGACCTCGTCGCGGACGTCGCGTCCGGCGACGTCGCGCAGCAGCGCGCCGTGGGTGTCGAGCCACTTGGTGTGCATGCCCGGGACCGGGAGCTGACGTGCGGTCCACGCGCTCGCGTCCGGGTTGCGGCGCAGCCAGGTCACCGCGCTGAGCAGCACCTCGGCGTCGTCGGTCTGGAGTTGGCAGGTGGCTCGGAGGGTGGCCGGGGTGAGGATCGCGCCGGTGAGCAGTAGTGACGATGCGAGCGCGCGGGCGCGGGCGACGTCCACGGGTGGTGGATTCGTGGCGGAGACGAGGGCTGCGGCGGTGTCCAGATCCGCTACGAGGGTGGCGGGGTATTCGGCCTTCACGCCTTGGATCGACACCGGCTTGCGGACGATCTGCACGTCTGGGTGCCGGTCGGTGAACTCGCGCCAGTGCATGTGCCACTCGTGCCAAGCGGCGTAACCGATGCGGGCCACGGCGGTGCCCGTTGAGACGCCGGGGCGGAGCGGGACGGAGAACGTGACGGGGTCGCCGGCGCCGAAGTCGGCGCATATGGACGCCGGCCATTTCCGTTCGACCTGGCGGTGGAGCTTCTCGATCGCGTCGGAGGGGGTGAGCAGGTGTCCGGTCATGAGGTGGGGACGGCGACGATGGGCTTCGCCCAGGAGCGGCCCTCGGTGTTCTTGAGGATCAGGTATTCGGCGTCCACGTGGGGCTCGATCGCGCTGTGCTTGTCGTTGGGGGCGCTGATGATGAGCTGGAAGCCCAGGCCGCGCCAGGCGCCGATGGCGCGGCCGGTGAAGTGGGCGTCGGCCTTGATCAGCGCCTCGTCGAGGAAGACGGGCGCGTAGCGGGGACGTTCGGCGCCCGCGTCGCCCAGCTGGTAGCGCAGTGCGGCGCCGACGATGAACGCGACGAGTTCCTGCGACTCGCCGCCCGACTTCTCCCCGATGTGGTCGTAGACCGCGACGTGCGCGCCGGCGAGGTCGCACTTCTCCGCGCTGATCCGGACGTGGTTGCGGACGTCGATCAGGTCGGCGAAGTCGGGCGCGGTGCGGCGGATGTGGTCGATGACCTTGGCCATCCGGTGGTAGGCGCGTTCGCGGTCGGTGTCCGTGGCGGCCTTGTCGATCAGGGCGCGGACGTCGCGGAGCTCCTTGCGGAACCGGGCGCGCGCCGCGGAGTGGCTCTCCTGCGGGTCGATGCGCAGCCGGTGGTGGTCGTCGGCGAACGGCAGTTCCGCGAGGATGCGGTTCACCGGGTCGATCCGGTCGCGGATCTCGCGGACCGCGGCGGCGAGCTCGCTGTCCAGGCTGGTCAGGTCGTTGCCGGAGAGTTTGAGGAGGCTGTCGCGCCACTCCGACTCCAGCTCGTGCAGGCCGCTCGTCTCCAGGTCGGTGAGCAGCCGGTCGAAGTCGCGGTAGGACGCGTCCGGGTCGGTGCCGAGGTTCGGGTTCGGCCAGCGCTCGACGAATATCGAGAACGTGTCCTGCAGCGCCTTGCGGGAGCGGCCGATCTCCTCCTCCGCCGACTTCCGGTCGTCGTTCATCCGCTCGACGCCGCGGCGGTGCGCGGCGTCGAAGTCGGCCAGCGCGGTCGCGGGATCGGCGCCGGCGGGGGCGGTGCCGAACAGGCCGGTGAGGTAGTCGCGGTGGTCGGCGCTGACCTCGGTGCCGGACGCGGCGGCGGTGTCGAGCGCGTGCTGGGCGCCGTCCACCTCGTCGACGATCTTCTCCCAGTCGCGGACGAGCCGCTCCACCTGCTGCTTCTGGCCGCCCACCTTCTCGGTGAGCCGCCTGATCTGCTCCTTGAGGTCGTCCGACTCCCGCTGCATACGGTCGATCTCGGGGTTGCCCTCGCGGACCTCGGTGACGACCTCTTCCCAGCGTTTCCGTTCGGCGACGACGGATGCGACGTCCACCTGGTCCCAGGACAGTTCGGTGACGGTCCGGTAGGCGGTGCGTCTCTCCTCGAACGAGTTGAGGGCCTGCTCCGCCTCGGTCGCGCGTGCGACGGCGTCCTCGTGGCGGTCGCGGGCATGTCCGATTCGCGTGTCGAGGTCGGCGAGCAGTCTCGTGTTGCTGAACCCGAGGAGGTTGGCGCGGCCGTGGCCGCCGTGCGCGCCCCGGCCGCGCTGCGACGTCTGGCCGGTGATCGTGAGCGCCTTGCCGTACTGCCCGAGCAGCTTGGGCGTCTCGACGCAGACGTAGTCGAAGCCGCGGACGAGTTCGCTCTTCAGCCAGGCGGTGAACCGCGAGGGCCGGTAGTCGAGCCGGCCCGGGAGCCGCTTGTCGTCCAGCCCGATCTCGTCGCGCATGCCGGTGTTGACGCCCTCGAAGTGGATGCGCCGGGGAAGCTTGACCGCGTTGATCGCCTCGCGGAACGCGTCCAGGTGGGCGGCGTCGATCAGCATCCGGGTGGCGAACCCGCCGAGCGCCAGGTTGAACGCCTCGCGCCACGTCTCGTACTCCGTGCGCACCTCGATCAGCTCGCCGACGAACGGGAGGTCGTCCGGGGTGAGCCCGGCGGCCTCGGCCAGCCGGTCGCGGGCGGTGTGCAGGTCGGTGGGGATGTTGCCGCGGCGGGCCTTGACCGCCTTCTGCTCGTCGCGCAGGTCGGCAAGCTCGCGTTCGGCTGTTTTCAGCTCGGCGGTCGCCTCGGCGAACGTGTTCTGGGCGGTCTTGCGTGCCTGGGAGTCGGTCAGGGCTTCGCGGGCCGTGTCGGCCAGCGCGGCGAAGTCCTCGCCGGTCGAGACGGTGGCGCCGAGGGTGCCGAGGACGCGGTCGAGCCGCTCCCGGGCGCGTTCGACCTCGGTCAGCCGCCGTTCCACGTTGCGGATCTCGCGGAGCGCGGTGTCCAGCCGGTCGCCGCCGGACGCGCGCAAGGTGCCGAGCACCGCCTCCCGCCGGGACTCGGCCGCCGTGATCGCTGCGGCCGTCTCCTGCACCTCCTGCTCGGCGCGGCGGCGCCGGCCGGTCAGGTCCTCCTCGGCGGCGCGCAGCAGGTCGAGCCGGCGTTCGTGCCGCCACAGCGCGGCGGGGGACTCCGGGTCGGTGAACGCTCCGACGTCCTCGATCACCCGCAGCCGGTCCACCGCGCGGTCGATCGTGTCCCGGTGGTCGCGGATCGGCGTCAGCGCCCGCACCTGCTGGCGGGCGGTGATCATCCGCCCCCGGGTGCCGGACAGCTCGTCGAACTGCTGCACCACCTCGTCCGCGGTCGCCAGGGTGGACGGCTCCTCCAGGACCATCGTCTTGTACAGGGCGTCGACCGTGGTGATCTGCTGCCCGGCCTGGATCCGGCCGAGCAGCCCGACCGCCTTGTGCCCGTCCCCGGCGGCGCCGATGCCCAGCGCGGTGTGCAGCCGGGCGGTGAAGTCGCGGTCGGTGTCGAAGCAGGTCAGGCCGGTCGCGGTCACGGCGGCGCGGGACATCCTGCTGCCCGCGGCGCCGTCCAGGTCGCGCAGGTCGTAGGCGTCGTCCCGGGTGGCGCGGACCGCGACGACGTCGTCCAGGGACCGCGCGGACGACGGCACGTACCAGGCCCGCAGCGCGGTGAACATCGCCCCGCCCTGGTCGGCCCAGGTCATCGCGATCGCCGACCAGGTGTCGCGGCCGTCGCCGCGCAGCACCCGCAGCCGCGTCTCGCCGTCCGCCCGCGACTCGTCGAGCTTCCCGCGGGCGTAGGACAGGATGTTGCGCTGGTCCTTGCCGCGGGGCCGGCCGACCACCCCGCCGTTGGACGCCCCGTTGAACGGCGTCGTGTGCGGCATGAGCAGCGCGATGTAGGAGTCCATCAGCGTCGACTTGCCCGAGCCGGAGCCGCCGCTGAACAGGGTCGCGCCGGGCGCGAACCGGACGCGGTGGTACCCGTCGTACCCGCCCCAGTTGACGAGCTGCAGGTCCCGCGCGACCCACTGCTGCCCCCGCGACGCCGCCGGGATCAGCCCGAACAGCGTGTCGATCATGCTCATGTCGCGGCCCCGTTCCGCTCCCGCAGCCACCCGCTCAGCTCGGTGAGCCGCTCGATGCTCAGCACGACCTCGACCAGCGGCGTGATGCGGTACCGCCCCTGGGACTCCTCGGTGAGCAGGCCGTCGGCGGCGAGCCGCTGCACGGCGTTCTGGATCTCGCGCTGGCTGCGGGCGAGGTTGTGGTCGTCCGGGTCGAAGTAGGTCAGGACGGTCTGCTCCAGTTCTTCGATGTCGACCCGGGCGGACGTCTCACCGGTGCTGCGCTCACGCTGGTAGACGGTGCGCAGGTGGACCAGGACCAGGGTCTCGGCCCGGTTGTACGGGTCGTCCCTCAGCAGGATCGGGACCTCCAGCTCCGCCGAGCGCACCTGCTGCTTGTAGGCGATGCCCCGGTCGTGGTCGACCACGAGCCGGACGAACAGGTCGTGCAGACGCGACTCGATGATCTGCTGGTTCTCCAGCAGCGTGCGCCACTGCGCCGGGTGCTTCTCGGCCAGCAGGAACCTGCGCCGCAGCAGCCGGACCAGCACGCGCCGGACGTCCACGTCCAGCGTGCCGGTGTCGCCCGCGAACAGCTCGGCCGGGTCGTCCTCCATCGAGACCGGCTCGATGAAGCCGGCCGCGTCGTCCACCTCACTCATCGGCGTCTCCCGCCGCCGGGTCGGCCGCCGAGTTGGCCGCCGGGTTGGCCGCCAGGACGCCGCCGAACGCGAACCGCCGCCCGGACCCGTCCGGGCGTACCGCGTCGACCACCGCGACCTCTTCGGTGTCGGTCATGCCGAGGCCGTGCGCGATCTCCAGCAGGCCGAGCAGGTCCACCGGCCGCCGGATCCGCTCGTCCGCCGCCCGGAACGCCGCCGCGACGTCGGCCTCTTCGGCGTCGCCCGCGAACGCCGCCAGGTGCGCGTGCAGCTCGGCGTACTGGGGGCCGCCCCAGGCGCGCGTGTCCGCGGACGGCACGTCCGCCACCTCGTCCCACTCCTGCAGCGGCGTCGGCGGCTGGGGCGGGCGCGGGTCGCTCGTGGTCTGCCGCAGATGCCCGACGTCGGCCACGGGCAGGCGGCGCAGCGGGTCCACGGCGGCGCCGCGCCGCGCCTCCGGCATCCAGGCGTGCAGCCCGGACATCACGTCCCGCAGCAGCTCGTCGACCTGCCGGTCGCGCATGGGGTCGTGGTTGCGCACCTGCGTGGTGATGACGTGCGACGCCTGGCGCTGCGCGGCCAGCACCTCCTTCACGCCCTGCTCGATGCGGCGCGCGATCTCGGCGAGCTCCCGGCGCTGCTGCTCCGGCATCTGCCCGGTGAACGGGTGCCGGAGCACGGTGCGCAGCAGGCCCCACAGGTCGTCGATCTGCGCCGGGTCGCCGATCAGCCGCAGCGCCCCGGCGAACGCGCGGCCCTCCGGCGTCGCGTCCATGATCTGCCTGCCGCGCTCCAGGTACTCGCGCAGCACCTCCCCGGTGGGCCGCACGTCCTGCCGCAGGTCGGCGACGACGTCCCGCTGCATCGCCTTGATCGACTCGGCGACGCGGGCGAAGTCGGCGGGCAGCTCCCGCGCCAGGTGCAGCACGTTCTCGGCCGCTTCGAGGAGCTGGTCGTCGCCGACGGTCTCGACCTCGCCGCCCTTCTCCAGCCGCGCGAGCTCGCGGCGGCGCTGGTCGATCTCCGTCTGGAGGCGCGCCATCCGGGCCATCACGTCCGGGTCGGCGTCCTGCGCGAGCCGCTCGACCGCCTCCAGCAGCGTCCGGACCCGCGACTCCGACACCCTCGTCCGCGCCCCGCCGACCCGGCCGGCCACCTCCAGCGCGCCGACGCCGTGCGCCGACAGCCGGTACACCTCGACGTCGTCGGTGACCTGCCGCACCAGCCAGCCGGCCTGCACCCACTGCCGGCACAGGTCGCGGGCGTTCCCGGACGGCAGCGGCTGGTCGTCCTCCTGGCCGTAGCCCGCGGCCCGCAGCCGGTCGAGCGCGTCACCGAGCTCCGCGTGCGCGTCCGCCACCGCCACCGTCGACCGCTCCGGCGTGAACATCATCGCCAGCACCGTCACGACGAACGGCGCGTAGGTCCGGTGGAGCAGATCGAGCATCGGGTTCTGGAACGCCCGGAGCGCCCCCTGGTACGCGCCCTCCACACCTCGTGCAGTCATCGCCGAACAGCGTACGACCTGTGCATGACACCGCGCGGCCGTTGCGCACCGCCCGGTTCCCGCCGTTACCGGCGGACGCTCATTGCGCAGCGCGGACGCGGATGGGCTCGGGGTTGCGGGCGTCCAGGGAGATCTTGGCGGCGGCCTGCCGGCCCAGGTCGATCGTGCCGGAGTGCTTGATCTCGTCCGGGGACAGCCAGACCGTGACGTCGTCGAAGGCGACCAGCCGGCCGCCGCCGTCAGCGGACGTGGCACGGAAGTCCCGGAGGTCGCGCGGGGCGGCGAGGCGTTCGGTGGCGAAGGCGATCGCCGCCCGGTCGTCGCGCTGGCCGGCGGGGACGAAGGTGCCGTTGCGGAAGTAGACCGTCGTCTGCGCGGGGTCGCCGGCGGCCAGCACCACGGGAGACACGGTGAGCGGCGGTTCCAACGGGATCGTGCGGCCCTCGCCCGCGTCCCCATGACGCGCCGCCCGCAGCTTGGCCCCCGTCCAGATCAGGATGGCCGGCCACAACAGCAGCGCCATGAGTGGAACGTCGTCCATCCCGAAGGGGCGGTTCTCCGACCAGTGCAACGCGCTTGCAAGCGTGAGCAGCAGCAACGGCGTTACAGCCCATGCGTACCGGAGGCGCGTTGACGGAAAAGGCGCACGATAGTGATAAGTATTCGTCTTCTGCACGGACGAATCGTATGATCTCCCGGACTCGAATGGGGTGTTACGTGGACGTAGTGCGCGCAGAGGTCGACGGTGTGCCGGTTTTCTGGACCGAGGGCAGGCCCGGCGACGAATGCCAGGCGGCCTTGGTGTTCCGGGTGGGACGCGCCGACGAAACGCTGGCGCGAGGCGGCATGACCCATCTGGTAGAGCATCTGACCCTGCACGCCGTGGACAATGCCGACTACCACTACAACGGCATCGTCGAGTCCACCACCACCATGTTCGTCACGAAGGGCGAGGCCGGCAAGGTCGCCGCGTTCCTGGCGGCGGTCTGCGATTCCCTGCGCGCGCTGCCGCTCGACCGGCTGGACGCGGAAAAGAACATTCTGCGCACCGAGGCCGAAAAGCGCGACCCGGGTGCGGCCGGGCAACTGCTGACGTGGCGTTACGGAGCAGCCACTTATGGCCTGCCCGCCTATCCGGAACACGGGCTGACCCATCACACGGCCGAGGACGTCCAGGAATGGGCGGCGCGCTGGTTCACGCGCCAGAACGCGGCACTCGCCCTCATCGGCGGGCCGCCGCCCGAGGGGCTGCGGCTCGTACTTCCCGAAGGTGAACGGCGGCCCGTTCCGGCGCCCACCAGCGCTCTTCCGCGCACACCCGCCTATTTCCACAACCCGATCGACGGCATTGCGCTGACCGGCATCGTGCAGCGCTCGGTTGCCGCGACGCTTTACACCGACATCCTGGAACGGCGCCTGCACCACGTGCTGCGACGGGACGGCGCGCTCAGCTACACCACGAAAGTGCAGTACGACCGCCGCGGCGGCGAAGACGCCGAGATCCTCGCGTACGCCGACGGGCTCGCCGAGGTGCGGCCGGAACTGACGCAGCGGTTCCTGGCCGAGCTGGACCGCATCGCCGCCGAGCCCGTGGACGCCGCGGAACTTGCCGAAGCGGTGGCCGCACGCCGCGTCCTCCTGGTCTCGGACGAGGCCCGTGCCTCCCGCGCCATGTCCCACTGCCTGAACGAACTGGTGGGCGGCACGTCCCGGACCACCGACGAACTCCTGGCCGAACTCGACGCGGTCAAGCCGCAGGACGTCCAGGAGGTCGGCCGCGCCGTCCTGGACAGCGCACTGCTGATGCTCCCGCCCGGCGAGGAGCCGCAGGGAGCGCGCTTCTCTCCCGCACCGACCGGCTCCACGGTCGCCGTGGAGGGTCCCGTCCACACCCGGCCCGACGACCCCCGGATCGGTCTGGTCGTCGGCCCGGAAGGGGCCACCCTGCTCTCCGGGCCCGAGATGGCCACGGTCCGGTTCGACGAGTGCGCCGCCGTGCTCGGCTGGCCGGACGGGGCGCGCGTCCTGATCGGCCTGGACGGCCTGACCGTCGGTGTCGAACCGAACCACTGGCACGGGGGCCGGACGGCCGCCGCCGAGATCGACCGGCACGTGCCCGAGCACCTGGTCGTCGCGATGCCGGCGCGCTCCAACGTCCAGCCCCCGTCCGAGGACGTTCTGGACGTCGCCCCGCAGCCGGTGTTCGTCAAACCGAAGCCGGCCCGGACGATGGCGTCCCACGGGCTGATCGGGATACTCGCCGAACGCCGGCGCCGTCCGCCCTGGGACGACGCGGCACTGAAGGCGGTCCTGCCCAGGGTCGGCGACGGGGACCTGCGCGCGGGCTTGGAGCTGCTGGCCCGCACCCGCGACGACGGCGAGACCCGCTGCCTCTACCTGGAGAACCTCACCACCGCAGCCGCCGGGCAGAGCGCGCAACTGGCCCACCTGGCGGCCACCACTCCCGGCGACCCCGAGGCGCAGCTCCTGCTGGGCGCCGTCCGCATCGAGGAGGCATGGCAGGCGCGCTCGGCCTACCGCGCGGAATACGTCACCGAAGAGCAGTTCGGCCAGTTCTGGCAGCTCCTCTCCCAGGCGGGGCCGCCGCTCCACCGCGCGGCGGCGCTGCTGCCCGCCGACCCGGCCCCGTGGGAGAGGCTGATCCGGTACGGCATCGGCATGCAGCTCGAACGGGACGCACAGGACCGCTTCTGGCAGGAGGTGACCGACCGGCACCCGTTCCTGTACGCCGCCCACATGACCCGTTCCCAGACCCTCGCGCGCAAGTGGTGGGGCTCGGACGCCGAACTGCTCGACTTCGCCGAGTCCGCCGTCGCCGCGGCCCCGCCCGGCGACCCGGTCACCGCCGTCCTGGCGTTGGCGCACATAGAGATCGGCGGAGATATCGGCACATGGGACGACCTCAACGCCTATCTGGCCCGCCCGCGCGTCCACGCCGCCCTGGCGGACGCCGCCGACCGCTGGCAGTCCGATCCCCGTCCCCACCCCCGGGCCCTGGAGGCCCACCAGTACTTCGGCGCCGTCTTCTACCGGGCCGGCGACCACGACCGGGCCCGCCACCACCTCGCCCGAGCCGGCCGCACCAAGGGGATCGACCGGGCCTGGGGCTACGCGGAGGACTCCACCACCCTCCTTAACAAGGCCCGGCGCCACGTACGCGCCTGAAGCCGGTCAGTCCTCGGGCAGGTCGTCGGTGATCAGGAAGCGGCGCGGGACCTTGTACCGCGCGAACCGGGATCTCAGCTCGGCCTCGATCCGGGCGACCAGCGGCCCGGGGGACGTGCCGCCGCTGGGGACGATGTGGGCGACGACGGCCTCGCCGTGCCGCCCGTCGGGTTCGCCGCGCACGAGGACGCCGGCCACCCCGGGGATCCGGCGGACGGCGTCCTCGATCTCCTGCGGGTACACGTGGTAGCCGGTGTTGATCATCCGGTCGAGCCGGCCGCGGAGGTGGAGGTGGCCGTCCTCCAGGCGGCCGAGGTCGCCCAGTGAGCACCAGCCGTCGGCGTCGGCGTACTCGGCGACCACCATCGGCGACCGGACCCGTACCTCCCCGGACGGCGCGATGCGCAGCTCCCCGGCCTCGGCGACGGGACGGCCGCAGCTCCCCGCCCGCGACATGTCGCCCTCGGCCACGGCCCGGTGGTCGGCCTGGTCGAGGACGGTGAGCGGCCAGCCGCCCTCAAGGCGGCCGTAGATCTGGACGAGGACGTCCCCGAGCACGAGCGCGACGTCCCGCAGCTCCTCCGGCGGCAGGGGCGCCCCGCCGTAGAGCAGGCGGCGCAGCGAGCCCAGCCCGCCCGGACGGCGCCGGACCGCGGCGGCGAGCCGGGTGACCATGCCGGTGACCATCATCGTCGAGGTGACCGTGCCGGACCGGAGCAGGTCGAGGACGGCGTCCGCGTCGAACCGGCGCACGATCACCTGCGGCAGCCCCATCCGGAGGAACGGGAACGTCCCGACGAGCCCGGTGCCGTGCATGAGCTGCTGGACGGTGAGGAAGCACTCGTCCGGCCCGAAGCCGGGCCCGTAGCCGCCACCCCGGTAGAGGGCGGTGTTGGCGGACATCGTGGCCTCCCAGTTGCCGTACGAGATCGGCACCGCCATCAGCTCCCCGCCGCGGACGGCCCGCGGGTAGAGCAGCAGGGTGCGGTCCGCGGGGACCTCCGGCACGGGCGGCGCCGGCGGTCCGGTCAGCGGCTCGTCGTCATCGTGCACCAGCGCGCCGCCGCCGGCGTGCTCGCGGTCGGCCAGGACGGCGTCCGCGTCGGCGGCCGTCCAGATCGCGGCGGCCTCGGCGGGCGCCGCGCCGGGATCGACGGGCACCCGCGTCGCGCCGAGCCACTCGACCGCGAGGGACGCCTCGACGGCCGCGATCGCGTTGGTGTGCCACAGTCCGATCCGCCCGCCCGCCAGGCCGCGCCCGGCCAGCGCCCCGGCGAGCCGGTCGACCCGCCCGGCGAGCTCCTCCCCGGTGCGCGTCCGGCCCGCTTCGTCGCGCAGCAGCACGCGGTCCTCGGCGGCGAGGAGGGCGGCCCGGGTGGCGTTCACGACCCCGCCGCCAGCCGTTCGCGCAGGACGGCGCGCTGCACCTTCGCCCCGTCGAGCACGCAGGGCAGCTCGTCCACGACGAGGATCTCGGGCCGCTCGTGCGGGAACAGCCCCGGCGCGGCCGTGCGGTCGATGTCCGCCCGCAGGACCTCGTTGTCGGCGAACCCGTCCTTGAGCACGACCGCGGCCACGACCCGGTCGTCCCCGAGCCCGACGACCCCGCAGTTGGCGACCGCCGGGTGCTTCAGCACCGCCGCCTCCACCGCGTGCGGGTACACGCTGCCGGACGACGTCGGGATCGAGTCGGCGGCGCGGTCGACGTAGTAGAGGAAGCCGTCCTCGTCCAGGTAGCCGACGTCGGCGGGCCGGAACCAGTCGCCGGGCAGGAAGGCGTCCGCGGTGCGCTCGGGCATGCCCCAGTAGTGGCCGATCGACATCGCGCTGCGCACGACGATCTCGCCCAGCCGGCCCGCGGGGACGCGCCGGCCCGCGTCGTCCACGACGGCCACCTCGAAGAACGGGGACGCGGGCCGCCCCACACTGGTGATCCGCTCCGGGTCCTCGGCGACGTCCGAGGCCAGCAGGCGGGTGGTGACCGCGCCCTGTTCCGTCGAGCCGAACCCGTGGCACCACACCGGCCCCAGCAGGACGGCCGCGCGCTCCAGGATCTCGGGGGTCGCGAAGAACACCACCAGCCTGCGCAGGTAGTGGTCGATGCCGCCGTACAGCTCGACGAGGTCCAGGATCGGGTCGAGCATCGGCGCCGGCAGCAGGAGGCCGGTGACGCCCTCGGCGAGCATGACGTCCAGGACGTGGGCGGGGTCGAAGGCGGAGTCGTCCACGAGCACCGTCCGGGCACCGCGGACGAGGTACGGGTAGAGCAGCTGGAAGCCCGTCGCCCACTGCAGCGCGTGCGCGTGCAGCACGACGTCGGACGGGCCGACCGGTTCGAGCCCGGGGGCGAACGTGTCGACGTGGTGGAGGTTCTGGTCGATCACCGCCGCCCACGAGCGGTGGCTGACCGTCCAGGGCTTGGGCGGGCCGGTGGTGCCCGAGGTGGGCTGGATGAACGCGGGCGAGTCCTCGTCCACGTCCAGGGGCTCGGCCACCGGGGACCCGGCCGCCAGCACGTCCGCCCAGGAGATCGCCCAGGACGGCGTCTCCTCGCCCACCGCGATCAGCAGGAGGTCGCCGAGCCGGTCCAGGTGCGCCTCGACGTCCCCGGCGAAGCGGGTGTCGAAGACCAGCCCGCGGGCGCCGACCTGCTCCAGCAGGTCCGCGTGCGCGGCCATGTCGAAGTGGCTGTGCAGGACGACCCGGACGATCCCGGCCCGCTCGCATCCCAGCCAGGCGTGCACGACCTCGGCCCGGTTGTGGGAGAGCACGCCGACCCGCTCCCCCACGCCGACGCCGAGGGCGGCCAGGCCGGTCGCGACGCGGTTGGCCAACGCGTCCAGTTCCGCGAACGTCTGGGTGCCGCCGGGGGTGGTGAGCGCCGTCCGCCCGGCGAACCGCGCCGCCGCGTCGACCGGCAGCATTCCCGCTCTGATCAGCATGTTCCCTCCTCGTATGTCCGGAGATGCCGACGACGCTAGGAGGCGGATCCGGGCGGCGGGCGGTCGTTGCGCGCAGCGACAAGCGATCTGGCACGGAGCGACAAGTCACGGCTTGTCCGGCGGAATCCACCGTCCTAGCGTTGCTTCCGTGGGACGGGTGCTCTCCACCGAACAGGTCGCGCCGCGCGACCGGATCGCGTACTGGCACGAGGTCATCTGCTCGACCTTCATCAAGCTGGACGTGGCCCAGACCGGCGGCGGGAGCTTCCGCGGCATGGTGCGGGACCACCACGTCGGGCCGATCCGCGCCACCCGCATCGTGACCGACCCGATGACCGCCGAGCGGTCCCGCCGCCACCTGCGCGCGGCGGAGGAGGACGTCTGCCTGCTCGCGCTGCAGCTCAACGGCCGGACCATCGGCCACCAGGACGGGCGGCGGGCCGTCCTACGGCCGGGCGACCTGGCGCTGTTCGACAGCAGGCGCCCCTACCTGGTGGACTTCCAGGGCCCGCGGTTCGACCACCTGGTGCTGCAGTTCCCTCGCGCCGCGCTGCGCGAGCGCGGCATCGAGCCGGACGGCGCCACGGCCCACCGGATCGCGGTCGACTCCATGATCGGCCGCCTGGTCTCCCCGTTCATCGTCAACGCCACCCGGGTCGCGGACGCGGCGAGCCCGGAGACCGGGGAACGGCTCGCCGAGATGGCGCTGGACCTCATCGCGACCGCGCTCGCCCCCTTCGGCGGGCTCGACCGTCCGCCGACCGCGCCGGGGGAGGAACTGCCGCACCGGGTCCGGCTCTACATGCAGCTCCACCTGTCCGACCCGTGCCTGTCCCCGCCGAAGGTCGCGGCGGCCCACAGCATCTCGCTGCGCCAGCTCCACCGGCTGTTCGCCCGCGAGGGCACCACGTTCGGGCGCTGGCTGCGCGAGGAGCGGCTGCGCCGCTGCTTCGACGACCTGGCCGCGCCGCGGCTCGCCGGGAGGTCCATCGCGGAGATCGGCGCCCGCTGGGGCATGCCGGACGCGCCCGGCCTCAGCCGCGCCTTCCGCGCCCGCTACGGCATGAGCCCCCGCGAGCACCGGGCGGCCGCCCTCGCGGCCCCCGGCACGCCGCCGCCCACCGCCCGCCCGGAAGGCGGCCCGCTCAGGACATGCGGAGGATCGGTTTGACGACGGCGCCGGATTCGGTGTCGGCGGCGGCCTGCTGGATCTGGTCGAAGTCGTAGAAGCGGACCAGGCGGTCGAACGGGAAGCGGCCCTGCATGTAGAGGTCGAGGAGCTGGGGGACGAACACGTCCGGGACGCTGTCGCCCTCCACGACGCCCATGAGCGTCTTGCAGCTCTGCATGAACGCGTTGGCCGGCAGCTCGATCTTCGCGTCCGGGCTGGAGGCGCCGAGGACGGCCGCGCTCCCCTGCTGCCGCAGCGCCTCGACCGCCTGGCCGATGAGGGCGGGCAGGCCGGTGGTGTCCAGGGCGCGGTCGACGCCGCCGCCGGTGATGCGCCGGATCTCGGCGACCGCGTCCTGCTCGGCCCCGTTGACCACGTGCGTGGCGCCGAGCTCGGCGGCCAGTTCCAGCCTGGACGGGACGACGTCGACGGCGATGATCGTGGTCGCGCCGGCCACCCGTGCGGCCATCACCGCGCTCAGCCCCACGGCGCCCGCGCCCATCACGGCGAACGTCGCGCCCGGCCCCACCTCAAGGGCGTGCAGGACGGTGCCGGCGCCGGTCTGGATGCCGCAGCCGAGCGGACCGACCAGCTCCAGCGGCGCGTCCTCGCGCACCTTGACGGTGTTGCGCTCGTTCGCGATCGCGTAGGTGGCGAACGACGACTGCCCGAAGAACCGGTCGTGCAGCGTCCCCCCGCCGGGAAGGCTCAGCGCGTGCGAACCGTCCGGGCGCTGCCCGGCGAAGTTGATGTCGTTGAAGTTCGCGCAGCTGGCGGGCGACCCGTCCAGGCACGGGCGGCACCGGCCGCAGGGCAGGAAGCTGACGGCGACGTGGTCGCCCGGCGCCACCTTCTCCACGGCGGAGCCGACCGCCTCGACGACGCCCGCGCCCTCGTGCCCGAGAACGACCGGCAGCGGGACGGGGTAGACCTGGTCGCGGACCACCAGGTCCGTGTGGCACAGGCCGGCGGCGACGACGCGGACGAGCACCTCGTCGTCGCGCGGGGGTTCCAGCACGGCCGGCGCCAGCTCGAACGCGCCCTTCTCCTTCACGACGGCGGCGGTGATCTCCCGGGGCTCTGACACTGCATCCGGCATGCGGCAACTCCTTCTAGACGTCCAAGTGCCCTACCCCCGCCCCCGAAGCCCTAAAGATCTCGCCCGACTTCGTTGACTTGCGGCGTGTCGTTGTTATGGGAGGCCGGATAACAACAACACGCCGCAAGTCAACGGCTTGCTGACCCGGTGTGGTCGCCGCGCTAGATCCAGCCCTGTTGCCAGGCGTGGTGGGCGGCGGCGTGCCGGGTGGAGGCGTGCAGCTTGGTCATCGCGGCCGACAGGTAGTTGCGGACGGTTCCCGGGGCCAGGTGGACCTGGGCGGCGATCTCGTTGACGGACGCGCCGGTGCGTGCCGCGGCGAGGACCTCCAGTTCGCGTTCGGTGAGGGGGCACTCGTCCTCCGTGAGGGCGGAGGCAGCGATGTCGGGATCGACGTAGCGGCGGCCGGCGGCGACGTCGCGGATGATCTCGGCGAGGCGGGCGGCCGGGGTCGTCTTGGGAACGAAGCCGCGCACCCCGGCGGCCAGGGCGCGGCGCAGCACCGCGGGTCGCGCGTGCCGGGTGACCAGGACGATCTGCGCCGGCGTCGCGGCCCGGATCTCCTCGGCGGCGCGCAGCCCGTCCGTGGGCGGCATCTCCAGGTCCAGGACCGCGATGTCCGGGCGGTGCTCGCGCGCCAGCCGGACCGCGTCGGTGGACGTGGCCGCCTCGGCGACGACGACGAGGTCCTCTTCGAGCGCGAGCAGGGCCGCCAGGGCGCTGCGGAGCATCTCCTCGTCGTCGGCGATCAGCAGGCGGATCATCGCGGCCCCTCCCCCACTCCCGCCACCTCGCCGGCCCGGCCTTCCTCGGCCGGGACGGCGGGCAGCGATGCCGTGACCTCGAACCGGTCGCCGTCGCGGGTCCAGGCGAGGTCGCCGCCCGCGGCGGCCAGCCGGGCGGCGAGGCCCCGCAGGCCGGTGCCGGAGGGGACGTCGTCAGGGCTGTCGAGGACGCCGTCGTTGCTCACCCGGAGCCGCGCGACGCCAGCGGTGACGCGGTAGTCGATCGTCGCGTGATGTGCCCGGCTGTGGCGGAGGAGGTTGGTGGTGGCCTCCCGCATCACCAGTCCCAGCAGGTGGCGGGCGGTCTCGCCGACGGCGGCGGGGTCCGCTGTGGTGCGGGCGTCGATGCCGGCGGAGGCCAGGACGCGGGTGGCGTTGGCGATCTCGTCGTCCAGGCTGGTGCGGCGGTAGCCCCGCACGACGGCGCGGGTGTCGCGGAGGGCGTCCGTGGCGAGGCGCTGCACCTCCCTCATCTCGGCCGTGGCGCGTTCCGGGTCGGCCTCGGCGAGCCGGGCGGCCAGCTCGCTCTTCAGGGCGATGACCTGGAGGTGGTGGCCCTGGATGTCGTGCAGGTCGGCGGCGAAGCGCAGCCGCTCGTCCTTGACGGCCAGCTCCGCCGACAGTCGGCGCGCCTCGTCCAGCCGCCCGGCGATGTCCCAGGCCCACAGGGGGCCGAGCATCGCCCAGACGACGAACGCCGTGACCCCGGGCGGGAACAGCGCCGCGTACAGGAGCCGGCCGTCCCCGGTCGCCAGGCTGACGGCGCCGCCCGGCAGCGCCGCGAGGAGCACCGCGCCGATGACCAGCCACCTGCGGCGCGGCCCGTCGAGGTAGGTCGCCGCGACCGCCGTCATGATGGCGGGCGCGATGGGCCACAGCCCGTAGTCGCGCAGCGCGAGCGGGCACAGGGCCAGCACGAGCGCGGCGAGCGCCCCGGCGGCCGGCCAGCCCGCCGGCGGTCGGGGTGGCGGCTGCCCGCCGGCCGACATGCGCCGGTTGAGGAGCACCACGACCGCGGCCACCTCGATGACCAGCGCGGCGGCGCACAGGATCCGCAGCCGGACCGGCACCGCGCCGTCCAGGATCCAGTCGCCGGTGAACAGGACGAGGAGCGCCACGCTGGTCCCCGGGACCGCCCACCAGGTGTAGCGGCGGAAACCCGCCAGGCCCGTCCCGCCCTCGTTCCCCTGGTCACGCACACGGCCATTCTTCCAGCAGCACACCATTCGCGCCGTATGTCATTTGTGAGGAATGCGGATGACAGATGTCATGCGCGCCGGTGCCGGTCCGTCACTACTGGGGGACGTCGCCTTCTCGCAGGCTGAGGACGTCGGAAAGCCCGACCGCGCAACGAGGAAGGACCGTCATGCAACCTCAGCCCGACATCGCGCTCGCTCCGGAGGCCGGCACACGCCATCACGGCGGCTGGGGGCATTTCGCGCAGCACTACGTGGAAATGCTCCTGGCGATGGCTGCCGGAATGCTGATTTTCGGTGGCGCCGTCCGGGGCGTCCTGGCGCTCACGGGAGGGGAGCTGTCCATGGGGCGGCAGCCCGAACTGGCGTCGCTGGAGATGGCGTTCGACATGTCGGCCGGGATGCTCATCTGGATGCGCGTCCGCGGCCACGGCTGGGCCGGCTCCCTGGAGATGTGCGCGGCGATGTTCGCCCCCCTCGCCGTCCTCCTCCCCCTCCTGTGGCTGGACGTCGTCTCCACCGACTCCCTGATGATGTTCGAACACGCGCTGATGCTCCCGCTCATGCTCCTGGTCATGCTCCGCCGCCGCGACGAGTTCGCCCACCGCTCCCCGAAGGTCGCGCGATGACCGCCGTGGCGGGTGAGCGCCAGGGGCCGCTGTGGAAGGCGGCGCGCCGCTGGCCCACCGCGGTCGCCTTGGCGGCCGCGGCGCTCGTCTGGGGCGGCGGCCTCGGCGACGCGGCCGACGCGGTGTCCGGGCTCGCTCCCGTAGTGCTCCTGCTGGCCCTGGAGTACCTGATCCTCGACCAGATCGGCCGGCGCGAGGCGTCATGGCCGGTGATCGGCGGCATGGTCGCGGCCGTCTTCGTGATCGAGCTGCTGGACGTGATCGACCTGACCACCGTCGCCGTCGCCGCCGCGCTGGTCCTGCTGGTGTGGGGGGCCGTCACCGGGACGGCGAACGGGCGGCACTCCTTCGGGATCCAGGCCGCGGGGATGCTCGGATTCGGGGCGATCGCGCTGGTGGGCATGGCCGTGGACCCCGACCTGGGCCGCTACCTGGTGGCGGCGGGCTGGCTCCTCCACGGGATCTGGGACGCCGTCCACCTGAAGCTCGACAAGGTGGTGTCCCGCTCGTACGCCGAAGCCTGCGGGGTCCTGGACGTGGCGGTCGCCGCCATGCTCCTCTTCCTCCTGTGAGACCGGCCTCGCCGCCCGCGAGGGAAGAACGTTTGAACCGGAACCTGACCAGGTAGTTCGTCGTTGGGAGAGATGATCCGCTCCCAGAGAGGCCCATGAACCACTATTGCGATCCCGCCGCGGCCCCGGCCGGTGACCCGCGGGCGGGACACAGTTGATCACTCTGCTGTCGCTCGTCCTGGGCGTGGCGGTGATCCTGCTGATCACCGCGCTGACCGGCTACTTCGTCGCCCAGGAGTTCGCCTACATGGCGGTGGACCGGTCTCGCCTGCAGGCGCGGGCGGGAGCCGGTGACGGGGCCGCCGCCCGCGCGCTGCGGGTCACCCGCCGCACCTCGTTCATGCTGTCCGGCGCGCAGCTCGGCATCACGGTGACCGGGCTGCTCGTCGGCTACGTCGCCGAACCGCTGGTCGGCCGGGCCTTCGGCGACATCCTCGGCGGGGCCGGCGTCTCCACCGGCGTCGGCGTGGCGGCGGGCACCGTGCTGGCCCTGGGGCTGTCCACCCTGGTGCAGATGGTGTTCGGCGAGCTGTTCCCCAAGAACCTGGCCATCGCGCGGCCCGAACCGGTCGCCCGGTGGCTGTCGCGGTCGACGCTCGTCTACCTGAAGGTGTTCGGCTGGCTCATCTGGGTGTTCGACCAGTCGTCGAACCTGCTGCTGCGGATGCTGCGGATCGAGCCGGTGCACGACGTAGAGCACTCGGCGACCGAGCGGGATCTTGCGCACATCGTCGCCGACTCCCGGCGCAGCGGCGACCTGCCGGCCGACCTGTCGATCCTGCTGGACCGCATCCTGGACTTCCCGCGCCGGGACGTCGAGCACGCCATGATCCCCAGAGCCCAGGTCGACACCGTGGACGACACCACGCCCATCGGCGAGGTCAGGCGCGCGATGAGCACCGGGCATTCGCGCTACCCCGTCCTGGACGACGAGGAGCGCGTGGTCGGCGTCGCGCACCTGGACGACGTGCTGACCGCCGCCGATCCCGCGGCCCCGATCAGTTCGATCATGCGTCCGGCGACCGTCGTGCCGACGCTGATGGCGCTGCCGACCGCACTGGACCGGCTGGCGGACGGCCGCACCCAGCTCGCCTGCGTCATCGACGAGTTCGGCGGCTTCGCCGGCATCCTCACCCTGGAGGACCTCGCCGAGGAACTCGTCGGCGAGATCACCGACGAGCACGACACCGACGTCCCCGAGCCCGCGGCGCTCGCCGACGGGACGGCCTGGGTCATCCCGGGCGGCTTCCACATCGACGAGGTCGAGCGCACCATCGACCACCGGCTGCCCGAGGGCGACTACGAGACCATCGCCGGCCTGGTGATCGCCGAGTACGGCGCGCTTCCCGAGATCGGCGCCGAACTGGACATCGCGCTCCCGCCCGACCCGGCCGACCTCGCGCACAGCGACGAGCCGCCCGCCCGGTTCGTCCACGTGACGGTGCTCGACGTCGACAACCACGTGCCCTCGTCGATCCGGCTGCACGTCACCACCGAGCCCACCGGGGCCCCGGCCGGCCAGGAGGAGGCGGACCGATGAGCAGCCCCTGGGTGGTCCTGGCCGCGACCGTCGCCATCATCGCGCTCAGCGCCTTCTTCGTCGCGGTGGAGTTCGCGCTCATCGCCGCCAAGCGCCACCGGCTGGAGGACGCCGCGCCCACCAGCCGGTCGGCCCGGGCGGCGCTGCGCAGCGCGTCCGAACTGACGGTGCTGCTCGCCGGTGCCCAGCTCGGCATCACGATCTGCACGCTGGCGCTGGGTGCGATCACCAAGCCGGCCGTGCACCACTGGCTCACTCCCCTGATCGCCTCGCTGAACGCGCCGGGGTGGCTCGCCGACGCGGCGGGCTTCGCGCTGGCGCTGGTCATCGTGACGTTCCTGCACCTGGTGGTCGGGGAGATGGCGCCCAAGTCGTGGGCCATCGCGCATCCGGAGCGGTCGGCGACGATGCTGGCGCTGCCGATGCGCGGCTTCATGCGGGTGACCCGGCCGCTGCTGCGCGCGCTGAACGAGTCGGCGAACTGGTGCCTGCGCAAGGTCGGCGTCGAGTCCGCCGACCAGGTCGAGTCGGGCCAGGACCCGGACGCCCTGCGCCACCTGGTCGAGCACTCGGCGAACGTCGGCGCCTTGGACGCCGGATACTCGGCCCAGCTCTCCGAGGCCCTGGATCTGAGCAGCCTGCGGATCGGAGACCTGGTCAAGCCGGGCACCGCACCGACCACCGTGGCCCCGGGCGCGACCGTGGCCGAGGTCCAGGCGACCGGCCATGCGTCCGGCCACCTGCGCATCCTGGTGCCAGGGCCCGGCACCGCCTGGCGGGTGGTGCACGTCCGGGACACCCTCACCCTGCCCGAGACCTCCGGGATCGAGCACCTGACCAGGCCGGCCCACCGGGTCGAGGCCGACACCCCGGTCTACACCGCGCTGACCCGGATGCGCCGGACCGGCAACCAGCTCGCCCTGGTCACCGAAGGAGATTCGGTGCTGGGCGTCGTCACCATCACCGACATGCTCCGCCGCCTGCTCTACCACGCCCCAGACACCGGCTCCCCCAGTACCGCCTGACCTGCGCTGGTGCGCTGCGTACCCGCGACCGGCTTCATCGACCGCGTCACCACGGTCGAATGCGACCTGGCCTCCGAGGAAGCACCCATGCACTGCGACATCTGCAAGAAGACCATCACCGCCCTGCTCTACCTGGACGAGTGACCATCTGCAGGCGGCCCCTCCGCCGTCCCTGCGGAGGGGTCACCTGCTAACGATGCACGGAGCAAGTCTCCGCCCCACTCACCCCTGGTCGAAGGCGCCGGTCTTGATTTGGCGGCTGAGCCTTTGCCAGGCCTGACCTGTGATGATGAGCAGGGGGCCTTCCGGATCTTTGGAGTCCCGCACGGCCGCGTAGCCGCGGACACTCGCCAGCTCGACGCACTGATCAGTCGTCTGCTGGCTGCGCGTGCTCTTTGTCCAAGGGACCTGGCCGAATTCCTGGCGCTCCAGCTCAGGCGCCAGGGCGGGGACTTCCACGCAGTTTTCACCACTGGTGCTGTATGAAGAGCGACGCCATGTACGGGGGGTGACCCTAGCCATCTCCGGTGATCTCCCTTGCGGCGTATTCGAGGCGCGTGATTCGTCTGGAAACAAAACAATGCCATTGGGCAGTCGACCTCACCACCGGGTGGATTGGAGCAGGGCTCTGATGGGCCAGCCGCCGCTCCGCTTCAGAGGTCGTATTGACCTCGGCGGATCTCATTGACCAGCCGCGTGAACGCCGGACGCGTCATCGTCACGTCGCGTCCGGCAAGGCGTTTGGAGTCGCGCACGGCGATGACGTCGGTCATGGCGGCGAGTTCGACGCACTCGTTGCCCGTCGCGGTGCTCTTGGAGGCTTTGCGCCATACGGCGGAGGACGGGTCTGCGGAGGGGGTCATACGGTCAGGGTATCTACAGCTCTGCGGCGATTGCGGTGATGAGAGCTGCACTCTGGTCCTCGCCAAGGGCAGCGTCCCAGATGGCATCGAAGGCGGCGTTGCATCGGGCCACGTGGTCTGCGCCTTCGATGTAGACGTTGCCGTAGATGCCTTCGGAGTAGCAGATGTCGGGGTCCAGCGGGTCGGAGTAGCCGAGGATGACACGCCGTGTGGAACCCCGGCCTGGCGGAGGAGGCCGATCTTGACCAGACGGTGGAAGCCCTGCGGCGACGCTACCCCGGCATGTGCATCTACTGGGCGAGTACACCGGCTCCCTATGGGCCTTGCTGCCAGATCAGCTGGTCGAGGCGAAGACGCCTTTGATCTCGCCCGACGCATCGACTCGTTCGTTGAGTGCTTGGCTCTCCGGAGCGTTGGAAGCCTCCATGCCCAGCACGAGGTATCACCACCTCGGGCGCTCGACGGTACCTGGGACACGCCGATAAGGAAGGTGCCTCCCGCAAGAGATGAGTTCTGGCCTGCCGCCCCGGAGCCACGCCGTCGGCGTAGCCTCCTCGGCTGGCTCCTGGTCGGTTGCCGCCGAATCATGCGAGGCCCACCGCAACTGGCGCCTCCCGTCCGCTGACGCGACACCGGAGGCAACGGCAAAGGGCGGCCCCCTGCTCAACGAACTGGGCCGCCCGACTGCCCACGCCTCCGTGGTACGTCCGGTGCCGGGGGTGGTGGGTCAGCGCCAGCCGAGGTCGGGGGCCACGTGGGTCAGGATGTTCTCCAGGACGTGGGCGTTGTAGTCCACGCCGAGCTGGTTGGGGACGGTGAGCAGCAGCGTGTCCGCCGCCTGGATCGCCTCGTCCTCGGCGAGCTGCTTGACCAGCACGTCCGGCTCGGCCGCGTACGAGCGCCCGAAGATCGCCCGGGTGTTCTCGTCGATCATGCCGATCTTGTCGCTGTCGTCGGTGTCGCGGCCGAAGTAGGCGCGGTCCAGGTCGCTGGTCAGCGCGAAGATGCTGCGGCTGACCGACACGCGCGGCTCGCGCTCGTGCCCGGCCTCCTTCCACGCCTGCCGGTACGCCTCGATCTGCTTGCGCTGCTGGACGTGCAGCGGCTCGCCCGTCTCGTCGTCCTTGAGCGTGGAGCTCTGCAGGTTCATCCCGAGCTTGGCCGCCCACACGCCGGTGGCGTTGGAGCCCGAGCCCCACCAGATGCGCTCGCGGAGCCCCTCCGAGTGCGGCTCGACGCGCAGCAGCCCGGGCGGATTGGGGAACATCGGCCGCGGGTTGGGCTTGGCGAAGCCCCTGCCCTGCAGCACCGTGAGCAGGACCTCGGTGTGCCTGCGCGCCATGTCGGCGTCGGTCTCGCCCTCGGCCGGCTCGTACCCGAAGTACCGCCACCCGTCGATGACCTGCTCCGGCGATCCGCGGCTGATGCCGAGCTGCAGCCGTCCACCGGCGATCAGGTCGGCGGCGCCGGCGTCCTCGGCGAAGTACATCGGGTTCTCGTACCGCATGTCGATCACGCCGGTGCCGATCTCGATGCGGGACGTCTTCGCGCCGATCGCCGAGAGCAGCGCGAAGGGTGACGCGAGCTGCCTCGCGAAGTGGTGCACCCGGAAGTAGGCGCCGTCGGCGCCCAGCTCCTCCGCCGCCACGGCCAGGTCGATCGACTGCAGCAGCGCGTCGGAGGCCGACCGCGTCCGCGACCCCGCACTGTCGCTCCAGTGCCCGAACGAGAGAAAACCGATGCTCTTCACATCCGGGCCAACGGCTCTGCCGCCCCCGGCATTCCAGCGCTAACGCCGTATGCCCGCCGAGGCCCCCAGTTCGGCCGAGTGCTCCTGCCCGGCTCTACTCCGCGGTCCAAAGGGTGGTTATCTCGGTGGCGCGTTCGTCGTGGGGGGTCGGGTCTCGGTCTAGGAGGCGCGCCAGGTTGCCGAGGGTGCGGG
>NZ_SMKM01000349.1 GCF_004348665.1 Actinomadura sp. GC306 | reverse complement strand
GACTACGGCGGAGGCGGCGGGTGGGGCGGCGGAGGCGGCGGAGGCGAGTGAGGGGCGCCGCCGCCGGGGCGCGCCGCCCCGGCGGGCCCGGTCCGGCGCCTAGACGAGGTTGGCGACCAGTTCGCTGACGGGCTTGCGGCGGCCCGTGTAGAACGGGATCTCCTCGCGGGTGTGCAGCCGCGCCTTGGCGCCGCGCAGGTGGCGCATCAGGTCGACGATGCGGTGCAGCTCGTCGGCCTCGAACGCCAGCATCCACTCGTAGTCGCCGAGCGCGAACGCCGACACCGTGTTGGCGCGGACGTCGGGGTAGTCGCGCGCCATCTTGCCGTGCTCGGCGAGCATCGCGCGGCGCTCGCCGTCCTCCAGCAGGTACCACTCGTAGGAGCGCACGAACGGGTAGACGCACACGTAGGCGCGGGGCTCCTCGTCGGCGAGGAAGGCGGGGATGTGGCTCTTGTTGAACTCCGCCGGGCGGTGCAGCGCCATCTGCGACCACACCGGCTCGCTGGCGCGGCCGAGGGCCGTGCGGCGGAACCGGGTGTAGACCTCCTGGAGGTCGTCGGACGTGGGCGCGTGCCACCAGAACATGTAGTCGGCGTCGGCGCGCAGGCCGGCGACGTCGTAGGCGCCGCGGGTGGTCACGTCCTTCTCGGCGGCCTGGTCGAGGAGTGCCTGGACCTCGGCCGCGTCCTGCTCGCCGAGCGTCCCCGGGCTGGTGACCCGGAAGACCGACCACATCGTGTAGCGGATGACCTCATTGAGTTCGCGTGCCCTGGACTTGCCCGTCGGCTGCGTCATGGTCTGCTCCTTCTCGGCTGCGCAGGTGGTCCAGCACCCGGGTGGCCGCCGCGCGCGCCGAGCCGATGCACGCGGGGATGCCCAGGCCGTCGTAGGCGGCGCCCGCGACCGCGAGCCCCGGCGTCGCGGCGACCGCGGACCGGACCCTGGCCACGCGGTCGGCGTGGCCGACGTTGTACTGCGGGAGCCCGCCGCCCCACCGGGTCACCCGGGTCTCGGCGGGCAGCTCGGTGACGCCGCAGGTCGCGGCGAGCTCCGCCATCGCGGTCGCGGCCAGCTCCGCGTCGGTCTGCTGCAGCGCCCGCTCGTCGCCGAACCGGCCGATGGAGCAGCGCACCGCGATGATCTCGGGGGCGCGGTCGCGCAGGTGGGGCCATTTCACCGAGCTGAACGTGACGGCCTTGACGCCCCGCCCCCCGTGCTCGGTCGCGCTCTCCACCGCGGGGACGAGGTAGCCGCTGCCGTCCGGGAGCCGCGGGAACGCGCTCGCCCGGTAGGCGAGCGTGATGATCGCCATGCCGGCGTACTCGATGTCCGCCAGCTCCCGGGAGGCGGCGGGGACCTCCTCCTTGAGCAGCCGCGCCGCGGGGGCCGCGGGGACGGCGATCAGCACCGCGTCCGCGTCGAGGTGCTCGGGGTCGCGGGTGGGCCCGATGGTGAGGCGCCAGCCGTCCGGGCGGCGGCGCAGTTCGCGGACCGTCGCGCCGGTGCGGATCGTCCCGCCGGCGGCGGTGATGTCGTCGGCGACGAGGTGCGGGAGCGTGCCGAGGCCGTCCGGCAGGGTGGCGAAGACCGGGCCCGGGTCCTTCGGCGCGGCGTCCCGGATGCTCTTGACGGCGTGCAGCAGCGAGCGGTGCGAGCGCGCGGCGGCGGCGACCGCGGGCAGCGTCGCGTCGAACGACAGCAGTTCGGTGCGTCCGGCGTACACGCCGCCGAGCAGCGGCTCGACGAGGCGGTCGACGACCTCGCGGCCGACGCGGGCCCCGATGTAGTCGGCGACGGACACGTCGGCGCCGCGCCGTGTCTCGGGCAGGACGAGGTCGAGCGGGACGCGCGCCAGCCCGCCCCGGGACAGCACCTGCGAGCCGGCCAGCGCCCTCAGGTCGGACGGGACGCCCATGACCTGCCCGGACGGGATCGTCCGCAGCGCGCCGCGGCTGAAGATCGACGAGGAGGTGGTGCCCGGGTTGACCAGCTCGCCGGACCGGCCGAGAGCGGCCACGAGGTCGAGGCCCTCGGGGCGGCGGGCGAGCATCGACTCGGCGCCCTCGTCGACCGGGATCCCGGCGATCTCGCTGACCCGCAGCTTGCCGCCGATCTGCGGGGAGCCCTCCAGGACGGTCACGCGGACGCCGCCCCGGGCCAGCAGGCGCGCGGCGGCGAGTCCGGCGATGCCGCCGCCGACGACGACGGCGTGGGACGTGCTCATGCCCCCAGCCTCCCAGACGCCGCGCCGGATCGCGCACCGGGGCCGGTGGAGAAGTGCGCGGGAAGCGCGGTCTTTCTGTCAACGGACTGACAAGCCACTCCAACCTCGCCAGTGGATACTGGCATTATGAACCGCTGGAGAACCCCCTTCCGGGCCGCGGGCGCCGCGGCCGCCGGCGCCGTGCTGGCCACCGGGCTGGCCGCCGGGCTCGCCGTCCCCGCGTCCGCGGCGGCCCGCGGCGGCTTCGAGCCGGTGCCGCTGCCCTTCTTCTGGCCGAACAACAACCTCTACGACGTCGCCGCCGCGTCCCCGGACAGCGTGTGGATCGCCGGGAACCAGGGCGAGCTGGTCATCCCCGGCCCCATCCCGGGAACGGGCACCCTCATTCCCGGCAATCCGGTCGTGCGCCGCTGGCAGGCGGGCCGCTGGGTCGAGTACGACCTCCAGGGCCTGCGCAACCGCGGCACGATCATGGACGTCGACGCCGCCGGCCCCGAGGACGTCTGGATCACCGGGCCCAAGTACGGCGCGGACAACGCGACGACCCCCTACCTGGCGCGCTTCACCGGCTCCGCGTTCGCCCAGGTGGCCCTACCGCCGGGCGCCGGGCGCGCCGACCTGCAGGCCCGCGCGTCCGGGGTGTGGCTCGTCACCGGCACCGACGTCCACCGCCGGACGGGTGACACCTGGACCCACGTGGCCGCCCTCCCCGGCATCGAAGTGGAGACCGTCCACGTCCGCGCCGACGACGACGTGTGGGCGCTCGGCACCGCCGCGCAGGACGACCCGGCCCTCGTCGCCCGCCACTGGGACGGGCGTGAGTGGCGGGACGCTCCGGTGAACCGGCCGTCCGGGAATGCCGTCGGCTTCACCGGCATGGTCGCGGTGTCCCCGGCCGAGGCGTGGGCCATCGGTTACACCGACCCCGGCCCGTCGAACGTCCCCCTGCTGATGCGCTGGGACGGCACCGCCTGGACGAGCGTCGCGCCGCCCGCCGGCCTCAACGGCTTCAGCGAGATCGTCCAGGGCGAGGACGGCACGCTGTGGATCGTCGGGCACGCGGTCGACGCACCCGCCGAGCCCGGCCTCCTGCGCTACGCGGGCGGGGCGTGGGAGCGGGTGCCGACCACCGCCGTGCCGAACCGGAGCAGCGTCAACCCGACCGCGCTGGCCGTCGTCCCCGGCACCGGCGCGCTGTGGACGCTCGGCACCGTCAACATCGGCGGCCCGGTCGTCCTGCGGGACGGCTGACGAGCGCGGCCGGGCCCCGCCCCCGTGACCGCCGCGTGCCTGCTTCGTGCTCGTTTCGCGATCCATCAGGAGGAACGGTGATATGCGGCACCTCGTCCAAGCCGCATGGGGATCGTGAGAGGCGTCAGGCACGTGACATGGGCGTTCGTCGTCCTCCTGCTCGCCGGGGCGCTGGCCGCGTGCGGGGGCGGCGACGGTGCTTCGGACAGCTCGGAACCGGCGGGCGGGGCCGCCCACCGCGCCCCCGCCGCCACGAGCGGTGAGCGCGGCGCGGGGGCGGAGCCCGGCGAGGGGGCACCGGCGGGAGCCGACGAGGGCGAGGGCACGGGCGCGAACCGGCGGGCCCCGCTCACCGCGGCGCGCGAGGTCGTCCACACGGCGTCGCTGCGGGTCAGGGCGGAGGACGTGAACGCGTCCGCCGCGAAGGCCAAGCGGCTGGTCACGGACGCGGGCGGCTACGTCGAGCAGGAGTCCAGCAGGACCGACCCGCCGCGCTCGGAGATCACGGTGAAGATCCCCGCCGACCGCTACGGGGAGCTGCTCAACACGCTCGGCACCGACCTCGGCAGCAAGCTGTCGCTGAGCCAGGAGGCCGAGGACGTCACCGGCGAGGTCGCCGACGTGGCCGCCCGGGTGCGCTCCGCGGAGGCGTCGCTCGCCTCCTTCCGGAAGCTGTACGAGCGCGCCGGCTCCATCGACGAGATCATCCGGCTGGAGAACGAGATCGCCGAGCGCGAGGCCGACCTGGAGGCCCTGCAGGCGCGCGAGAAGTCGCTGAAGAACCGCACCCAGTTCGCGACCGTCACCGTGACGCTGGTGTCCAAGGACGCGCCGAAGGACCCCGAGGACGACTCACGCGGCGGGTTCATCGGCGGGCTGCAGAACGGCTGGGACGACTTCACGGCGTTCGTCGGGGGCGTCGCCATGGTGGTCGGCTGGCTGCTGCCCTTCCTCGTGACGGCGGCCGTGCTCGCCGTTCCGGCGCTGGCGCTGGTGCGCCGCCGGCGCACCCGGCGCTCGACCGGCGCGGGCGGCGGCCCCGGCTCCGGGGCGGAGCAACGGAAGGCCGCCGCACCGGCTGGCGAGCAGGGCGAGAACTAGCGTGCGTCCTCGGCGCTCGCCTCGTGGACGAGCTCCACGAGGCGGGCCAGCACGTCCGGGTCGGTGGACGGCAGGACGCCGTGGCCCAGGTTGAAGATGTGCCCCTCGGCGGTGCGGCCCCGGGCCAGCACGTCGCGGGCGCGGCTCTCCACCGTCTCCCACGGGGCGAACAGGATCGCCGGGTCGAGGTTGCCCTGCAGCGCCTTGCCGGGCTCGACGCGGCTGACGGCCTCGTCCAGCGGCACCCGCCAGTCGACGCCGACGACGTCCGCGCCCGCCTCGCCCATCGGGCCGAGCAGCTCGCCCGTCCCGACGCCGAAGTGGATGCGGGGCACGCCGAGCGGCTCGACCTCGGTGAAGATGCGGCGGGTGTGCGGCAGGACCGAGGCGCGGTAGTCCTCCTCGGCGACCGCGCCGACCCAGGAGTCGAAGACCTGCACGGCGCTCGCACCGGCCGCGACCTGCACCTTCAGGAACGCGATGGTGAGGTCGGCGAGGCGGTCCATGAGGTCGGCCCACAGCTCGGGCTCGCCGTACATCATGGCCTTGGTGCGCTCGTGGTTCTTGGACGGGCCGCCCTCGATCAGGTACGAGGCCAGCGTGAACGGGCCGCCGGCGAACCCGATCAGCGGGGTCGCGCCCAGCTCCCCGACCAGGCCGCCGACGGCCTCGGTGACGTACGAGACGTCGTCGGGCACCAGCGGGCGCAGCGCCGCCACGCCCGCCGCGTCCCGGACCGGGTCGGCGATGACCGGGCCGACGCCCGGCTTGATGTCGAGGTCCACGCCGATGGCCTTGAGCGGCACCATGATGTCGCTGAAGAAGATGGCGGCGTCCACCCCGTACCGGCGCACCGGCTGCATGGTGATCTCCACGACCATCTCCGGCCGGGTGCAGGACTCCAGCATCGGGACGCCCTCGCGCACCCGGAGGTACTCGGGGAGGGAGCGTCCCGCCTGGCGCATGAACCACACGGGCGTGTGCGGGACCGGCCGCCTGCGGCAGGCCAGCAGGAAGGGGCTCGCGGAGAGCCCGCCGTCGTCGGGCGGGCGCACGGCGTCATCGGGGCGGGCAGCGTCTGCGGTCACGGTGCGATGGTCCCATGAATAGGCTGCGAGGGGGGACGCGGGTGGCCCCTGTGGCGGGACGAACTTCCGGACACGCCGAGCGAAGTCCCGCATTCTGTCACCGGCGCGTGCGAACGTGATGCGTGTCATAGCCGAGGGAGGTCCCCCTTGTACTGCTCCACCTGCGGTGATGAACGTGCGTTCGAGCAGCCGCCATGCCCGGACGGGCACGGCGGGGAGTGCCCGGAACGCGCGTGCGTCGACTGCGGCTCGGCCGTCCTGGTCGGCGCGCCGCCGCCCGCGCCGCCTCCCGCACGGGAGCGCGCGGCCACCACCGCCCCGGAGCCCACCACCGCCCCCGCGCACGGCCCGGCCACCGGCCGCGGCACCGGACGCGCCGCCACCGCGCGGGCCGTGGCCTGAACGGCCCGGCCCCCGAGACGAAACCACCTGTGC
>NZ_SMKM01000348.1 GCF_004348665.1 Actinomadura sp. GC306 | reverse complement strand
TGACCGGAGTGTGTCGGCGCCCCGCGCCGCGGGATACTCGATCGCCGACGACGAGAGGACGAGGGATGACCGCCGGGCACGCCGCGTCCCCGCCCCCGCGGCCGCGCGTCCGCGCTCCGCAGCGGCTGGTGTTCAGCTTCCTCGGCTCGCTCGTCCTCGACCGCGGGTATCCGCCGATCGGCTCCCGGGTCTTCCTGCACCTGCTCGGCGACCTCGGGGTGGCGGAGCCGGCCGCGCGCGCCACGCTCGCGCGGATGACCCGCAGGGGCCTGCTCACCCGGGTCCGGGAGGGCCGCACCGCCCGGTTCTCCCTCACCCCGCTGGCGGCGGACCTGCTCCGCGCGGCCAAGCCCCGGGTCGACTCCCCGGCGCCGTTCACCCACCCGGACGGCGAGTGGACGCTGCTCAGCTACTCGATGCCCGAGAGCCGCCGCGACCTGCGCCACCAGATCCGCGCCCGGCTGGTCTGGGCGGGGTTCGGCGGGCTGCGCGACGGGCTGTGGATCGCGCCCGGCCGCGTCGACATCGCCGCCGTGTTCCACGGCCCCGAGTTCGCCGGGCTGGCCGACCTGGTCGATGCGTTCCACTCCGTCCCGCTGGAGGGCACCGACATGCCGAGGCTGCTGCGCCGCGCCTGGGACGTCGCCGCCATCCGCGCCGAGCACGAGTGGTTCATCGCCACCTGGACGCGGGACCGCGCGCAGGGCGGGAACGCGCTGACCCGCCTCACCGTCCTCGGCGCCGACTGGCTGCAGGTGCTGCGCACCGACCCCGGCCTGCCCGCCGAGCACCTCCCGGACGGCTGGCCCTCCGCCGAGTCCGCCGCCCTGTACCGGGAGCGGGTCGCCGCGCTCGCCCCGGACGCGGCCGGCGAGCTGCGCCTGCTGCTGGAGGCCGACGCCGCCCGGCGCTGAACCCGGGCGGGGTCCGGGCCGTACCTCTGGCGTGCGGGCACCGACCCGGCCCGGCCCAGCGGACGTCCCCTGCGCGAGGAGCACCTTCCGTGTCACCGGACTCGATCGATCCGAGCCTGCTGCGCAAGAACGCGCACAGCCCGTCCTTCTTCGCCCTCCAGCGGGCGTCCTCGGGGCGACAGGACCTGGTCGACTTCTGCATCCCCTGCAACCCCTACTTCCCGACGCCCGGGATGTTCTCCCAGCTCGCGGGGGCCATGGAGCAGATCCTCAAGTACTACCCGAGCGACGCCGACACGATCACCGCCGAGCTGTGCTCGGTGCTCGGGCACAACCCGCAGACGGTCGTGATGGGCAACGGGTCCACGGAGCTGATCACCTGGATCGACCACCTGCTGGTGCGGGAGAGCCTCGCCACGCCGATCCCGACGTTCGGGCGCTGGACCGACCAGCCGATGGAGACCGGCAAGCGCGTCGACATGTTCCAGCTCCAGGAGATGCGCGGCTTCGAGTTCGACGTGGACGCGTTCGTGCACTTCGTCCGCACCCGCGGGTCGCGGGTCGCGGTCGTCTGCAACCCGAACAACCCCGACGGCGGCTACGTCCCGCGGCGCGAGGTCGTCCGGCTGCTGGACCTGCTGATCGACCTGGACCTGGTCGTGGTGGACGAGTCGTTCCTCGACTTCGTCGATGCCGAGCCGCACACCAGCGTCGCCGACGAGGCGCGCATCCGGCCCAACGTGATCGTGCTGAAGAGCCTCGGCAAGAACTTCGGCCTGCACGGCATCCGGTTCGGCTACATGGTGGCGAACCCGGCGCTGGCGCAGACGGTCCGGGCGGCGCTGCCGAAGTGGAACCTGAACTCCTTCGCCGAGGTCGTGGTGTTCCTGCTGCGCGAGCACGGCGCGGAGTACCGGGAGAGCCTGCGGCTGCTGTCCCGCGACCGGCTGATGATGGCGCAGCAGCTCGCGGCGTTGCCGGGGCTGAAGGTCTTCCCGTCGCAGGGCAACTTCATCATGATCAAGCTTCCGGACGGCCGGGACGGCGTCGGGCTGCGCGACCACCTGATCTCCCACCACGGCGTGTTCATCCGCGAGTGCGGCAACAAGCTGGGCTCCACGAGCCAGTTCGTGCGGCTGGTCGTCCGGCCGCAGCAGGACGTGCAGCGCCTCCTGCTCGGCCTCGGCTCCTACCTGTACGGCACCGCCGCCGAGGCGCCGCCCGACAACGTCGTGTCCCCCGGGCACGGCTGGGGCGAGCCGGCGCGGCACGGCGGGACGGCCGCGCCCGCGGAGCCGGACCTCCCGGCGGCGAGCCGCTTCGGTGAGCCCGCGCACGCCGATCCCCTATCCCGTGAGGATTTCCGGGCCGCCATTTAAGTAATGGCCGAAATGAATTCGCCGGGCCATTCACCTAGTTGATCTGGCCGGAGGGACGGGCCGCGTCCTACGTTGGCAGTGCCGCCTTCAGGCTCCGCCATTCGCAGCGCGCTCCGCCCCGACCCTCTGGAGTGATCCGATGGAGAATCCCTACGTCCTCGATGCCACCGGCGCCGACGTGCAGGGAGAGGCGGCGAAATTACGCGAAAGGGGCCCTGTGACGCCGGTGGAACTCCCCGGCGGCGTGGCCGCGTGGGCGGTGACGGGCCACGAGGAGCTGCGGGGCCTGCTGGCCGATCCCCTGGTGTCGAAGAACCCTGGCCTGCACTGGGCCGCCTGGATCGACGGCCGGATCCCGCCGGACTGGCCGCTGTCCCCGTGGGTGTCGGTGCACAACATGTTCACCGCCTACGGGGACGACCACCGCCGGCTCCGCACGATCATCTCCCGGGCGTTCACCCCGCGGCGCACCGAGGCGCTGCGGCCGGCCGTCGCGGAGATCACCCGCGAGCTCGTGGCGGCGCTGGCCGCGGCGCCGGGCGGGCGCGCCGACCTGCGCGAGGAGTTCGCCTACCCGCTGCCGATCGAGGTGATCTGCCGGCTGTTCGGCGTCCCGGACGGGGCCCGGCCGAGCCTGCGGCGCTGCGTCGACGGCGTGTTCAACACGGCGCTGACGGCCGAGCGGTCCCTCGCCAACCAGCGGGAGCTGCACGGCATCCTGCGGGACCTCGTCGAGGCCCGGCGCCGCGAGCCCGCCGACGACCTGGCCGGGGTACTGGTCTCCGCGCGGGACGAGGCGGGCTCGCGGCTCGGCGAGGACGAACTCGTGGACACGCTGATCCTGATGATCTCCGCGGGGCACGAGACCACCGTGAACCTGCTCGACCAGGCGATCCTCGCGATGCTGACGCATCCGGAGCAGTACGCGCGGGTCCGGGCCGGCGAGGTGCCGTGGAGCGAGGTGATCGAGGAGACGCTGCGCTGGCAGGCGCCCGTGGCGAACCTCCCGCTGCGCTACGCCGTGGCGGACGTCGAGGTCGGCGGCGTGACGATCCCGAAGGGCGAGGCGATCCTCGCCTGCTACGCCGCGGCCGGCCGGGACCGCGCCCTGCACGGCGACGGCGCCGACGCGTTCGACATCGCCCGCGCCGGCAAGGAGCATCTCTCGTTCGGCTACGGCGTGCACTTCTGCGTGGGCAAGCACCTCGCGCTGCTGGAGGCCGAGATCGCCCTCCCGGCGCTGTTCGGCCGCTTCCCCGATATGGCGCTCGCCGTCGACCCGGGCGAACTGCGCCCGATGGAATCGTTCATCAGCAATGGCCACCGCGAACTGCCGGTGCAGCTGAATTGCTGAGGCCGGGAACCGCCCACTCGCCCGTTTCACGTAACGTCCGGGGCGAAAGGCCGGGGAAACGGCGCGAGCGGCACGGTTTTCGTTCGCCCCGCCGTTTCGGATGGGCCGTTTCTCAGGTGTCCCGGCGGGCGCGGGCCCGGCGCTTTCCCTCGTGCATGGCCTGCACCCGCGCGACCGGGATGGTGTGGCCCTCCTCGACCAGGCCGGGCGGGAGCTCCTGCGGGGACGGCATGAGCTCGGCCCATGGGTCCCGCTCGGCGAGCAGTGCCGCGGCGTTGCGGACGGTGAAGTCGGCGGGGGCGACGTCGTCGAGGTCGTCCCACGGCACGGGGAACGAGACCGGCGTTCCGGGGCGGATCCGCGGGCTGTAGGCGGCCACGACGGTGGCGCCGCCGGCGCGTGTGGAGTCGAGGAAGACCTTGCCGCCGCGGTCCTCGCGGATGAAGGCCGTGGTGGCGAAGTCCGGGTCGAGGCGCTCGGCGCGGGCCCCGAGCGCGCGGGTGGCGGCGGCCACGTCGTCGGCGGCGGCACGGCCGTCCAGCGGCACGAACACGTGGACGCCCTTCGCGCCGCTGGTCTTGACGGCACCGGCCAGCCCGGAGTCGTCCATCGCCGCCCGGACGAGGCGGGCGGCGCGCACCGCGGAGGCGAAGTCGTCCGGCGTGGGCGGGTCGATGTCGATGACCAGGTGGGTCGGCCGGTTCTCGGCGCCGTCGCGGAAGAGGGGCGGGTGGTACTCGACGGCGCGCTGGTTGGCGAACCAGAGCAGCGTCCGGCGGTCGTCGCACAGCGCGTAGGACACCTCGCGCCGGGAGGACTCCGCCCACACCATCACGCGCCGCACCCAGGGCGGCGTGTACTTCGGGAGGTTCTTCTGCATGAAGGGCTTCTGGCCGCGCAGCACGCGCTTGACCGACAGCGGCCGTCCGGCGAGCTGCGGGAGGATCCGGCCGGCGACGGCGTCCAGGTAGTCGACCAAGTCGCGCTTGGTCGCCCCGGCGCCCTCGAACAGGGGCTGGTCGAGGTTGGTCAGCCGGACTCCGGCACGCTCCTCTTCGGCACTCACCCGCCCAGCTTCGCACGCGGCACCGACATGACCGGGCGGCCGGGCGGGACGGGCACCGCAGGGTGCGCCCCCGGTCTCGGTCGGGGTGCCGCCCGCCGGGCCCCGTGCCAACGCGGTCCTCGGGCGGGCACCGGGCCGGGAATCGTCAGCGGGCGCGCCAGGGGGATTCCGGCTCGGTCGGGCGGGCGTCCGCCGCCACCCGGAGTGCGTAGGTGGGGGGCGCGGTGCCGTCCAGCGGGCCGAGGTAGGTGTGGCCGGTCAGGTGGCACCAGGCGGGCAGATCGATGGGGGCGGCCGGATCGGCGGCGATGAGGTGGACGACCGTGCCCGGGGCCATGCCCGCGATGCGGCCGCGCAGTTCCAGCAGGAGGCGCACGCAGGAGCGGTCGCCGCCGTCGATCACCACTGGATCCGCGCTCATCCCGCCTCCCCCGGCTCCGCCTTGATCGCGAAGTTAGCAGTCCACAGGGTGAAATATAGGGGTATGCCATGACATGGCGACGCGCGCGGCGGCCGGGCGGCGGCCTCACGAAGGCGACAAAACGGGATCTGTCGCCGATGAACGGGATCGGCCGGGATATGGACGATCACCGTCCGAGACTTGACCATTTCTTGAAGGTTCCGTCCGGCCCGGGGGCTTACAGTCGCAGTGAGGTACCCCCCGTTGTCATCCAGGTGAGGGACCGGCGTTGGGGCGAAGCATGGATCTCGGTGTGGCGCGAGTGGAGAGCACGCGGACCTGCGGGACGCTGACGTTCCCGGCCGAGGTGGACCTCAGCAACGGCGAGGCGATCCTCCGGCAGGCCGAGCGGCTCCTCGACTCCGGGACGCCCGCCCTGATCCTCGACCTCACCCGCTGCACGTTCTGCGATTCCAACGGCCTCAACGTGATCACGCGGTCCCAGATGCGGGCGACCGAGCTGGGCGTCCCGATGTGGGTGGTGCTGCCGCCGCGCGGCATCGTCCGGCGCATCTCGGACGTGGCCGGCCTGCAGCGCCGGGTCGCGATCGCCCCGGACGTGGCGACCGCCCGCGAGGCGCTCGCGTCCACCGCTCCCCGCTGAGCACGCACGCCGCAGCGACCCCCGCCACGCCGTGCGGGAGGCGTCCGGCGCGGGCCGGGACGCCCGGGGATCTCTTTACATGATCTTGTGTCGGCGCTGATGGCGGGGAGTTGCGGACGGGGCATGGATGCCTTGGAGCGCGGGGCGCGGTGCCCCGGCATCGCCGACGCGCGGGAGCGGCACATGCAGGTCAAGCTGGAGGCGGAACTCGGGCGCATCCCGATCCTGGATGTGGCGCCGGTGGTGGGGTGCGGCCGGTGGCCGGCCAAGGCCGTGGTGGGTGAGACGGTCGAGGTGTCGGCGACGGTGTTCCGTGAGGGGCACGAGATGCTGG
>NZ_SMKM01000347.1 GCF_004348665.1 Actinomadura sp. GC306 | reverse complement strand
CAGGTAGCCGCCGGCCACCAGGGCGGCGACGATGCCGATCAAGACGAGGACGCGGACGTTCGAGCGTTCGGGAGTGGCGCGTAACCGGGCGGACGGCGGCGTCTCGGGCGGGCGCAGGCGGCCCATGAGGGACTGCAGGCGGTCGTGCGTGTCGGGCTTCATGGCGCTCGACGTTAGGTCGCGCCCGCCGGCCGCCGTGAGCGCATCGGCGATTGTGGATAACCGGCGGTTACAGCTGGGGGGCCACGACCACGCCCAGCATGCCGGGGCCGACGTGGGCGCCTATGACCGGGCCGACCTCGCCGACGTAGACGTCCGCGACGTTCGGGACGCGTTCGCGGAGGCGGCCGGCGAGGGCCTCGGCGCGGGAGGCGGCGGCGAGGTGCTGGACGCCGAGGTCGACGCGGCGGTCCCCCGCCTCGGTGACGGCGAGCTCCTCCAGGCGGGCGAGGGCGCGGGCGGTGGTGCGGACCTTCTCCAGCGGGGCGAGGCGCCCGTCGCGGATGGCGAGGAGGGGCTTCACCATCAGGGCCGAGCCGAGCAGGTTGGCCGCGGCGCCGATGCGGCCGCCGCGGCGGAGGTGTTCGAGGGTGTCGACGCAGATGAGGGAGCGGGTGAGGGCGGCGCGGCGGGCGGCCGCGGCGGCGGCCCGCTCGGCGGTCTCGTCCGCGAGGGCGGCGGCCGCGGCGGACAGGGCGGCGAATCCGAGGCCCAGCCCGGTGACACCGCTGTCGACGACCGTGACCGGCACGGGCGCGTCGCCGGCGGCGAGGCGGGCCGCCTCCACCGTCCCGGACATGGCGGCGGAGATGTGCACGGAGACGATCTCGCGGGCGCCGGAGGCGGCGACGGCGCGGTAGACGTCCGCGAAGCGCTCGGGGGCCGGGCGGGAGGTGGTGACGGGCCGCCATTCCCGCAGCGCCTGGGCGGCCTCGGCGGTGGTGATGTCGTCCTCGTCCCGCGGGGCGCCGCCCACGGCGATCTGCAGCGGGACGACGGTCAGCCCGTGCCGTTCGGCGAGGCCGGGCGGGAGATAGGCGGTGGAATCGGTGACGACCGCGACCGCGCTGCCCATGGCAGGCTACGGCTGGACGGGGACGCCGCCGCGCCAGATCCGCAGCGCGCGCAGCCCGAACGCCCAGGCGAAGGCGCCCTCGTGGTCGGCGTCCCACAGCACGATGTCGGCGAGCATGCCGGGTGCGAGGGAGCCGCGGTCGCCGACGCGGAGCGCGGCGGCGCCGCCGAGGGTGGCGGCGCGGAGGGCCTCGGTGACGCTGAGGCCGAACATCGCGACCGCCAGCCCGATGACGAGCGGCATGGACGTGATGCCGCACTGGCCGGGGTTGTGGTCGGTGCCGAGGGCGACGGTGACGCCGCGTTCGATCATCTGCCGGACGGGCGCGGGGGCGCGGCTGCTGTTGAGGGCGCTGCCGGGGCAGACGGTGGCGGTGACGCCGGCGTGGGCGAGGGCCTTGATGTCGTCGTCGTTGGCCTGGGTGAGCAGGTCGGCGGACGCGCAGCCGACCTCGGCGGCGACCTGGGCGGCGCCGATGCGCTCGTTGGCGCAGGCGTGCATGCGGGCCTTCAGGCCGGCGCGCTTGCCGGTGAGCAGGAGGGCGCGGGCCTCTTCGGCGGTGAAGTGCCCCTCGTCGCAGTAGACGTCGATGGAGTCGGCGCCGGCGACGGCGGCGTCGCCGGCCCACAGCCGGACGGCCTCGATGTAGTCGCGGCGGCGGCCGAAGAACTCCGGCGGCAGGATGTGCGCGGCGAGGAACGTGGCGTGGATGCGCGGCATGGACGGCTCGCCCTCCAGCGACCGCAGCATCCGGATGTCGGCGAGTTCGCCGTCGCGGGTGAGGTGGTACCCGGTCTTGGCCTCGACGGTGGTCGTCCCGGCGAGGATCCACTGGCGGAGCCGTTCGCGGACGCCGTTGCACAGCGTCCAGGGGTCGGTGCCCCGGGTGACGGTCACGGTGGAGTTGACGCCGCCGCCCGCCGCGGTGATGGCCGAGTGGGACGACCCGCTGGTGCGCATCGCGAGCTCGGCCCAGCGGTTGCCCGCGTAGACGGGGTGGGAGTGGGCGTCGATGAGGCCGGGGGTGACGAGGCCGCCGCCGAGGTTCTCCACGTGGTCGACGTCGACGATGTCGTCGATGATGCCGGGGACGCGCTGCGGGAGGTCGGAGGCGGGACCGGCCCAGACGATCCGGTCGTCGTGGATGAGCACCGCCGCGTTGCTGCAGACGTCGGTGCCCGTCCAGAGCCTGCCGATGTTCGTCAACAGCCGTACGGTCATGGCGTCACCGGCCCGGCCGGGGCCGTGGAGCGCGTCCCGGCGCGGCACCGGACGCCGTGGCGCGTCCCCGCGGGGCACCTGCTCGCGAGTTCGGACCTGCCATGGATTGGGCCACCTGCTCTCGATCCGAACCGCCGACCGGATGCCGGCGATCCACCGTCGGTGAACCGGGTGGTCGGGCGACCACCCATGGCAACGAGGCCGGAGATATCGGTTTCGTCACGGTAGTGCACTGAAGGCCCGTCCGACAACCTCTGATCGCAGCGCATCGACAGCCATCACCCCGCCCCTAGCTCTATGACCGTACGGATTTCAACCGAACCGTCAAGCCGTTTGGGGAAGCTGTCACCGTTCGGGGACCGGCGGCGGCATCCAGCCGCCCCCGAAACCCGCACAGAGCGGCCCGAAAACCCGTCCGGTCCTCCGCGGACCGGACGGGGCCTTCACGCGGTCGGGGCGACGGTCTCGAACCTGGCCAGTTCCCCGGCGAGGTCGGACGGGACCCTGGCGTGGAGCATGGTGCCGTCGGCCAGGTGCTCCTGCTTGAGGATCTCACCGCGCTCGTGCACCTGCGCGACGAGGTCGCCGCGGTCGTAGGGCACGAGGACGCGCAGTTCGCTCTCCAGCCCCGGCAGGTCCGCCTCGATGGCCGCGCGCAGCGCCTCGATGCCGAACCCGGTGCGGGCCGACACGACGACGCTGTGCGGCTCGCGGCGCTGCAGCCGGGCGAGCGTGAGGTCGTCGGCGGCGTCGGCCTTGTTGATGACGACGATCTCGGGGATCTTGTCGGCGCCGATGTCGCGCAGCACCTCGCGGACGGCCTCCAGCTGCGACTCGGGGTCGGGGTCGGAACCGTCGACGACGTGCAGGATCAGCCCGGCGTCGGTGACCTCCTCCAGCGTGGAGCGGAACGCCTCCACGAGCTGGTGCGGCAGGTGCCGGACGAACCCGACGGTGTCGGCGAGGGTGTAGGCGCGGCCGCCGGGGGTCTCGGCGCGCCGGACGGTCGGGTCCAGGGTGGCGAACAGCGCGTTCTCCACCAGGACCCCGGCGCCGGTGAGCCGGTTCAGCAGGGACGACTTGCCGGCGTTGGTGTAGCCCGCGATGGCGACGGCGGGCACCGCGTTGCGGCGGCGCTCGCCGCGCTTGGTGTCGCGCGACTTGGACATGCCCGCGAGCTGCCGGCGCAGCTTGGCCATCCGGGTGCGGATCCGCCGCCGGTCCAGCTCGATCTTGGTCTCGCCGGGGCCGCGGCCGCCGATCCCGATGCCGCCGGCGGCGCGCCCGCCGACCTGCCGGGACAGGTTGCCGCCCCAGCCGCGCAGCCGCGGCAGCAGGTAGTCGAGCTGCGCGAGCTCGACCTGCGCCTTGCCCTCGCGGCTCTTGGCGTGCTGGGCGAAGATGTCGAGGATCAGCGCGGTCCGGTCGATCACCTTGACCTGGACGGTCTCCTCCAGGTGCCGCAGCTGGCTCGGGGTCAGCTCGCCGTCGCAGATGACGGTGTCGGCGCCGGTGGCGATGACGATGTCGCGCAGCTCCGCGGCCTTGCCGGAGCCGATGTAGGTGGCCGGGTCGGGGCGGGAACGGCGCTGGACGAGCCCTTCGAGCACCTCCGAGCCGGCGGTCTCGGCGAGGAGCGCGAGCTCGCGGAGGGAGTTCTCGGCCATCTCGGCCGTGCCGTCCGTCCAGACGCCGACGAGGACGACCCGCTCCAGCCGCAGGGCGCGGTACTCGACCTCGGTGATGTCGGTGAGCTCGGTGGAGAGGCCCGCGACGCGGCGCAGTGCCCGCCGGTCCTCAAGGTCGAGCTCGCCCGTCATGGGGTCGAGCCCGTCGTGGCTCTGGGTCTCGAACTCGTCCGTGGCGTGGTCCTGGTCTGCAGAAAAAGGTTGAGTCATATGTCCTCGGTAGAACGCCGCGACGCGGCCGTATCTTCCCGGCGATCGTCTCACGGGCGGTCCCCGATGGTCACGTGCTTATCCCCCTGGGGTTGACGCAGGCGCGCGCGGGGAGGTCTGCGGAGACAGGGCGTGCGGAGGGGCGTACCCGCTTTGACCGGGATCGGCGCCGCCGAGTACCGTCTCCACAGAACAGAACTGAGATTTCGCTATACGAAAGGGCAGGCAGATGGCTGGACTGGAAGGCATCGAGGTCACCGGACCCCTCGGCGAGCGTTACGAGGAGATCCTGACCCCCGAGGCGCTCGGCCTGCTCGCCGCCCTGCAGCGCGCGCTCGGCGCGCGGCGCAAGGAGCTCCTCGCCGCGCGGGCCGACCGGCAGCGCGCGCTCTCCGAGGGCGGGACGCTCGACTTCCTCCCCGAGACCGCGGGCGTCCGCGAGGACGACTCCTGGCGCGTCGCCGCCCCCGCCCCCGGCCTGGAGGACCGCCGGGTCGAGATCACCGGCCCCACCGACCGGAAGATGACCATCAACGCGCTGAACTCGGGCGCCAAGGTGTGGCTGGCCGACTTCGAGGACGCCAACACCCCGCTGTGGGACAACATGATCGAGGGGCAGCTCAACCTCAGGGACGCCCTCGACCGCACCATCGACTTCACCGACCCCAAGAGCGGCAAGTCCTACGCGCTCAAGGACGACGGCGAGCTCGCGACCATCGTCGTCCGGCCCCGCGGCTGGCACCTGGAGGAGAAGCACCTCCTCGTCGACGGCGAGCCGATGTCCGGCTCCCTGTTCGACTTCGGGCTGTACTTCTTCCACTCCGCCCAGCGCCAGCTCGACAAGGGCAAGGGCCCCTACTTCTACCTGCCGAAGATGGAGAGCCACCTTGAGGCGCGGCTCTGGAACGACGCGTTCGACCTCGCCCAGGACCGGCTCGGCATCCCGCGCGGCACCATCCGCGCGACCGTCCTGATCGAGACCATCCCGGCCGCGTTCGAGATGGAGGAGATCCTCTACGAACTGCGCGACCACTCCGCCGGCCTCAACGCCGGCCGCTGGGACTACCTCTTCTCGGTCATCAAGAAGTTCCGGGACCGGGGCGCCGACTTCATCCTCCCCGAGCGCAACGCCATCACGATGACCGCCCCGTTCATGCGGGCCTACACCGAACTGCTCGTCCGGACCTGCCACAAGCGCGGCGCGCACGCCATCGGCGGCATGGCCGCCTTCATCCCGTCCCGCCGCGACGAGGAGGTCAACAAGGTCGCGCTGGAGAAGGTCCGCGCCGACAAGACCCGCGAATCCGGCGACGGCTTCGACGGCTCCTGGGTCGCCCACCCCGACCTCGTCCCCATCTGCCGGGAGGTCTTCGACGGCGTCCTCGGCGACAAGCCGAACCAGCTCGACCGGCTCCGCGAGGACGTCGACGTGAGCGCCGCCGACCTCCTCAACATCAAGGCGACCCCGGGCGAGATCACCGAGAGCGGCCTGCGCAACAACATCGACGTGGCGCTGCGCTACCTCGCCACCTGGCTCGACGGCGCCGGCGCCGTCGCCATCCACAACCTCATGGAGGACGCCGCCACCGCCGAGATCTCCCGCTCCCAGGTCTGGCAGTGGATCTACAACGGCGTCTCCACCGCCGAAGGCCAGAAGATCACCAAGGAGTGGGTCGAGCAGCTCCTCGACGAGGAACTCGGCAAGATCCGCGACGAACTCGGCGACGCCTACAACGAACCCCGCTACAACCAGGCCGTGACCCTCTTCAAGGAGGTCACCCTCGCCGACGAGTACTCCGAGTTCCTGACGATCCCGGCGTACCAGCAGTTCCCTTGATCCTCCAGGGGGGCGACCCCCTGGAACCCCCGGTCCGTGCGGGGGGCCGTTTCCCGATCCGCTCCGCGTCTCGTGAAACGGCCCCCCGCACGGACCGGGGGTTCCAGGG
>NZ_SMKM01000346.1 GCF_004348665.1 Actinomadura sp. GC306 | reverse complement strand
GTATTGAGCGGGTCGCGCGGGGGCGTATTGGGCATGGGCTGGCTACCGCTGCGGTCACTTGGGCTGTGCTGGGTGGGACGTCTCTTGGGCGTGAAGGGCTTGTCATGGCCCGATTTCTGGAGCGGGGGGATCTGGACGCGGCCCGGGAGAGGCTTCCTCATTTGTGCGCTCGCGATCCGCGGGGGCTCGATGCCGGAGGGGTGACGCGGGCCGTTGTCGAGTCGGTGGCGGAGAACACGTCGGACGCGGCCATTGGGCCGTTGTTCTGGGGCGCCGTGGCGGGTGTCCCGGGGCTGCTGATGTATCGGGCGGTCAACACGCTCGATGCGATGGTCGGGTACCGGAATCCGCGGTACGAGCGGTTCGGCTGGGCTGCGGCGAGGCTGGACGACGCCGTCAATTGGGTTCCTGCGCGGGTGACCGGGGGATTGGTCGCGCTGTGCTCGGGGGGAAGTGCTTGGCGGGTGCTTTTGCGGGACGGCGGCAAGCATCCGAGTCCCAATGCCGGACGCTGCGAGGCCGCCTTCGCCGGGGCTCTCGGGGTGCGGCTCGGGGGCGTGAACGAGTATGGGGGACGGGTCGAAAGGCGCCCCGAGATGGGCGACGGCCGGGCCCCCGAAGTGCGGGACATCCGCCGGGCCGTGCGGCTTTCCGCGGCGGTGACGGCTGCGGCGGCGGCCGTGATCTGGGTCCTCCGGTGACGGGGCTTCTGGTCGCGGGGACCACCTCCGACGCAGGTAAGAGCGTCGTCACGGCGGGGCTGTGCCGGTGGCTCGCCAGGAGGGGAGTGAAGGTCGCGCCGTTCAAGGCCCAGAACATGTCGCTGAACTCGATGGTCACCGGCGATGGGGCGGAGATCGGGCGGGCGCAGTACATGCAGGCGCAGGCGGCCGGAATCGAGCCGGCGGCCGTGCTGAATCCGGTGCTGCTCAAGCCGGGGAGCGATCGGCGCAGCCAGGTCGTTGTCCTGGGGCGGCCGGTGGCGGAGGTCGACGCGCTGCAGTACGGGGAGCGCAAGAAGTGGCTCCACGCCGTTGTGCAGGACAGTTTCGCGAAGTTGCGCGATGAGTACGACGTGGTGATCTGCGAAGGGGCCGGCAGTCCCGCTGAAATAAACCTGCGGGGCGGCGACATCGTGAACATGGGGTTCGCAAGGGCCGCCGGCCTGCCGGTCATCGTGGTGGGCGACATCGATCGCGGTGGCGTCTTCGCGTCGCTGTACGGGACGGTGGCTTTGCTCGAACCCGAGGATCAGGCGCTGATCGCGGGTTTCGTCATCAACAAGTTCCGGGGCGCCAGAGAATTGCTGGAGCCGGGGCTCGGACAGCTCATGGCGCTGACCGGGCGTCCGACACTCGGGGTCCTGCCGTGGACGCTCGGGCTGTATCTCGATTCCGAGGACACCCTGGCATTGGACGCGCCGCGCCCCGGTGCCGAAGGGCCGGTCGGCAGGGAGACGCTGCGGATAGCGGTGGTGCGATTCCCGCGCATCTCGAATTTCACGGACTTGGACGCGCTGGCCTGCGAGCCGGGTGTCATCGTCCGCTATGCGGCGAGCGTCGGAGATCTGGCCGAGGCCGACCTGGTCATCCTTCCGGGCACGCGGGCCACGGTGAACGATCTGGCGTGGCTGCGTGAGCGGGGAATGGCCGAGGAGATCGAGAGGCGGGCGAAGCAACAACAACCGGTGCTCGGTATCTGCGGCGGCTACCAGATGCTCGCCGAAGAGATCGTCGACCGTGTCGAATCCGGGGCGGGGCCTGTCGAGGGCCTCGAGCTGCTTCCGGCGCGGGTCGTGTTCGGCGAGGAGAAGGTGCTCGGGCGACCGAAAGGGCGTGCCTACGGGGAGGACGTCCACGCGTACGAGATCCACCATGGCGTTGTCACAGCGGAAGGGGAACCGTTCCTCGACGGGTGCCGGAAAGGCGCCGTCTGGGGGACGACCTGGCACGGCATCATGGAGAACGACGCTTTCAGGCGTGCTTTCCTGCGCGATGTGGCGAGCGTGAGCGGACGCGATTTCACCCCCGCCCCGGACGTGTCGTTCGCAGCCCTCCGGGAGGCGACTCTCGACACGCTCGGCGACCTCGTGGAGGAGCATCTCGACACCGATGCCGTCTGGCGGATCATCGAGCGGGGCGCGCCGCGCGGCCTGCCCGTCGTCCCGCCCGGCGGGGCGCCGGACCCGGCGGGCGGCCCCGGTACGGCGGTAGGGTGATCCCTTCGATGGCACCGGCCGCACCAGGCACCAGGAGGAACGTCCCGTGACCGATCCGCGGTCCAGGCTGATCGTCCCGCTGATGAAAGCGCGGGTGCCGGCCGAGATCCAGCTGGAGTTCCCGCTGCCTCCGGAGGAGGACCCGATCCGCGACCCGTTCGCCGGGGACCTGTACGTGAGCTACGCGCTGGAGATCGCCGACGAGGCGGCCCCGGCCGGCCGGCGCTACGAGCATGTGGCCCCCCGGCACTGCGCCGAGCTGGGCGTGCCGCCCGGCGAGCTGCGCCGCCGCGCGGTGATCAACCTGCGTGACCTGCGGCCCGAGCTGAGCCTCAGCTGGTACCCGGACGTCCGCGCGGTGACCGTGTCCCTCGGCGGAGCGGGCGCGGCCCGCGGGAGCCTGGAGGCGGGCCTGCTGCTGGACGAGGGCTTCCTGGAGAAGCTCGCGCAGGACGTGGAGGGCGACCTCGTCGTGGCGGCCCCGGCGCGGGACGTGTTCGTCGCGTCCGGCACCGGCCATCCGGACGGTGTCGACAAGCTCCGCTGGGCCGTCCAGCAGGTGTGGGCCGAAGACCGCGGGGAGGGCGGCGACCCGGCGTGGGACGTGCCCGCCGGAAGCCTCCTCACCCACGACCTGCTGGTCCGCCGGGGCGGCACCTGGGACGTCCTCGCCCCCTGACCCCCCTGGCCGCCCTCTGACGGTCAGGACAGCGTCTTCAGCTGCGGCCAAAGCTCCGCCCACGGGGCGCGCTGCCCGCGGCAGATCCAGATCGGTTTGCCCTGTTCCTGGTTGTCGAGGCCGACGCCGTTGTCGATGCGTCCGACGGGCCGCACGTCCGTCCAGAACCGCCGCAGGTAGGCCGCGCCCGCCGTGGTCTCGGGACCGACGACGACCGCCGGGCCGCCGGTCTCCGGGGGACGCCCGAAGTGCCAGTAGCCGTTGTGGCCGCTGTACGCGCGGGGCAGGCCGAGGTCCGGGCCGTACTTGTCGAGCGCGCCGGCCTCGCCGTAGTTGCTGACGACGATCACGGCCCTGTCCCGTTCGCCGGACGGCAGCGAACGGTAGGCGTCCGCGACCTGCTCGGCGAACCGTGGCCAGCCGACCGTTTCCGCCGCGTCCGCGTTGACGGCGGGCTGCGGGGTGTCGGCCAGCCACTTCACCGGGTAGACGGGCAGCGTGAGCAGCACGGTCGTGACGGCGGTGACCGCGTACACCGGGACGGTCGGCACCCACCCCCAGCCGCGCGGGGCGCCGTTCCGCTCGATCTCCACGGCCCCGGCGGCGAACAGCGCCGCCCACAGGCCCGCGAGGTAGTACGGCTTCCCGGCCGTGACGAGGAACAGGACGGTCAGCAGCAGGTACGCGTGGCCGACGAACCGGAACGGGCGCAGGTCGTCCGACCGGAACGTCCGCCACAGCCCGTAGATCCACAGCCAGGACAGCACGACCCCGGTCAGCAGTATCTGGAACGGGATGAGCCCGGGCCGGCCGCCGAAGTCGCCTTTGCCGGCGATGGCGTCCGCCATGTCGAGCTGCGGCCACCCGTGGTCGGCCTGCCACAGCAGCCCGGGGACGGCCGCGGCGGCGGCGATCAGCACGGCGGCGGGGAACGCCGGCCGCCGCAGGAACTCCCGCGGCCCCGAGATCAGCAGCCCGGCGACGATCCCGGCCAGCAGGAACGCGGCCAGGTACTTGACGTTCAGCGCCAAGGCGGCCACGGCACCGGCGGTGAGGAGCAGCCGCTGGTCGCGGGTCCGCACCCACCGGACGGCCAGCCACACGAGCGTCGCCGACAGCAGCAGGTCGAGGGTCGCGGTGGAGAACAGGTGGCCGGCCGCGACGACGAACGGGCAGACGGCGTAGGCCCCGGCGGTGAGGAGCTGCGCCCGCCGCCCGCCGCCCATGTCGCGGGCGGTCAGCGCGGCGACGACCACGCCGGCGGCGGAGAACAGCGCGGCCGGGACGCGCAGCGCGACGAGCGAGTCGCCGAACACCGCGGTGACCGCCCGGCCGAGCAGCGGCACCACCGGCGGCTGGTCCGGGTAGGCCCACATCGGGTGCCGGCCGGCGACGCGGAAGTACAGCTCGTCGCGGTGGTAGCCGTAGCGGGCGCTGACGGCGAGCAGTACGACGCCCAGCGCCCCGGCGATCAGCAGCACCGGCCGCCAGGCGACCGCGGGCGGACCGGCGTGGCCCCCGGTCTGGACGGGTTCGGACGCCGCGGGTGCCGAAGCGGTCATGATCGGAGCCTAAGCGCCGCCGTGACCCGCGTCACGATCTTCGTCCGGCCGGACCAGGCCACCGCGCCGCGCCCGCCGCGCGGCCGGAAAACGACCGTGAGAGACCGGGGACCGTGCCCTAGAGTGCGGGCATGGTGTCGATCCATCAGGCGCTCGCCTTCTCCGCGATGGCGTTCGCCATCATCGTGATCCCCGGCCCGTCCGTGCTGTTCGTCGTGGGCCGCGCGCTGGCGCACGGCCGCCGCACCGCCCTCGCCGGCGTCGTCGGCGGCGTGCTGGCCGCGCTGGTGCTGACGGCCGCCGTCGCGGTCGGCATCGGCTCCGTCGTGGAACGCTCCGCGGTGGTGTTCACCGTGCTGAAGACCGTCGGCGCGGTCTACATCGTCTACCTCGGGGTCCAAGCCATCCGGCACCGGCGCTCGCTCCAGGACGCGGCCGGACGGGACGCGGGGGAGTACGGCGGCGGCCGGGCCCTCGTCCAGGGTTTCGTGGTCGGCATCACCAACCCGAAGACGACGGTGTTCTTCGCGGCGGTCCTGCCCCAGTTCGTGGTGCGCGAGAACGGTCATGCGGCCCTGCAGATGATGGTGTTCGGGCTGATCTTCGCGGTGATCGCGCTGCTGAGCGACAGCGTGTGGGGCGTCGCCGCCGGGGCGGCCCGCGGCTGGTTCGCCGGCTCGCCGCGCCGCCTCGCGGCGGTCGGCGGCACCGGCGGCCTGATGATGATCGGGCTCGGCGTCACCGTCGCCGCGACCGGCCGCAAGGAGTAGCGGGGGCTAGACGGAGCAGAGGGCGAAGTCGTCGAACGTCGCCTCCGGGTCGCCGGTGGCGCCGTCGGGACGGTACGCGATCAGCCCGCTCGGCTCGGCGTCCCCGTCCGGGGCCTCGGCGGCGGTGCTCGCGACGTGCTCGCCGTCGACCCACATGCCGAGGCTCAGGCGCGACCCGTCCTCGACGCAGGCGGCCTGCAGCCGGGTGTCGTCGTCGAGGTCGGTGGCGGTGCCGGTCGCCAGGTCGGTCAGCGTGGAGCCGTCGATCCGCGCGATCCGGGCCCGGCCGTCGTCGCGGAGGAGGAACGCGTAGCCGTCGCCCTGCCCGTGGCAGTAGAGGCCCGCTTCGCCGCCCTGGCCTCCGGTGTGCTCGACCTCCACCTCCATGAGCTGCGAGGCGGGGACGTCCTCCACGGGCGCGTCGGCGACGGTCCGCTTGGACGAGGCCAGCACGTGCAGCTCGTATTTGCGGTCGCGGTAGGACGCGTCCCAGACCGGGGCCGCGGCCGTCTTCCAGCCGGAGGTCTCGTCGTCGAAGTCGTCTTCGAAGATCTCCTCCTCGGCCTCCGGGGGCTCGACGCCGGTGCCGTCCGCGATCGCCGCCGCCCCGGACGGATGACCCGGGTCTCCGTCGTCCGACCGCAGGCTCAGCACGCCGAACAGGGCGGACGCGCCGAGGACCCCCGCGGCGAGCACGACCAGGCTCCGGCGCGGTCGCGAACCGTGCGGTGCGGAGTGCGGCCGCTTCGGCGGCGCGGGCGGCAGTGGCGCGCCGACCGGATGGGTCTCCTGCATGGAGTCCACGCTGGTGCGCGGCGGGGACGGCGGCACGTTCGGCGGCGGCCCGGCCGGGGGCAGCCCCGCCGGGGGCAGCGAGCTCGCGGCCGGTTCCGCGGCGGCGGCGGCCGGCGGTTCGGTCGCGGGC
>NZ_SMKM01000345.1 GCF_004348665.1 Actinomadura sp. GC306 | reverse complement strand
CGGCCAAGGGGGAGGAGCGGCTGGCGGCGCTCGGCCTGGATGTGGCGGCGCTGCGCGGGGGACGGCGCCGGTTCGCGTGGGAGTGCCTCGACTGGACGGAGCGGCGCCCGCATCTGAACGGGGCGCTGGGGGCGGCGCTCACGGAGCGGATGATGGAGCTGGGCTGGTTCGTGCGCGGGACGACGCGCCGCGCGCTGGTGGTGACCGAGGCGGGCCATCGGGGGCTCGCGGATTCGTTCGGCTGCGTCCTGGCGTGAACCTGCGGGAAGAACTCGAACCCGTCCGCCGAGGACCGTACTGTGGGGGCGACGGCCGGGTGGAGGCGGAGTCCCGCCGCACCGGACCGGGGGGGGCCGGCCCGCGGTGGCCCGGCATCGCGCGGGCGCGTCCGAGCGGCCCGGCGGCGGCGAACCGGGCCGGAGGCGGCCCGGCATGGGAGGTGGCTTCCGGTGGAGCAGGCCAGGATCTGGCTGAACGGGGAACTGCTCGAACCCGAGCGGGCGGTGGTGTCGGTGTTCGACCACGGCATGCTCGTCGGCGACGGGATCTTCGAGACGGTGAAGGCGGCGAACGGGGTGCCGTTCGCGCTGACGCGGCATCTGCGGCGGCTGGCCCGTTCGGCGGCCGGCCTCGGCCTGCCCGAACCCGACCACGACACCGTCGCCCAGGGGACGCTCGAGGTGCTGGCGGCGGCGCCGAAGTGGCCGCTGGCGCGGATCCGGATCACCTACACGAGCGGTCCCGGCCCGCTGGGCTCGAACCGCGGCGACGCCGGGCCGACCCTGTCGATCATCGTGGGGCCGCAGGACCCGTTCCCGCCGGCCGCGGACGTGACGGTCGTGCCGTGGCCGCGCAACGAGCGCGGCGCGCTGTCCGGCCTCAAGACGACCTCGTACGCGGAGAACGCGCTGGCGCTCGCGTACGCGAAGGAGCGCGGCGGCGGCGAGGCGATCTTCGGCAACCTCGCGGGGAACCTGTGCGAGGGGACGGGCAGCAACATCTTCGTCGTCCTCGGCGGCCGCCTGGTCACGCCGCCGCTGTCGTCCGGCTGCCTGGCCGGGGTGACGCGCGCGCTGACGCTGGAGTGGTTCGGCGGCGAGGAGGAGGACCTCGCGCTGGACGACCTGTACCGTGCCGACGAGGCGTTTCTGACGTCCACGACGCGGGACGTCCAGCCGATCCGGGCCGTGGACGGGACGGTCCTGCCCGCGGCGCCGGGCCCGGTCACCGCGAAGGCGATGGAGGCGTTCGCCGCGCGGTCCGCCGAGCTGATGGACCCCTGACCCGGGAGGTTTTCCCGCCTTGTCCCGTTGGGCACGTAGCCGGTAGGCGGTGGTCCACGAGAACGGGGTGAGCGCGCTGTGCGGGTGAACGCGGACCGGGCACCGGAGATCGTCGTCGTTCCGCACACCCACTGGGACCGCGAGTGGTACCTGCCGTTCCAGCGTTTCCGGCTCCGGCTCGTGTCGCTGCTCGACGGCGTGATCGGCGGCATGGAGGCCGACCGGCGGTGGCGCTTCACGCTGGACGGGCAGATGGCGGCGGTCGACGACTACCTGGAGGTCCGGCCCGAGCAGCGGGACCGGCTCGCCGCGCTCGTCCGGGAGGGGCGGCTCGCGATCGGCCCCTGGCAGATCCTGCACGACGAGTTCCTGTGCTCGGGGGAGAACATCGTCCGCAACCTGGAGACGGGGATGCGCCGCGCCGAGGAGATGGGCGCGGTGATGATGGTCGGCTACCTGCCCGACCAGTTCGGGCATTGCGCGCAGACGCCGCAGATCCTCCGGGGCGCGGGCATCGAGCACGCGTGCGTGTGGCGCGGCGTCCCCGACGCGGTCCGGGCCAGCGCGTTCGCGTGGGAGGCGCCGGACGGCACGGCGATCCGCACCCAGTACCTGCCGGAGGGCGGCTACGGCAACGCCGCGTCGATGTTCGAGGAGTTCCCGGGCGCCGCGCCGGCGCTGCCCGGCCGGGCGGCGGCGTTCGCGGAGTCGATGGGCCGCTGGTATCCGCGCGGCGGCCCGCTGCTGGCCATGTACGGCGCCGACCACACCGCGCCCGCTCCGGACCTCGCCGACCGGATCTCCGAGACCCCGGGCATGCGCATGGAGACCCTCGCCGGCTACTTCGCGGGGCTGGACTCGTCCGTGGCCGGCCTCCCGCGCGTGCGCGGGGAGCTGCGGTCGCACGCGCGGGCCAACATCCTGCCCGGTGTGATCTCCGCGCGCGTCCACCTCAAGGAGGCGATGGGACGCGCCGAGCGGCTGGTCGAGCGGTACGCCGAGCCGCTGGCCGCGCTCTGGTACGCGGGGGACGCGCGCCGGTTCCTCGACCTGGCGTGGCGGCGGCTGATCGAGGTGAGCTGCCACGACTCGGTCACCGGCTGCGGCAGCGACGAGACGGCGGAGCAGGTCGCGGCCCGCATGGCCGAGGCCGGGCAGCTCGGCCGGGCCGTCTGCGACCTCGTCACCGCCGAACGCGCCGCCGCGGTGCCGCTCGGCGCGCATCTGGTCTTCAACCCGTCTCCGGCCGCCCGCACCGGCCTGGTGACGCTGGACGTCCCGTCGGATGGCGAGCCCGGCCTGGTGACCGGAAACGGGCGCCCGGTGCCCGTGCAGACCCTTGAGTCCGCGCCGACCGTGCTGGACGACGCCGTCCATCCGGCGTCCCGCCTGCCGATCCTGCTGGAGCGCATCTACGGGCGGGTGCTGTTCGGGCAGGAGATCCGCGACTGGACGGTGTCCCGGGAGGACCGGACGCTCACCTTCCGCGTGACGGCCCGCGCCGGTGTGCCGTTCGACCTCGGCGCGGTGCGGGATGCGCTGCGCGGCGCGGACGGGGACTGGCGCGTCCGGATCCTCGCCGACCCGCGCCACACCGTCGCCGCGCTCGTGGACGTGCCCGCGCTGGGCCTGGCCACCGTCCGGCCCGTCCCGGCGACGGGCGCCGCGCCGGACGCGCCGGTCGTGGCCGACGGGAAAGCCCTGGACAACGGCCTCCTGCGCGCCCAGGTGAACACCGACGGGACGCTCACCCTGCGCACCCCCTCCGGCGAGGTCATCGAGGGAATCGGGCGGATCGTGGACGGCGGCGACCTCGGCGACACCTACAACCACGCCCCGCCCGCCGCCGACCGCCTCATCGAAGATCCCCTGTCGGTGGACGTGCGGCCCGTCTGGAACGGTCCCCTCGTCGCCGCCCTCGACATCGTCCGGACCTACCGCTGGCCCGCGTCCGGCGACGCGGAGGCCGGCGCCCGCTCCGCCGCCGAGGAGGACGTCACCGTCACCACGCGCGCCGAACTCCGCGCCGGCGAGCCCTTCCTGCGGCTGCGCGTCACGTTCGACAACCGCTGCGAGGACCACCGCGTCCGGCTGCACCTGCCGCTCCCGCGCCGCGCCGCCACGTCGTTCGCCGAGGGGCAGTTCGCGGTGACCGAGCGGGGCCTGACGGCGGAGGGCGGCTTCGGGGAGCGGCCCGTCCCGACGTTCCCGGCGTCGGGGTTCGCCGCCGCCGGGGGGCTCGCGGCCCTGTTGGAGCACGTCACCGAGTACGAGGTCGCCGGCGGCGGGCGGGAGCTGGCGCTGACGCTGCTGCGGTCGGTCGGGCACCTGTCGCGCGACCGCAACGCCTACCGCGACCAGCCCGCCGGGCCGCAGCTGGCGACGCCGCGGGCGCAGTGCCGCGGCGAGCGCACCGCCGGGTTCGCGATCATGCCCTACGCGGGCGGGCGGCCGGGCTCCGCCGTCCTCCAGGCCGCCGAGGCGTACCGGCACGACCTGCTCACCGCCGCCGGATACGGGCACGCCACCGTGCCCGCCGCGCCGTCCCGGGAGGGCGTCGCGATCACCGGCGACGGCGTCGCCATGACGTCCCTGCGCGCCCGCGACGGCTGGATCGAGACCCGGGTCGTCGCGCTGCGGGACGAGCCGTCCACCGCCGTCCTGCGCGGCCCGTTCACCGAGGCGGCCCGCGCCGACCTGCGCGGACGCCCCGGCGAACCGCTCGACGTGCACGACGGCACGGCCACCTTGGACCTGCGCCCGTGGGAGATCGCGACCGTCCGGCTGAGAACGGCCTAGCGCTTGCGGCGGGCCTTCCGCGCGTCGGCCGCCGCCAGCGCCGCGCCGACGATGCCCGCGTGGTTCACCAGCCGCGCCGCGACGATCTCCGCCCGCACGCCCTCGATCAGCGGGAGGAAGCGCTCGGACCGCTTGCTCACCCCGCCGCTCACGATGATCAGCGACGGGGAGAGCAGCGCCTCCAGCCGGCCGATGTAGGTGCTGAGCCGCCCGGCCCACTCCGCCCAGTCGAGCCCCTCCTCCTCGCGGGCCTTCGCCGACGCGCGCAGCTCGGCGTCCTCCCCGCCGATCTCGATGTGCCCGAACTCGGTGTTCGGCACGAGGACGCCGTCGGTGAACAGCGCGCTGCCGATGCCCGTGCCGAGCGTGAGCAGGAGGACGGTGCCCTTCCGGTCGCGGCCCCGGCCGAGCCGCATCTCGGCCAGCCCGGCCGCGTCCGCGTCGTTGAGCAGGGTGACCTCGCGGCCGGTGGCGCCGGCGAGCAGCGACGCCGCGTCCAGCCCGATCCACTGCTTGGACACGTTCGCCGCCGACATCGTCACACCGTCCATCACCACTCCGGGGTAGGTGACGCCGACGGGGCCGTCCCACCCGAAGTGCTCCACGACCTCGGCGACGACCTTCGCGACCGCCTTCGGCCGGGCCGGCCGCGGTGTGGCGACCCGGTAGCGCTCCCGGACGAACGAGCCGTCCGAGAGGTCGACCGGGGCCCCTTTGATCCCCGAACCGCCGATGTCGATCCCCAGCATCACCTTGGTCATGTCCCTACTCTGCCCCAACCGGCGCGGGCGGCGGCCTCAGTTCTCGCCGAGCTGGAGGCCGACCACGCCGATCAGGATGAGCGCCAGGCAGATTAGGCGGGACGGCGAGGTGCTCTCGTTCAGCGCGATGATGCCGACCAGCGCCACGCCGAGCGCGCCCAGGCCGGTGAACACCGCGTACGCCGTGCCGATCGGCAGCTCGCGCAGTGACAGCGTCAGGATCGCGACGCTCAGCAGCGCCACCGCCAGCCCGATCACGGTGGGCCAGAGCCTCGTGAACCCTTCCGACTGCTTAAGGGCCGTCGCCCACACCATCTCCATCAGCGAGGCGACCAGCAGATATATCCAGGCCATCACGCGGTGTATCCCCCGTCGACCGGAATCGACGCACCGGTCACGTAGCCGCCTCCCGGACCCGCCAGGTGCGCGACGGTCGCGGCGACCTCCCGGGGGTGCGCGTACCGGCCGAGCGCGGTGAACCCGCGCTCGACCCCGGCGTCCGCGGATCCGGCGGGGTTCATCTCGGTGTCGGTCGGGCCGGGCTGCACCACGTTCACGGTGATCCCGCGCGGCCCGAGGTCGCGGGCCAGCCCGCGGGTGAGCCCGGTGAGCGCCGCCTTGCTCATCGCGTACAGCGTCCACCCGGGGTAGGGGACGCGCTCGGCGAGGCTGCTGCCGATGTTGACGACGCGCCCGCCCGGCCCGAGGTGGCGGGCCGCGGCCTGCGCCGCGACGAACGCCGCCCGGACGTGGATCGCCAGCGTCCGGTCCAGCTCCTCTGCGACGACCTCCTCCAAGGGGCCGAAGGGTGCGATCCCGGCGTTGTTGACCAGGATGTCGAGGCGGCCGAACGTGGCGGCCGCCTGGTCGACCGCGGCGGCGACGGCCGCGGGGTCGGCGGCGTCCGCGGCGATCGCGAGGCCCCGCCCACCCGCCGCCTCGATGTCGGTGACGACCTCCGCGGCCCGGTCGGCGGCCCGTACGTAGGTCACGGCGACGTCGGCGCCGTCCCGGGCGAGCGCCAGCGCGATCTCCGCGCCGATTCCGCGTCCGCCTCCGGTGACCAGCGCGGCGCGGCCGGCGAGGGCGCCGGTGTCCGGCCCGCCCGCCGTGGTTTGCACCATCATTTCAGCTCCCAAAACGGAGATATTTCCACTTAAAGTGGAGATTATCCGGAGAGCTCTCCGGAAACAAGTCCGCTAGGCTGGGCTGCCGTGCCGAGAGGGGACGGGATGCGGGAACTGCCGGTCGTCCGGACCTACCGCTGGCCCGCGTCCGGCGACGCGGAGGCCGGCGCCCGCTCCGCCGCCGAGGAGGACGTCACCGTCACCACGCGCGCCGAACTCCGCGCCGGCGAGCCCTTCCTGCGGCTGCG
>NZ_SMKM01000344.1 GCF_004348665.1 Actinomadura sp. GC306 | reverse complement strand
GTGGCGGGTGGCGGAATTTCGCTTGGGCGGTCGCGCACGTTGCTGTCGGCTTTTCGTTCGGGCTGGCAGCCCTGGTGTGCCTGGGCAACATCCTGGTGGCTGCGGTCGCGATGGGGGTGTGGTGGGCGTTCCCCGTTGAGGAGCGGCCCACTTTGTTTTCGGTTTTCGATGTGCGTGTGGGTGACTGGACGACGGCGCTGGTCGGGGGGTTAGTGCAGATCGTCGTCCTGGGGGCGGTGGCCTGGTGGGTGCTTCCGGTGTTGGCACGAGCCCATGCGCGGATGTCTTTGGCGCTGCTCGCGCAGTCGGCGCAGGAGCGGCGCCTTGCCGAGCGGGTCGATGTGCTGACCAGAAGCCGGGTGGGCGTGGTGGATGCCCACGGCGCCGAGCTCCAGCGGATCGAACGCGATCTGCACGACGGGACGCAGGCGCGACTGGTGTCCATCGCCATGCAACTGGGCATCGCCCGGGAGTCGCTCGCCGATGATCCCGAGACGGTGGCGACGCTGATCCAGCAGGCGCATGAGACGGCCGAGGAGGCGATGGCCGAGCTCCGCACGGTGCTCCAGACCATCTATCCGCCGATTCTCGCCGACCGCGGGCTCAGCGGGGCGCTGACGGCGCTGGCGGCCCGGTCGAGCGTGCCTGTCCATATCGAGCTCGCCGAGGTGGGCGCGCTCCCGGCGGCCGCGGAGGCGGTGGCGTATTACGTGATCGCGGAGGCGCTGACGAACGTCACCAGGCATGCCGCCGCGACGCGGGCGGACCTCAAGGTCGAGCGGGCCGGTGACGTGCTGTCCGTCGAGGTCATCGACGACGGCAGGGGCGGCGCCGACGAGCGGCGCGGCACCGGGATCACCGGAATGCGGCGGCGGGTCGCCGCCCTGGACGGCACCGTCCGCCTCGACAGCCCGCCGGGCGGCCCCACCACGCTCGCCGTCCGGATTCCGTGCGCACAGTGATCGTCCAGGAGGGTTCGATGCGGGTCGTGATCGCCGAGGACAACGTCCTGCTGTCCAGCGGTCTCGAACTGCTGCTGGAGAAGAAGGGCTGCCAGGTCGTGGCGGTCGTCGGCGACGGTGAGACGTTCCTTGAGGCCGTGGCCGAGCACAGGCCCGACATCGCCATCGTGGACGTGCGGCTGCCCCCGTCCTTCCGCGACGAGGGGATCCACGCGGCGCTGCGGGCCCGCCGCGAGCACGGAGCGCTGCCGATCCTGGTGCTGTCGCAGTACGTCGAGCGCGAGTACGCCGGCGAGCTCCTCTCCGACGGCCGCGGCGGCATCGGCTACCTCCTCAAGGACCGCATCGGCCGGGTAGCCGAATTCGTCGACGCCCTGCGCCGCGTCGCGTCCGGCGGCACCGCCATGGACCCCGAAGTCGTCGCCCAGCTTCTCGCGCACCGCGCCGGTTCCCCGCTGGGGACGCTCACGCCCCGCGAACGGGAGTCGCTCGCCCTCATGGCGCAGGGGCACGACAACGCCACCATCGCCGAGCGGATGCGCATCTCGGACAACGCCGTCCACAAGCACATCGGCAACATCTTCGCCAAGCTCGGCCTGGCCCCGGACGACTCCGGCCACCGCCGCGTACGGGCGGTCCTTGCCTATTTGGACGGTGTGCCCCCGTCGGGAGGGCCGCGCCCTGGGTCCGCGGCCTCGCGCTGAGTGAGGTGACATCGGCCAGGAGGCGCCGGGTCGGTGTTCACCTGGCCTTCCGGTCGACTTGCGGCGTGCGATCCGGCTCGCCGTGACCGCCCGGGGCGAGGTGGACCTGGTCGCAGCGGTGCCGGGGGCCTGAAGGTCGGCGTACCCGCTGAGCTGGATCGATGTTCACCGAAGGTGACCTCAAGATAGCTATTCACTCGGTGTAGACACTGAGTGTATAGTTGCGGGCATGTCCACACCGCTGGTGTTGCTCGCTCTGCTTGCCACGGGGGCCAAGCACGGGTACGAGCTGAAGCGTGAGCACGACGAGCGGCTGCCCGGGGCCAAGCCCCTGCCGTACGGGCAGGTCTACTCGACGCTGCAGCGCCTCGAACGGGACGCGTTCGTGGCCGTCGCCGGGGTCGTCCAGGAGGGCGGGCCCGAGCGCACGCTCTACGAGCTGACCCCGAAGGGCGACGAGAAGCTGCAAGGGTGGCTCGCCGAGACGGAACCGCCCCTGCCCTACGTCGGCGGCGCCCTGTTCGCCCGGGTGATCATGGCGCTGGTGGCGGGGGGTGATGCGCGGGCCGCGCTCGATCGGCAGCGCGCGGCCCACCTGGAGCGGATGCGTGAGCTGACCCGCACCAAGACCGCCCCCGGCACGTCCGCCGCCGCCGTGCTGGCCGCGGACTACGCCCTGTTGCACCTGGACGCCGATTTGCGCTGGATGGAACTGGCCCTGCGCCGCCTGGCCGACCTGACCGAGGAGATCAAACGATGACACCTCTGCTGCAAGCGCGTGATGTGAGCATGTCGTTCGGCCGCACGCGGGCGCTGCGCGGCGCGTCCGTCACCATTGGCGCCGGGGAGATCGTGGCGATCTCCGGGCCGAGCGGGTCGGGCAAGAGCACGCTGCTGCACTGCCTGGCCGGCATCCACGTCCCCGACGACGGCGAGATCCACTACGGCGAGACGCGCCTCGACGAGCTGGACGAGGACTCCCGCACCCGCCTCCGCCGCGAGGCGTTCGGCATCGTCTTCCAGTTCGGCGGGCTGGTGCCGGAGCTGACCGCCGTGGAGAACGTGGCCGTCTCGCTGATGTTCGGCGGGCTCGGCCGCGCGGAGGCGGCCGCGGCCGCGCTGGACTGGCTGGGCCGCCTCGGCGTGGACGACTGCGCGCCCCTGCGCCCCGGCGACCTGTCCGGCGGCCAGGCGCAGCGGGTCGCGATGGCGCGGGCGCTGGCGCACGGGCCGAAGGTCGTCTTCGCCGACGAGCCGACCGGCGCGCTCGACAGCGTCGCCGGGGAGGAGGTGCTCGGGCTGCTGCTCGGGACGGCGCGGGAGCACGGCACCACCATCGTCCTGGTCACCCATGACAACCGGATCGCGGCCTACGCCGACCGCGAGATCGTCGTCCGCGACGGCGCCGTGGCCGAGGCCCCGGTGGTGACCCGATGAGCGGCGGCCGGACGCGCGTGCTGTTCGCCGTCGCCGCGATGCTCGCCCGCGGGACGTCCCGTGCGGAGCGGCGGCGCCGGCGGCTGCTGGTCGCCGGTGCCGCGCTGGCGACGTTCCTCCTGCTCGGCGCGGTGAACCTGCTGCTGATCCGGGGGACGACACAGACCCGGTGGGCGGGGCTGGTGGCCGAGGAGGGACTGCGGCCGGGCACCGCGCTGGCGCTGGCCCTGCTCGTCGTTCCGGTGCTGGCGCTGCTGCACCAGTTCGGCCGCGTCGCCCAGGCCACGCAGGAGCGGCGGCTGGCGGCGCTGCGGCTGGCCGGGGCGACTCCGCGGGACGTCCGGCTCCTCGGTGTGGTGGAGGCCGTCCGCGTCGGCACGGTCGGCGCGCTGATCGGGACCGTCGGCTACGTGGCCGGTCAGCAGGCGGCGATGGCCGCCCTCGGGGTCCGCGATACCGCTCGGTATGCGATCTCGCCGTGGCCGGTGCCGCTCGTCCTGCTCGTGGTGGTGGCCGCGGCGGCGCTGGTCGGGCTGCGGGTGTCCCGCCATGTCGTCGTCTCGCCGCTGAGCGTCGCGCGGCGTGCGTCCCGGCCCGCCCCGTCCCGGTACTCGGTCCTCCCGCTCGCCCTCGGCCTGCCGGTTCTGGTCGCGGCCGGGTTCCTCGGCGACGGGTGGCGGATGTGGCCGTTCGCGCTCGGTGCCGTCCTCGTGATCGCCGGCATCGCGGCGGGCGCCGCCCGCGTCATCCTCGAATCGGCCCGCCTGGCCGGCCGCTGGGCCCGCACCCCCGAGACGCTTCTGGCGGCGCGTGCTCTGGAGGCCGACCCCCGCGCCGGAGGCCGGACCATGGCGGTCGTCGCCCTGGTCGCCGCCTTCGGCACGGCCACGGGCGTCATCACGTGGGACGTGGTGCGGGCCAACTCTGATACCGATCAGTTCTGGGTCGTCAGCCTCGGCCTGACCTACGGGGCGCTGCTGTTCGCGCTGCTCGTGGCGGTCACCGCGCTCGTGGTGCACCGGGCCGAGGGGCTGCTGGAGGGCGGCCGGTCGCTGGCGGCGCTGGCCGCGGCCGGAGCACCGGCGGCGTCGCTGCGCCGGTCCGCCCTGCGCCAGACGCTCATCGCGGCGACCCCGATCTGCGGGATCGGCGCCCTGGCCGCGCTGCTCGGCATGGCCCCCTTCCTCTTCGCGACACCGGACCTGCCGATGATCGCCTGGACGGTCGGGCACGCCCTGCTCATGGTCGCCCTGGCGGTCTCGGCCGCGGCGGCGGTGACGCTCCTGTCGAACCGGCTGCTCACCCGGGCCGCCGCCCCCGCGAACCTCCGCGCCGAATGACCGGGGCGGATGTCGCGGTCGGGATCGACACCGACGGGGTAAAGCACGTCCCGGGCATCTGGCCGGCCCGCACCCCGCCGGAGCCGACCACCGCCGCCGAGGGGCGGTGTCGGCCCCGCCAAGGACACCTGGCTCATCGGCAAACGGCACGGCGCTCCTGCCGGACGACCTCTCGGCCGCACCCGCGCCCGGTGCCGGTGCCCGGGGGCCGCGCCCGGTGCGGGGCCGCGTCTGAGCCAGCAGCCCCGGTGCCAGATACGGCCGCCCGCCGCTTACCGCCGGAGGAGCCGGCACGCGTTCAGGCGGGCAGGGCGTAGCGGCCGTCTTCGAGGGGGTCGACGAGGCCGTCCGCGATGAGGGCGTCCAGGGCGCGTTCGCGTTGGACGGCGTCCGACCAGACGACGTCGAGGGCCGGTTTCCCGACCGGCCCTTCGGCGTCGCGGAGGACGGCGAGGATGCGTCCCCGGCACTGCCGGTCGGTGCCCGCGTACGTCTGGCCGCGGCGCGGCGGCCCGTCGTAAGGGGGACGGCCCGCGAGCCGCCAGGAGCAGTGGTCGAACACCGGGCAGTCGACGCAGCGGGGCGCACGGGCGGTGCAGACGAGCGCACCCAGCTCCATCACCGCGACGGCCCAGCGGGCGGCGGTCGGCGGATCGAGGGGGAGCAGCCCCTCCGCGATCTTGACCTCGGCCTTCGTCTGCGCCTTCGGCGGGTACTCCACGCCCGAGACGAGCCGAGCCAGGACGCGCCGGACGTTGGTGTCGAGCACGGCATGCCGCTGCCCGAACGCGAAACTGGCGACGGCGGCGGCGGTGTAGGAGCCGATCCCGGGCAGCGCGAGGAGGTCGGCGTGCGAGGAGGGCACCTCGCCGCCGTGCCGCTCGACGATGGCGCGGGCGCTCTCGTGCAGGCGCAGCGCACGGCGCGGATAGCCGAGCCGTCCCCACGCGCGGACGGCCTCGCCGGACGGCTCGCCCGCGAGCGCGGCCGGCGTGGGCCAGCGCGCCGTCCAGGCGTGCCAGACGGGCAGGACGCGGGCCACCGGCGTCTGCTGGAGCATGATCTCGCTGACCAGGACACCCCACGGCGTCGCGTCCGGCGCCCGCCAGGGGAGGTCCCGGGCGTTCGCCTCGTACCAGTCGAGGATCGGGGCGGTGTAGGCGGAGTTCGGTTTCATGGCGCGCCGCCATTGTGGCACGCGGCGGGTCGTCCCCTCTTTCCGTATCGCTGATTGCATACTTAACGTATGCGGGGGAACGCGGAAGGTGACCCAAGGGCGTACTGGCGGCGTCGTGCGATCGCCTTGGCCGGGGTTGTAGGGAGCGTTGGACTGCTGGCCTGGGCCTGCACCGGCGGCGGGGACGAGCCGGTCAAGAACGCGGGCGCGGTCGAGAGCGCGAGCCCCCCGCCACCACCGACGGCCATGCCGACGGTCACCGTCACGGTGACCACCACTCCCGAACCGGAACCGGCGAGGGACGGCGGCCCTTGCGACGACAAGGACCTCGTCTTCACCCTGTCGACCCCCAAGAGCACTTTCAACGGCTCCGAACACCCGGATTTCCGGATCACGGTCGTCAACACGGGCAAGGCTTCCTGCGCATTCGACACGGGCTCCCTGGACGTCCGCATAACCTCCGGCTCGGACGACATCTGGTCATCCGCAAAATGCCGTGAAGGCAACCAGCCCAAGAAGACTCTAAAACGCGGCGTCCCCCTAGTAGAAACGATCACCTGGAACCGCAAACGCGGCTGCGGCAACGAAAACACCCGCCCCGGCACCTACGTAGCCGACCTAAAGGACAAGAAGGCCAAAAAGCAGATCTTCCACCTACGCTGACCCGCACCCCGCC
>NZ_SMKM01000343.1 GCF_004348665.1 Actinomadura sp. GC306 | reverse complement strand
GCGGGGAGGGCGGCGGGGACAGCGTGCCGGCCGCGACCGGGTCGGTACCACCGAGGGCCGGGGCCTGCCCGGACTCGACCGCCTGCAGCGCCTCCTCCGCCCGGTCGCCGGCGAGCCGGCGCGCCGGGTCGCGTTCCAGCAGGCCGGTGAGGACGGGCGCGAGCGGCCCCGCGTTGCGCGGCGGCGGGACCTCCTGCGTGAGGATCGCCGCGAGGACGGCCATCGCGTCGCCGCGATGGTGCGGGGCCTGCCCCTCGGTCGCGGTGTAGAGGGTGGCGCCGAGCGCCCACAGGTCGGACGCGGGCACCGCCGACCCGCCGTTCAGCCGCTCCGGCGCCATGTACGCGGGCGACCCGATGAGCAGCCCGGTGCCGGTGAGCGTGGCGTCCCCCGCCAGCTGGGCGATGCCGAAGTCGGTGAGGACCGCCCGGTCGTCCGCGGCGACCAGCACGTTGGCGGGCTTGACGTCCCGGTGCAGGACGCCGATCGCGTGCGCGGCGCGCAGCGCCCCGGCGATCTGCCGCCCGATCGCGGCGGCCCGGCGGGGCGGCAGCGGGCCGTCCTCATCCACGATGTCCTGGAGGGACCGGGCCTGGACCAGCTCCATGACGATCCACGGGCGGCCGTCCTCGTCCACGACGTCGTGGACGGTCACGACGCCCGGATGGTTCAGCCGGGCCGAGGCGCGGGCCTCGCGCAGCGTGCGGCGGTGCCGGTTCGCGCGCTCCTCGTCGCTCAGCCCGGCGGGGAGCACGACCTCCTTCACCGCGACGTCCCGGTCGAGGGTCTCGTCGCGGGCGCGCCACACGGTGCCCATCCCGCCGCGTCCGACCACGGCTTCGAGCCGGTAGCGCCCGGCGAGGAGGCGGTCCGCCATCAGTCGTCCGCGGGCTCGAAGTACCGGTAGACCGGCTGGAGTTCGCCGAACACCTTGTCCCATTCGTCGTCGGGCGCGCGGAGCAGGATCGCGTACCCGTGGTCGCCGGCCACGAAGCCCCGGTTCAGGACGTGCACGCGGCCGCCCTGCCCGGCGTAGGTGAACTCCCAGTCGGCGGAGTCGTCCCCGTCGCCGGTGTCGGGCACCGGCGGCTCGTCGCCGGTCGGCCTGATCGAGATCAGCTTGTAGCCGGGCCAGCCGGAGCCGCCGCGCTCCTGCTTGCGCCAGTCCTCGATCGCGCTGTCGTTCGGATCGTCGGTCTGGTCGATCTGGACGTAGACCTCGCGGTCGGGCGAGTAGAAGAAGTCGCCGCCGCTCTTGCGTTCGGGGCCGCTCCACCCCTTCGGGACGAGCACGGTGTAACCACTGCGGTCGCTGTGCTTCTTGAACCCGGCCGGGACGCCCGCGCTCGGCGTGCCGCTGGGCTCGGCCGAGGTGGAGGACGTGGCGGAGACGGACGCGCTCGCACCGGTCGGCGGCGCCGTCGCACCCCGCTTGTCCGCGCCCTGCTCGTCACCGCCGCTCCGCGCCAGCGCGATGGCCGCGATGAGGACGATCACGAGCAGCACCACGGCGGCGATGACCACCACGTTGCGGTTGCCGGCCAGGGCCGGGCGCCCGGTCGCGTGCGTCGTCGGCGGGAAGTGCGTCGCCGTCCCGCCGCCGCCCGAGTCCCCCTGGCCGGACTCGTAGCCGGGCGATCCGTGCTCGGCGGCGACCGTCGCGCCGGCGGGCTCGGTCCGCGGGCCGGAGCGCCAGGACGAGGCGCGGTCGGGGTCGGGCGCCGTCTCCCCCGGGTCGGCCGTGCCCGCACCGCCTTTCCCGGAGTCCCGGGTCTGGTCGGTCCTGGCCGACGTGCCGGTGGGGATGTCGAAGTTGGTCAGCTGGTCCGGGCGGGCCTCCGCGGCGCCGGGCGCGGCGGGGGAGGCGGACGCGCGGGCCGGGTCGACGGTCGTCGCGCCGCCGGGGTCGCCCATCTCCTCGGGGACCGGCCGGCCGGGGGCGTCCATGGGGAACTCGACCGCCATGGTGCGCTGGGCGTCCACGCTCTGCTGCCGGACGATGTCGTCCAGGAGGGCGCCGGCCTCGATCGCGTCCATCCGCTGGTCGGGGTTCTTGCGCAGCAGGCCCTCGATGACCGGGATGAGCCGGCCGCCCTTCTCCGGCGGGTCCGGCTCGTCGGAGATCACCGCGATCAGCGCCGCCATCGGCTCGGGCCGCTCGAACGGCGACTTGCCGTGCAGCATCGCGTAGAGGGTGACGCCGAGCGACCACAGGTCGGACGCGGGCCCGGCGGTGCGGCCGCGGGCGCGCTCCGGCGCGATGTAGGCGGGCGACCCCATGACCAGGCCGGTCTGGGTGAGCGTGGCGTCACCGGACGCGGTCGCGATGCCGAAGTCGGTGAGCACGGCGCGCTCGCCCATCCGCCCGGTGCCGGTGATGAGCACGTTGCTGGGCTTGACGTCGCGGTGCAGGACGCCCGCGTCGTGCGCGGCGTGCAGCGCGGCGAGCATCTGCCGGCCGATCTCGGCGGCGCGGCGGGTCTCCAGCGGGCCGTCCTGCTTGATCACCTGATCGAGGGAGCGCGCCTTGATGAGCTCCATGATGATCCACGGACGGCCGTCCTCCTCGACGACGTCGTAGACGGTGACCACGCCGGGGTGCCCGAGCCGCGCGGCGGTGCGGGCCTCCCGGAACGTGCGCTTGTGGTGGACGGCCCGTTCCTCATCGGTGAGACCATGCGGGAGGATGACCTCCTTCACCGCGACGTCACGACCGAGGACCTCATCGTGCGCTTGCCAGACCGTACCCATGCCGCCCCTGCCGACCTGGGTCACCAGTCGGTAACGGCGGGCGAGCAGCCGCTCACCGGTGGGTTCACTTGGCATATCCGCGACCATATCGACTTTTGCTGACAACACTGGAACGAGCGTGCAAGCCACTTCCCCCTACCCGTATGACGCCGGGCGTCACAACGTGGTTCGCCACCCCCGGGCGGACCTGCACGGATGGAAGCGCGGTGGACGTGACGGCCACCGTTGACGACCCCGCCACATCTTCCAGGAAAGGGTCCCCTTCCGGAGGCCCCGCGCCGAAAGGGCGTGCCGTGAGGGGCCGGGCCACGCGGGAGCGGGCCATGCCCGCGGCCGGAGGGGATTCCCGGAGCGGAGGCGGACTGCTGGGCGAATGGGGACGGCTCGTCCGGTCCGCGCCCACGATCTTCTTCTGGTACACCCGTCTCTCCGGGATCCTGTCGCTGCTCGCCTGGGTGTCCCATGGTCTCATCCTCCAGATGGCCGACATCTGGGCGCTGCGGTGGCTCGGCTATCTCGGCTGGTTCCCGAGCGTGCCCGTCGGCCTGCTCTGGATCCTGCTGTCGATGGGCGTCCGGCGGCGCAAGAAGGCCGCCTGGCGGATCCTCGTCGTGGTCTTCTGCCTGCCGGCCGCGGTGGCCGTCACCGCCGTCACGACCGCGTTCCTCAGGCCGGACGAGCCGCTGCACACCGGGCTCGTCATCAGCGCCGCCGCCCACCTCGCCGTCCTGGTGCTGGTGGTCGCCGCGCGGGGCCAGTTCACCACGCTGCCCGACCGCGCGAACCGCCGCCTCGCCACCCAGGTCTTCGGCAACCTCCTCGTCGTGACCGGCGGGATCGGGACGCTCCTCGTCACCGCCACCGACCGGGACGACGGCGGCGCCTTCTGGACGCACCCGCTCTACGCGATCTCGCAGACCGTCCTCGGGCCGCGGGTCTCCGGCACCCCGATCAACGTCCAGGTGCCGTTCTGGGTCAACGCGATCCTGTGGATCCTCGGCACGGGACTGCTGATCGTCACGTTCTGGGCGATGTTCCGGCCGGGCCGCCAGGACGCCGTCCTCGGCCCGCGCGAGGAGCTCGCCGCGCGGGCCCTGCTCGCCGAGCACGGCGACCAGGACTCCCTCGGCTACTTCGCGCTGCGCCGCGACAAGGACGTCATGGTCGCCCCGAACGGCAGGGCCGCCATCGCCTACCGGGTCGAGGGTTCGGTCTCGCTGGCCAGCGGCGACCCGCTCGGCGACCCCGAGTCGTGGGACCAGGCCATCGAGGCGTGGCTCGCCGAGTGCCGCGCCCACGCCTGGATCCCCGGCGCCGTCAGCGTCGGCGAACGCGGCGCGCACGCCTACCGCCGGCACGGGTTCGACGCCCTCGAACTCGGGGACGAGGCCGTCGTCGACCTCACCGGCTTCAGCCTGGACGGGCGCGAGATGCGGCAGGTCCGGCAGGCCGTCCGGCGCGTCGAGCGGGCCGGGTACCGGGTGCGGATCCGGCGGCACGCGCAGATCCCCGCCGCGGAGATGGCCGAGCTCGTCCGCAGCGCCGACGCGTGGCGCGGCGACGACACCGAGCGCGGCTTCTCAATGGCGCTCGGCCGCCTCGGCGACCCGACCGACGGCCGCTGCGTCATGGTCGAGGCGTTCGACGCCCGCGGCGAACTGCGCGGGCTGCTCAGCTTCGTCCCGTGGGGCCGCGCCGGCCTGTCGCTGGACCTGATGCGCCGCGACCGGCTCGCCGAGAACGGGCTGAACGAGTACATGGTCGCCAAGCTCGCCGAGCAGGCCGCCGCGGTCGGCGCGCAGCGGCTCTCGCTGAACTTCGCGATGCTCCGCTCCGCGTTCGCCCGCGGCTCGCAGCTCGGCGCCGGCCCCGTCGCCCGCCTGTACTACCGGTTCCTGTCGTTCGCGTCGAAGTTCTGGCAACTCGAATCGCTGTACCTGTCGAACGCGAAATATCTGCCGGACTGGCGTCCCCGCTACATCTGCTACACGCAGAGCCGGCACCTCGTCCGGCTCGGCCTCGCCTACGCCCGCGCAGAGGGGTTCCTGCCGAACCTGAACCGCCCGAAGCTGGAGCGGGCCGCCGCCGTGCGGCCCTCCGGGCCGCTGGTCGACCGCGTCCGGGAGATCGAGGAGGCGGCCGCCGCGGCCCGCGCGCCGCGGCACCGGCCGGCGGAGCAGGAGCGGGTCCGGCACGCCAAGCTCGACCGGATCCGCGCCGCCGGGATGGACCCGTACCCGGCCGGCTGCGAGCGCACCGACCTCGCCGCCGGCATCCGGGAGCGCTTCGCCGGCCTCGCCCCCGACACGGCCACCGGCTGCCGCGCCGCCATCGCGGGACGCGTCGTCCTCGCCCGCGAGCACGGCCGCCTCGTCTTCGTCACCCTGCGGGACGAGACCGGCGACCTCCAGGTGATGCTGACCGCCGACGCGCTCGGCGAGGAGTCGCTGCAGCACTGGAAGACGCTGATCGACCTCGGCGACCAGGTCGGCGTGGCGGGCGAGGTCGTCACGTCCCGGCACGGCGAGCTGTCGGTGCTCGCATCGTCCTGGCAGATCGCCGCGAAGTGCCTGCGTCCGCTGCCGAACAAGCGCTCCGGGCTGTCGGACCCGGAGGCCCGCGTCCGGCAGCGGTACGTCGACCTCATCGTCAACGACGACGCCCGCCGGATGCTCCGGATGCGCGCCGACGCGATCGCGGCCGTCCGCGACGGCCTCCGCGACCGCGGCTACCTGGAGGTCGAGACGCCGATGCTGCAGCCCGTCCACGGCGGCGCCGCGGCCCGGCCGTTCACGACGCGCATCAACGCCTACAACATGCAGCTCCACCTGCGGATCGCCCCGGAGCTGTACCTGAAGCGCCTCCTCGTCGGCGGCGTCGGCCGCGTCTTCGAACTGAACCGCAACTTCCGCAACGAGGGCGTCTCCCCCAAGCACAACCCCGAGTTCACGATGCTGGAGGCGTACGAACCGTACGGCGACTACGACACGATGGCCGCTCTCACCCGCTCCCTGGTCGTGGACGCCGCCCGCGCCGCCCTCGGCACCACCGTCGTCGTCCGCGACGGCGTCGAGCACGACCTGGCCGAGCCGTGGCGGGAGGTCACCGTCTACGGCGCCGTCTCCGACATCCTCGGCGAGGAGATCACCCCGGACACGCCCCTGCCGACCATCCGGTCGTTTGCGAGCAGCCTCGGCCTGAACTTCGACCCGTATTGGGAACAGGGCAGAATCGTCCAGGGAATGTTCGAGGCGCTGGTCGAGGAGAAGATCACCGCCCCCACATTCGTGCGCGACTATCCGGCGGAAACGTCCCCGCTGACCCGCCCGCACCGCGCGGACCCGCGCCTCGCCGAGAAATGGGACCTCATCATCTTCGGCCTGGAACTCGGCACCGCCTATTCCGAGCTGATCGACCCGATCCTGCAGCGGCGGCGCCTCACCGAGCAGTCGCTGCGGGCCGCGGGCGGCGACCCCGAGGCCATGGAACTCGACGAGGACTTCCTGCGCGCCCTGGAGTACGCGATGCCGCCCGCCGGCGGCATGGGCATGGGCATCGACCGCCTCATGATCACCCTC
>NZ_SMKM01000342.1 GCF_004348665.1 Actinomadura sp. GC306 | reverse complement strand
GAGTCCGGTGGGGCCCAGCGGTCGGCATCCCCTGGTTCTGACACGTTCGGCCCTCCCGAAGCCCTTACATCCGTGGACGAATCGTACGGGCGGTCAGTTCCCCGGGGGGTCGAAACGCTTCGTGCGCTCCAGCCCGGCCGCGCGGCCCTTGGCGGCGACGACCAGAGCCATCTTGCGGGACGCCTCGTCGATCATCTCGTCGCCGAGGACGGCGGCGCCGCGCCCCTCGACGCGCACGTAGTGGTCGTAGGCTTCGAGGATCAGCTCGGCGTGGTCGTAGTCCTCCTGGGACGGGGAGAACACCGCGTTCCCGGCCTCGATCTGGGACGGATGCAGCACCCACTTCCCGTCGAACCCCAGCGCCGCCGACCGCCGCGCGACCCGCGTGAACGCCTCCACGTCGCGGACGTTGAAGTAGGGCCCGTCGATGGCCTGCAGGTCGTTGGCGCGGGCGGCGACGAGGATGCGCATCAGGATGTAGTGGTAGGCGTCGCCCTCGGTGTAGCCGGGCGGCTGCTCCCCCACGACGAGCGTGCCCATGTTGAGCGACGCCATCAGGTCGCCGGGGCCGAGGACGAGCGTCTCCAGCCGGGGCGAGGACGCCGCGATCGCGTCGATGCCGGCCAGGCCCCGGGCGTCCTCGATCTGCGCCTCGATGCCGATGCGGCCGACCGGCAGGTCCGTCGCCCGCTCGATCTGGGTGAGCAGCCGGTCGAGCCACTGGACGTGCGACGCGTCCGACACCTTCGGCAGCATGATCGCGTCGAGGGCGGCGCCGGCGCCCTCGACGACCTCGATCACGTCGCGGTAGGCCCAGTGGGTCTCCAGGTCGTTGACGCGCACCACGCGGGTCTTGCCGGACCAGTCGCCCTCGTTGAGCGCCGCGACGACCGTCGCGCGGGCCTCCTGCTTCGCGGACGGCGCGACGGCGTCCTCCAGGTCCAGGAAGATCTCGTCCGCGGGAAGCCCCTGCGCCTTCTCGATGAAGCGGGCATTGCTGCCGGGGACCGCGAGCGTGGTACGACGTGAGCGCATGGCCCCGGATGCTACCGACCGGTGTGAGACCCTTTCCTTCATGGGTGACGGGCATGCCTGAGCTGAACTGGGCGCTGGTTGAGGAGGCGGCCAAGAAGTCCGACCTCCTGTGGCTGGACCTCCCCGGCCTGCGGCAGCCGAGGGCGGCCTGGCACGTGTGGCACGAGGGCTCCGCCTACGTGCTGACCGGCGGAGAGGGCGAGCAGCCGCTGCCGGGCCTGCCGGAGTCCGCGCAGGTGACGGTGATCCTGCGCAGCAAGGACAAGGGCGGCCGGCTCGTCTCGTTCGTCGCCGACGCCGAGCCGGTCGAGCCGGGCACCGAGCGGTGGGACGCCGTGGCGCCGCTGCTCGCCAAGGCCCGCCTCAACGCCGCGTCCCACGCCGGCCAGGTGGAGCGGTGGGCGACCGAGTCGTGGATCGTCCGGCTCACTCCCGTGCTGCCGGTCACCGAGTCCACCGACGGGTACGCGTCCGTCCGGCCCGTGCCGACGCCCGCGACGACCGCGGGCCCCGCGCCGCGCCTCTTCGGCGGCAAGCGCCGCCGCGTCGACCGCTAGCCGAGCGGCCGGCGGCCTTCGGCGACGGTCCGGAGCTTGTCGGGGTTGGCGACCATATGGACGGCCCGGATCCGGCCGGTCCCGTCGATGTCGACGGTGACCGCGGCCAGCGGGCCGCCGGGGCCGTCCACGACGAGGGCCGGTTCGCCGTTGAGGTCGACGTGCCGCCACCGCATGTCGGCGGGCTCGACGCCCCCGTAGGGCTGGCCCATGATCCCGGACAGCCAGCGGAGGGCCTTGTCGGCGCCGTGGATGACGCGCCGCGCCGCGCGGACCTTGCCGCCGCCGTCCGTCCACAGCGTCACGTCCGGCGCGAGGGCCTCCATGAGCCGGTTGACGTCGCCGCCGAGGACGGCGTCGAAGAACCGCTCGGTGACCCTGCGCCGCTCGCCGCCGTCCGCCTCGAAGCGGGTGTGCCGCTCCGCGACGTGCTTGCGGGCGCGGGAGCCGAGCTGCCGCACCGACGCCTCCGACCGGTCGAGCGCTTCGGCGATCTCCGCGTACGGGTAGCCGAACACCTCCTTGAGGACGAACACGGCCCGTTCGAGGGGGCTCAGCGTCTCCAGCACGACGAGCATCGCCATCGACACCGACTCGGAGAGCACGGCGTCCTCGGCGACGTCCGGGGAGGTCAGCATCGGCTCGGGCAGCCACGGCCCGACGTAGGTCTCGCGCCGCGCCTGCGCCGAGCGCAGCCGGTCGAGCGCCACGTTGGTGGTGATGCGGACGAGGTACGCCTTGGGGTCGGCGACGTCCGGGCGGTCCTTCGCGGACCAGCGGAGCCACGCGTCCTGGACGGCGTCCTCCGCGTCGGCGACCGTGCCCAGCATCCGGTACGCCACGGCGAACAGCAGCTTGCGGTGCTCCTCGAACGCGTCCCTCATCCCGCCACCCTTTCACGCCACCGGGACGCACCCCCCGAACACAGGAAGCGAGCCACAAACCTCCCACGTGTCCTATATCGCCCAACGGGCCCGGATCAGAAAGGAGATCATGGGTAGTGTCCTCGCCATGAGCGGAGCTCCATCACGGGTCTTCATCGCCCGGCTCGCGGGCGTCGCCGTGTTCGATCCGGCCGGCGACCAGGTCGGCAGGATCCGGGACGTGGTGGTGGCGATGCGGCTCGCACCGCGCCCGCCGCGGGTGCTCGGCCTGGTGGTGGAGGTCGCGTCGCGGCGGACCGTGTTCCTGCCGATCACGCGGGTGACCCTCATCGAGGCGGACGCGGTCGTCTTCGACGGCCGGCTGAACGTGCGGCGGTTCAGCAAGCGCGACTCCGAGACGCTGGTGATCGCCGAGATGCTGGACCGCACGGTCCGGTTCCGCGACGACGGCGAGAGCGTCTCGGTCGTGGACGTGGCGATGGAGCCGACCCGCACCCGGGACTGGATCGTCAACAAGGTCGCCGTCCGCCGCCGGCGGGGCCGCGGGTTGCGCAAACGCGGTGAGACGATCGTCCTGGACTGGGACGCGGTGGAGGGCTTCTCCGCCGTCGAGCACGGGCAGGGCGCCGCCGCGCTGATCGCCGCGTTCGAGGGGATGAAGCCCGCCGACCTCGCCAACGTCGTGCACGAGCTGTCGGAGAAGCGGCGGGCGGAGGTCGCGCTCGCGCTGGACGACGAGCGGCTCGCCGACGTCCTGGAGGAGCTGCCCGAGGACGACCAGATCGAGATCCTCGGCAAGCTCGGCGTGAACCGGTCCGCGCGCGTGCTGGAGGCGATGGGCCCCGACGACGCCGCCGACCTGCTCGGCGACCTGCCGACCGAGCAGCGCGAGCAGCTGCTGACGCTGATGGAGCCGCAGGACGCGGCGCCCGTCCGGCGGCTGCTGACCTACGAGGACTACTCGGCCGGCGGCCTGATGACGACCGACCCGGTCATCGTCCCCCCGGACGCCACGGTCGCCGAGGCGCTCGCGCTGATCCGCCGGCCCGACCTGAACCCGGCGCTGGCCGCGCAGGTGTACGTGTGCCGGCCGCCGACCGCGACGCCCACCGGCCAGTACCTGGGGACGGTCCACTTCCAGAAGCTCCTGCGGGAGCCGCCGCCGACGCTCGTCGCCGGGATCGTGGACACCGGGCTCGACCAGCTCCGGCCCACGATGTCGCTGGAGGACGTCGCGATGTTCCTTGCCACCTACAACCTCGTCGCGGGCGCCGTCGTGGACGAGAACGGCCATCTGCTCGGCGCGGTGACCATCGACGACGTCCTCGACCACCTGCTGCCGGTGGACTGGCGGGAGTCGCTGATGGACGCCGGCGCCGACGAGTCGGCCGATCCAGAGGAAGAGGCTCTCCGGGGGAAGATGTGATGACGACACGCCAGATGCCCCGCCTGGACCAGCCGAGGGAGATCCGCCGGACCCTCGTCCCGCACTACGATCCCGAGTCCTTCGGCCGGCTGTCGGAACGCATCGCGCGGTTCCTGGGCACGGCGAGGTTCCTCGTCTACCTGACCGTGTTCATCGCGGTGTGGATGACGTGGAACATGTTCGCGCCGGCGTCCCTGCAGTTCGACCCGTACCCGTTCATCTTCCTGACGCTGATCCTGTCGATCCAGGCGTCCTACGCCGCGCCGCTGATCCTGCTGGCGCAGAACCGGCAGGACGACCGGGACCGCGTCCAGTACGAGCAGGACCGGGCGCAGAGCGAACGCACCATCGCCGACACCGAGTACCTGACCCGGGAGATCGCGGGCTTGCGAGTGGCCCTGAGCGAGGTGGTGACCCGGGACTTCCTGCGCTCAGAACTGCAACAGGCACTGAAGGACCGGGACACGAAAGACCCCGCCGCCTAGTCGGCGAGCTTTTCCAGGATCTCCTGCAGGGCCCGCAGGTCGGGCTCGTCCAACCGGCTCAGCACATAGTCACGGACGCTCCGCCGATAGGTGGGAGTGGCCTCGTCGAGCCGGACCCGCCCGGCCGCCGTCAGCGCGGCGTACAGGCCCCGCGCGTCACTCGCGCATGTCTGCCGGGTGACGAGCCCGTCCCGTTCCAGCCGGTCGACGAGCCGGGTCAGGCCGCTGCGCGACAGCAGAACGCGGTCGGCGAGGTCGTTCATGCGGAGCCGCCCGGCCTCGCCGAGGTGCACGAGCACCTCGTAGGAACCGAGCTGCAGATCGTGCTCGGCCAGCAGATCGGCCTGCACGCGGCGGGAGATCCGCGCCTGGACTCGGAGCATCGTGCGCCAGACGAGCAATTCGGCGGCCGAGACGGCGCTGGTGGTCACGCCCCTGATGGTACGGCGGCGCGATGCCCTTGTGAGGGCGGCCACCCGGATACCTCGGTTTTGCTTCGGGTTCGTACCATGGACGCATGGCCTCCCAGTTGACGACCGAGCAGGTGACCGCGGCGCTCGCAACCGTGAACGATCCTGAGATCCGCAAGCCCATCACCGAGCTCGACATGGTCAAGAGCGTCGACATCGACGCGGACGGCACCGTCCGCGTCGGCATCTACCTGACCGTGGCCGGCTGTCCGATGAAGGACACGATCACCAAGAACGTCACGGAGGCCGTCTCCAGACTCGACGGCGTGACCTCGGTGCAGGTCGAGCTCGACGTGATGAGCGAGGAGCAGCGCAAGGACCTGCAGACCAAACTGCGCGGCGGCGAGCCCGCCAAGGAGATCCCGTTCGCCAAGCCCGGCTCGCTGACCAAGGTGTACGCGGTCGCGAGCGGCAAGGGCGGCGTCGGCAAGTCGTCGGTGACGGTGAACCTGGCCGCCGCGCTCGCCGCGCAGGGCCGCAAGGTCGGCGTGGTGGACGCCGACATCTACGGCCACTCCGTCCCGCGGATGCTCGGCGTCGACACCTCGCCCACCAAGGTCCAGGACATGATCATGCCGCCGGTGTCGCACGGCGTGAAGGTCATCTCCGTCGGCATGTTCACCGCGGGAAACCAGCCGGTCGTGTGGCGCGGCCCGATGCTGCACCGCGCCCTCCAGCAGTTCCTGGCGGACGTCTACTGGGGCGACCTCGACATCCTCCTGATGGACCTCCCGCCCGGCACCGGCGACATCGCGATCTCCGTCGCGCAGCTCCTGCCCTCCGCGGAGATCCTCGTGGTCACCACCCCGCAGCAGGCGGCGGCGGAGGTGGCCGAACGCGCCGGCGCGATCGCCGCGCAGACCCACCAGCAGGTCGTCGGCGTCATCGAGAACATGTCGTACCTGTCCTGCCCGCACTGCGGCGAGCAGCAGTACATCTTCGGCGAGGGCGGCGGCCGGACGGTGGCGGACGCCCTGACGAAGACCCTGGGCACCCGTGTCCCGCTCCTGGGCCAGGTCCAGATCGACCCACGCCTCCGAGAGGGCGGCGACCAGGGCGCGCCTTTGGTGCTCTCAGACCCGGACGCAGGCGCCGCAAAGGAACTACGCACAATCGCCGACACCCTGGGCGGCCGAAGCCGCGGCCTGGCAGGAATGTCCCTGGGCATCTCCCCAAAGCGCAAGTAAAACCCCAAAAGGCGGCCCTCTAGGGACCCCCGTTCCTGGAGGGCCGCTCACGCATTACGACGCAAGTGGCTTGCACGCATACGCGGATTGAAGCGGACCCGCACAGACCTTTCGCGCACTGCAGAGCGGGTGAAGTTTCCACGGAATCGCCCACCTGCATGATCACCCCACGGGTCGCGCGGCTGGAGGGCGCTCAGCGCCCGGAAGTCGCGCGACCCGCCGCGCGAGGAGCCGTTTCACGAGACGCGGAGCGGATCGGGAAACGGCTCCTCGCGCGTCACGGGGGGGT
>NZ_SMKM01000341.1 GCF_004348665.1 Actinomadura sp. GC306 | reverse complement strand
GTCAGCGCCCGGATCAGCTGCTTCACCGCGGGCCGGTCGGCGGGGTCCTTCGCCAACGACCGGGCGATGAGATCGCGCAGCGGCGGTTCGAGCCCCGCCAGGTCGGGTTCGCCCGCGGTCACCCGCTGGATGATCTCCGGTAGCGTCCCGCCGCCGAAGGGGGCGCGGCCCGTGCCCGCGTACGCGACGACGCAGCCCCAGGCGAACACGTCCGCGGCGGGCGTGATCTCCCGGCCGTGCATGAGCTCCGGCGCCATGTAGGCGGGGGTGCCGATGAACTGGCCGGTCCGGGTGGGCCCGTCGGAGGCGTCCAGCGCGCGGGCGATGCCGAAGTCGATCACGCGGGGGCCGGTCGGGGACAGCAGCACGTTGGACGGCTTGAGGTCGCGGTGCACGATCCCGGCGCCGTGGATCGCGCTCAGCGCGGTCGCGATGTTGACGGCGAGGGCCTCCAGGTCGCCGCCGCGCAGCGGCCCGTTCTCCCGGACGGCCGTCTCCAGCGGCGGGCCGGCGACGTACTCGGTCACCACGTACAGCGGCTCGCCGTCCAGCCGGGCGTCCAGCACGGCGGCGGTGCAGAAGCGGCGGACCTGCCGCGCCGCCGTCACCTCGCTGCGGAACCGCTCGTGGAACGCCTCGTCGTCGGCCAGCTCCGCGTTGATGACCTTGACCGCGACCTGGCGGCCGGACTCGTCCTCGCCGAGGAAGACCGTGCCCATCCCGCCGCGGCCGAGCCGTCCGAGCAGCCGGTAGGGCCCGAGTCGCCGGGGGTCTCGGTCACGAAGGGGGGCCTGCATGGGGTCTCCCGGAGCCGCTGGTCCGCTTTTCTTCTGACGTCGGAACCGGCCGCACGCGCGTCGCCCCGCGCGGCCGTGGATGTCCCGCCCATACGCTTAGATGCTGGAATCGGCGGGCTGGTTCGGGAGGAAGCGTGGAAGTGACGGCGGACGTGCTCGGCCCCGGCTACGAGGCGATCGAGCTGCCGATGGGAACCGACGCCGAGGGCGAGGTCGTGGCGACGCTCGTCCGGCGGCGCGACGCCGCGTCCGGCTCCCGCCGGGCGGTGCTGTACGTGCACGGGTTCGTCGACTACTTCTTCCAGCGGCACCTGGCCGACTTCTTCGTGGACCTCGGGTTCGACTTCTACGCGCTCGACCTGCGCAAGTACGGGCGGTCGCTGCGCCCGCACCAGACCCCGAACTACGTCGAGAGCCTGTCGGAGTACTTCCCGGAGATCGACGAGGCCGTCCGGATCATCCGGGACGTCGACGGGCACGGCACGCTCCTGCTGAACGGCCACTCGACCGGCGGCCTGATCGCCGCGCTCTGGGCCGACCGGGCGAAGGGCAGGGGCCTGGTCGACGGGGTGTTCCTGAACAGCCCGTTCCTCGACATCGCCGAGCCGCTGCTGATGCGCAAGGCGGGCGCCGGCCTCGCGCGGGCGCTGCGCACCCGGTTCCCGAAGGCGAAGCTCCCGGCGGGGGTGTCCGACCGGTACCCGCGGAGCATCCACCGCGACCACGAGGGCGAGTGGGACTTCGACCTGGCGTGGAAGCCGATCCTCGGGTTCCCGGTGCGGGCGGCGTGGCTGGCCGCCGTGCGCCGCGGCCAGCTGCGCCTGCACCGGGGCCTCGACGTGGACGTGCCGGTCCTGGTCATGGCGTCGACGCGCAGCATCCGGCCGACCCGCAAGGTGCTGGACGTGACCGGCGCCGACGCGGTCCTGGACGTCGAGCACATGGCGCGGTGGGCGCCGCGGATCGGGCGGCACGTCACGCTCGTCCGGATCGAGGACGGCCTGCACGACCTGGTGCTGTCCGCCGAGCCCGCGCGCACGCGGGTCTTCGAGGAGCTGGCCCGCTGGACGAACGGCTACCTTCCCGCGGAGGCCCCGGCGGGCTGAAGACCGGCGCCCGGACCGGGCCGTCAGTCGAGGATCTTCGACATGTCGAAGTCGTCGTACTCGGCCCGGATCCGCTGGGCCTCGTTGCCGCCCTGCTGGGCGATCAGCCCGACCCGCCCGTTCGGGAGGGCCTGGTCGGTGTCGGTCGCGTCGATGACCTGCTCGCCGTTCACCCAGAGGCGCAGCCTGACGGCCTTCCCGCCGTCGCGGCCCTCGCACGCGATCTGCAGCTTGTTCTTGTCGCCGTCGGAGTAGCCGGGCACGGTGTCGGGGGCGGCGAGCTCCTTGGCGCCCTTGTCGCCGTCGCGCCTGCGGAGCACCGCGCCCTTGCCGTCGTTGCGGATCAGGAACTCGTACCGGCGGTCGTCCTCCTCGCCGCCGCGGCACATCAGGCCGTACTGGGCGTCGGCGGGGCCCTCGGTGAGCCCGGCCGTCACGGTCGCGAGGACCGGGTCGGGGAAGGAGCTCACGTCGTCCTTGGGCACCCATCTGACGACGGTCGAGTGCAGGCTGCTCGACTGCATGAAGTACTTGCCGCCGCTGTAGCCGTAGTCGTCGCCGAAGCCCCTCCACCCGGACTTGTCATTGGCGAAGTCGTCGCTGAAGACCGGGGCGAGCCCGCCGGGCGGGCCGCCGGTCGGGCGCAGCGCGACGAAGCCGACGACGGCGAGCATGACGACGGCCACCGCGGCCGCCGCGCCGCCGATGAGCAGCGGGCGGCGGGCGCCGCCGGAACCGGACCGGGGGCCGCCGAGCGGGGGCACGGGGCCGTCGCGGCGCGTGGAGTCCGTCGCCGGCGGCGGGGGCGGGAACGCGGCGTGCCCGGCGTGCGGCTGCCCGGCCGGGCCGGCCCACGGCCCGTTCTGCGGGTTCTGCGGGGCGTTCTGCGGCCCGTTCTGGAAGCCGTGCTGCGGGCCGCGCCAGCCCGTCTGGACGTTCTCGGCGATCGTCGCCGGGTCGGCCGTGCCGTTGCCGACCAGCCGGCCGAGCAGGTCCTGGACGGACGGGCGCTCGCGCGGGTCCTTGGCGAGCGCGGCGGCCACGATGTCGCGCAGGGCCGGGTCGAGCCCGTCCAGCTTCGGCTCCTCGTGCACGACCCGGTAGAGGATCTCCGGGACGGTGCTGCCCGCGAACGGCGCGCTGCCCGTCCCGGCGTAGGCGACGACGCAGCCCCACGAGAACACGTCGGACGCGGGCGTCACCTGCTCGCCGCGCAGCAGCTCGGGCGGCAGGTAGTTCGGGGTGCCGACGAACTGGCCGGTGCGGGTGGGGCCGTCGGCGGCGTCGAGGGCGCGGGCGATGCCGAAGTCGATGACGCGGGGGCCGGTGGACGACAGCAGGACGTTGGCGGGCTTGAGGTCGCGGTGCACGATCCCGGCGCCGTGGATGGCGGCGAGCGCGGTGGCGACGCCGACCGCGAGGCCCTCCAGGTCGGACCCGGGCAGCGGGCCGCGTGCGGCGACGGCCTCCTCCAGGCTGGGGCCCTCGATGTACTCGGTGACGACGTACAGGGGGTCGGTGTCCAGCTCGGCGTCCAGGACGGGCGCGGTGCAGAACCGGCGGACCTGCCGCGCGGCGGTCACCTCGCTGCGGAACCGCTCCCGGAAGGGGCCCTCCCCGGCCAGCTCCCTGTTGATCACCTTGACGGCGACGCGGCGCCCGGCGCTGTCCTCGCCCAGGTACACCGTCCCCATGCCGCCGCGGCCGAGCCGGCCGATCAGCCGGTAGGGGCCGAGCCCTTCGGGGTCGTCCGGGCGCAGGGCCTCGCCGTTCTCTCCTGCGTGCGTGGTCATCGTGGTCCTGAAAAGTGGAGTCGGTCCTGAAACTGGGATCAGTGTCTGTTTCGCGTAGAACCCTAGCGGCACCGGGTGATTCGCGAAGGTCGGTTGCGCGGGGACGGTCTCAGCGGGTCCGGCGCGCCCGCGGGAGGGGCCGGAACGGGGGGAGCTTCTCGCCGGTGAGGCCGAACGCGTACGCCACGACCCGCCCGGACCAGCGCTGGCAGCCGACGACCAGCCCGTACAGCGGCCGGGGGTAGCGGCCGGTGAACGGGATGACGAACCAGCTGAGCAGCATCACGATCACCAGCACCGTGTACATGGCCAGCATCACGACGAGGTGCGGGACGACCAGCAGGCCCCGCAGGAGGGTCAGCCAGCGGCGCGGCCCCTGCCACGCCTCGGGGAACGGGAGGTCGACCACGACGGTCTGCTCGCCGGCGTCCACGTCGCGCCGGGCGGGCTTAGCCGGTGCCGTCGCCGGCGCGGCCGGGGTCTCGGCGCGCGGCGCCCCGTTCTGCGATGCCTCGGGGGTCACGGGCTCGGCGGCGGGCCGCGGCTGCGGGACCTCGGCCTCCGCGCTCGGCGGCGCCTCCGGGCGGTCGCCGTTCGCCGCGTTCGCCGCGGCCTCCGGGGCCGCCGGGCCCCGCCAGGTGGCCGAGATCGTCTCCGCGGCCCGCTCCGGGTCGGCCTTGTCCTGCCCGACGAGCCGGGTGAGGAGTTCCCGGGCGGTGGGACGGGCCCGCGGGTCCTTGGCGAGCGCGGCGCCGACGATGTCGCGCAGCCGCGGGTGGATGCCGGTGAGGTCCGGCTCCTCGGCGGTGATGAGCCGGAACGTCTCCGCGACCGTGCCGCCCTGGAACGGGGGGCGTCCCGTCCCGGCGAAGGCGATGACGCAGCCCCACGAGAACACGTCGGACGCCTGCTCGGCTCCCTCGTCTCGCAGCACCTCGGGCGCGATATAGGCCGGGGTGCCGACGAACTGGCCGGTGCGGGTGATGCCGTCGGCGGCGTCGAGGGCGCGGGCGATGCCGAAGTCGATGACGCGGGGCCCGGTGGACGACAGCAGGACGTTGGCGGGCTTGAGGTCGCGGTGCACGATCCCGGCGCCGTGGATGGCGGCGAGCGCGGTGGCGACGCCGACCGCGAGGCCCTCCAGGTCGGAGGCGGCCAGCGGCCCGTCGCCCCGGACGGCCGTCTCCAGGCTCGGCCCGTCGATGTACTCGGTGACGATGTAGGGCGGGTCCTGGTCGAGCTCGGCGTCCAGGACGGGCGCCGTGCAGAACCGGTGGACGCGCCGCGCGGCGGTCACCTCCCGGCGGAACCGGGCGAGGAACGCCGGCTCCCCGGCCAGCTCACGGTTGACGACCTTCACCGCGACGCGCCGCCCGTCCGGCTCGGCGCCGAGGTAGACGGTGCCCATGCCGCCGCGGCCGAGGCGTCCGAGCAGGCGGTACGGCCCGAGCACGCGGGGTTCGTCCTGCTCCAGCGGTCCGGCGGCGGTCGTCGTCATGGGGGGCGGCGCTCCTCGGCTGATCGGCTCCTCGGCCCCAGCCTAAGGGAGCCGCGCGGCCCCGGGACGCGCCCTCAGGGGAGGAGCAGGAGCTTGCCCGTGCTGCGCCTCGCCTCCAGATCGGCGTGCGCCGCGGCGGCCTCGGCGAGGTCGTAGCGGTGCCCGACATGGACCCGCACGGCGCCCGATCCGACCCACCCGTAGACGTCCGCGGCGCGCTCCAGCAGCTCCTCGCGGACCTCGGTGAAGTGGGCGAGGGAGGGCCGCGTCAGGTACACCGAGCCGGCCGCGTTGAGGCGCTGCGGGTCGAGCGGCGGCACCGGCCCCCCGGCCGCGCCGTAGAGCGCGAGGACGCCCCGCCGCCGCAGGCTCGCCAGGCTCCCGTCGAACGTGGGCGCGCCGACGCCGTCGTACACGGCCGCGACGCCCTCGCCGCCGGTCAGCTCGCGCACCTTCTCGGGGAAGCCGTCGTAGCCCATCGTGACGTCCGCGCCCGCGTCCCTGGCGAGCTTCTCCTTCTCCGGGGTGGAGGCCGTCCCGATGACGCGGGCGCCGAGGGCCTTGGCCGCCTGGGTGAGCAGCAGGCCCATCCCGCCCGCCGCCGCGTGCACGAGGACGGTGTCGCCCTTCTTCACCTCGTACGTCGAGCGCGTCAGGTAGTGCGCGGTCATGCCCTGCAGCAGCGATGCCGCCGCGTCCTCCAGCGTGACCCCGTCCGGTACGGGCACGACCCGTTCCACCGGGATGGCCGCCTGCTCCGCGTAGGCGCCCTGGATGTTGGCCCAGGCGACGCGGTCACCGACGGAGAACTCGGTGACGCCGTCGCCGACCGCCGCGACCGTCCCCGCCGCCTCGACGCCGGGCGTGTAGGGGAGCTTTTGCGGGTACGCGCCCGTCCGGAAGTAGACGTCGATGAAGTTGACCCCCGCCGCCGCGACGTCGATCAGCACCTCCCCGGGGGCCGGCTCCGGGACGGGGCGCTCCCCGGCCACCATGACCTCGGGTCCGCCGTTCTCGGTGATGACGATCGCGCGCATGCCGCTCTCCTCCCGCTCGGGTGCCGTTGCCCCCGAGAACCCGGTGCCCTCGGGGCCTATTCCACTACCGGACGTCCTTCCCCGGCGGCCCGCCCCGCCCGTGCGAACCCGGACGCTCCCTG
>NZ_SMKM01000340.1 GCF_004348665.1 Actinomadura sp. GC306 | reverse complement strand
CGCCTCTCCCGGCCCATGCCAGCAGGCAGCACCGGCTGCCCGCTGGCATGGGCCGGGAGAGGCGTGCCGCGTGGCCGAGCGCACCTTGCCGGGCGGCATGCTGTACGTGGGCACGGGCCTGGCCGCGGCGTCCGGCGACGGCATCGAACCGGCGCTGATCGACCCGCGGCTGCCGGTCGACTGGGGCTCGCCCGACTGGGCGGGTAGAGAGCTGGGGTACTGGCCTTCCTACTCGGAGATCTCGCCGGGGTGCCGTGCCGCCTACCTGCGGTGGCTGGAGGCCGGGCGCCGTCACCATGACGTGTCCGTCGGATACGCGTTCCTGTTCCTGTACGGCCTGGAGCGCCGTGTCCTGGTGGATCTCGCGCGAGACGCCCAGGCGCGTGCCGTGGAGGCGCCGCTGATCAGGGACGAGGTCGAGCGGCTGCTCGGGCTGTTCGGCTCCGATGGGTCGTTCCGCGGCTATGCCACCGAGTTCTGCGCCGTGCTGGAAGCCCGCGCCGTGGCGGCAAGCGCCGGGCCGGCCCCCGAAGCCGACCGGGGAAGGCCCTCCCCGAGGCTGCGCATCGGGTTGGGGGAGTTCGCCCGCTCTGGACGGCCGCTTCCGGCGGACTGGGCCCTGGCCTGGGTGATGTCCCATCCGGGCTATGCCCCGCGGACGTCCGCGAAGCGATGCCCCGAGGAGTTCGCGAGGCTCTTCGCGGTGCGCTACGAAGACCGTCATCTCGGCGGATTCCGCCTCAATGCGACGGGGTCGCAGCCGGCCTTCTCGTACCGTCCGGCAAGCGCGGGTTTTCGCGGCGCCGCGCAGGACGTCACACCAGGCATTCCGGACGTGTTCGACCAGGCGCTCCCGCTGCGGCGGCTGGCGTCACTGGCGGACGAGTGCGCCGAGAGCCTGGACGCCTTCAGCCGCCTGATGGGCCGGTCCCCGCGGGCGCGCGGGAGCCTGCCCGCCGCCGCGCTGCTGCCGGAGGAGCTGCTGGACCTCGGCGCGGGCGACGTCGGCGCCTTCGTCGAGTGGGCCCGGTCGCGGCTGGGCCGCTTCCCGATGTCGGCCGTCCCCGCGGCCGACCTGCTCGGCTGGTCAGGCGCGGAGCGGCCGGGGAAGAAGGAGCTCATCGCGCTCGCCGGCATCCTCGGCCGGGCCGGCATCGGCCTGGAGCCCGACCCGCGGTTCGGCGGCCCGGTGCCCGGCGACGGCTCGGTGGTGTTCTTCCACGTCGACGACGTCTCAGAGGCCGCGCCCTCGCACGCCTACCGCGCCGCGACGCTCCTCCTCCATCTGGGCGCGGCCGTCAGCCTCGCAGACGGAGACGTCGCGGTCGAAGAGAAGCAGCTCCTGCTCGGACACCTGGAAGAGGCGCTCCACCTGACGTCCGACGAACGGGCCCGGCTCCGCGCCCACCTGCGCTGGCTGCTGACGACCGAGGTGAAGCTCACCGGGCTGTCCCGGCGCATCGGGGACGTCGACCATGCGCAGCGCGAGCACCTCGCGGACTTCCTCTCCGCAGTCGCCGCCGCGGACGGCCGTATCGACCCGACCGAGGTCAGGACGCTGCGCCGCATCGCCCGGCTCCTCGGGCTCGCCCCGGACGCGATGGACAACCGCCTTCGGGCGGCGGCGGCGACCGCGCCCCCGGCGTCCGCCCCGGTGGTCGTGCGGCCCGGGAAACCCGAGCCGGGCCACGCCATCCCCGCCAAGGCGGAGGTCGCCGCCCCACCGGAAGCCGCCACCCCGGCCATCAAGCTCGACGAGTCGCTCCTCGCCGCGCGGATCGCCGAGGCCGCCGAGGTGTCCGCGCTCCTCGGCTCGGTGTTCGGCGACGCCCCCGCGCCCGCGCCGCCACCGCCCGCCGTGGCACCCGTGGCCGGCCTGGACGGCCCGCACTCCCGGCTGATCAGGGCTCTCAAGGGGCGAACGCAGATGACGAGGGCCGCCTGGGAGGACCTCGCGGCCGTCCACCGGGTGATGCCGGACGGTGCCGTCGACCGCCTCAACGAGGCCGCGTACGAGGAGACCGGCGAGCCCGTGATCGAAGGAGACGACCCGTTGGAGATCAACCCCCACGCGCTGGAGGCGATGCTGTGACCACGACGACCCGGATCCGCCCGCGGGAACGCGACGCCCTGCTGCAGAGCCTGCGGGCGGGTGTCGTCCCGCGCGTGGGGCAGCAGCATGTGCAGGTCGGCCGCGTCGCCGAGGTGCGCGCACTGCTCGCCGACGTCGAGCGGATCGCGGACGGCGGCTCCGCGCTGCGGTTCGTGATCGGCGAGTACGGGGCCGGAAAGACCTTCTTCCTCCACCTGATCCGGTCGATCGCGATGGAGAAACGCCTGGTCACGGCGCACGCGGACCTCAACCCCGATCGGCGCCTGCACGCCACCGGCGGCCAGGCCCGCGGCCTGTACGCGGAGCTGATGCGCAACCTCGCGACCCGCTCCAAGCCCGACGGCGGTGCGCTGCCCGGCGTCGTCGAGCGGTTCGTGTCGACCGCTCTGTCCGAGGCGGAGCAGACGGGAAAGGCGCCGGACCAGGTTATCCGGGCGCGCATGGCCGACCTCGCGGAACTCACCGGCGGGTATGACTTCGCCGAGGTCGTCGGGGCGTATTGGCGCGGCCACGACAGCGGCGACGAGCACCTGAAGTCGGCCGCGGTCCGGTGGCTGCGCGGCGAGTACGCGACCCGGACGGACGCGCGGGCCGCACTGGGCGTCCGCACGATCATCGATGACGGCACGATGTACGACCATCTCAAGCTGATGAGCCGCTTCGTCCGGCTGGCCGGTTTCGACGGCCTCGTGGTCTGCGCCGACGAGATGGTGAACCTGTACAAGCTGGCCTCGACGCGGGCGCGCAACGCCAACTACGAGCAGATTCTGCGCATCCTGAACGACACGCTTCAGGGCAGCACCGAGCATCTCGGTTTCCTGTTCGGCGGCACTCCGGAATTCCTCCGCGACAGCCGGCGAGGGCTGTTCAGCTATCCGGCATTGCAGTCCCGGCTCGCCGACAACACCTTCGCCGCGAGCGGGCTGGTCGACCTGAGCGGCCCCGTTCTGGAACTCCAGGCGCTCACCCAGGAGGACTTCTTCGTCCTGCTGACGAAACTGCGCCACGTCCACGCCTCGGGCGACGAAAGCGCCCACCTTCTGCCCGACGAAGCCCTCATGGCCTTCATGCAGCATTGCTCGGAGAAGGTCGGAGACGCCTACTTCCGGACGCCGCGCACCACCATCAAGGCGTTCTGCGACCTGCTCGCCGTCCTGGAGCAGAACCCCGGCGCGGATTGGCGGAACCTGCTCGGTTCGGTGACTCTCGCGCCCGAACAGAATCCGGACCTGGCACCGCTGGACGACGACGCCCCCGCGTCCGGCGACTCGCCGGACGGCACCCCCGGAACCTCAGCCGCCGATGACGACTTCACCACGTTCCGGCTCTGAGGGCGGCGGCTCGCGCTCCTACGACCTGCTGCACCCCGCGATCCAGCGATGGATATGGCAGAAGCAGTGGAAGGAGCTGCACGACGCCCAGGAAGTCGCGATTCCCGCGATCCTCGCCGGTGAGGAGGACATCCTCATCTCGGCGGCCACGGCGTCCGGGAAGACCGAAGCCGCCTTCCTGCCCATCTGCTCCGCACTGGCGGACTCCCCTTCGGAGGGCGGCTTCGGAGCGGTCTACATCGGCCCGCTCAAAGCCCTGATCAACGACCAGTTCGGCCGGCTGGAAGAGCTGTGCGGGCTGCTGGAGATACCCGTCCACAAATGGCACGGCGATGTGGACGCCGCGCGGAAGGCGCGGCTGGTCCGGCAGGCGAGCGGAATCGTCCTGATCACACCGGAGTCGCTGGAGGCGCTGCTGGCCAACCGCGGCACACGCGTCCCCTCGATGTTCCAGGGCGTCCGGCACATCGTGATCGACGAACTCCACTCCTTCATCGGCACCGCACGAGGCGCCCAGCTCCGTTCGCTGCTGCACCGGCTCGAACTCGCCGTCCGGCGCCGCATTCCGCGCATCGGGCTGTCGGCCACGCTCGGCGACATGCGGACGGCGGCCGAGTTCCTCCGCCCTGCCGGCGGGGAGCGGGTGCGTCTGATCGAGTCGAATTCCGACGGGCAGGAGCTCCGTTTCCACTTCAAGGGCTTCCTGAACGATGTGCCCCGCCGCCGAGGGCGACCTGATGACGAGCAGCCGGAGACCATCGTCGGCCGCGGCGACCTGGCCGTCGCGGACCATTTGTTCTCGGTCCTGCGCGGCTCCGGCAACCTCGTCTTCGCCAATTCCCGGCAGAAGGTCGAACTGTTCACCGACCTGCTGGTGCGGCGCGCAGATCAGGCGGGTGTGCCGAACGAGTTCGTCCCGCACCACGGCAGCCTCGCCAAGGAGATCAGAGAGGACACCGAGGCCCGCCTCAGGGAAAGCCCCCTGCCCGTAACCGCCGTCTGTACCTCCACCTTGGAGATGGGCATCGACATCGGGTCGATCACCTCGGTCGCCCAGATCGGTCCGCCCCCGGGAGTCGCGGCGCTCCGCCAGCGCCTGGGCCGGACGGGACGCAGAGGAGGCCCGGCGACCCTGCGCATGTACGTGACCGAAACCGAGGTCACGCCCGCATCCCCGCCGCACGAGGAGCTGCGCACTCAGCTGGTCCAGATGATCGCGGTCGTCAACCTGCTGCTCACCCGCTGGTGCGAACCCCCGGAGACCGGTGGACTGCACCTGTCCACCCTCGTCCAGCAGGTTCTATCGCTGATCGCCCAACACGGCGGGGTGCTCCCGCAGGACGCCTACAGGGCGCTGTGCTCGCACGGGCCTTTCCGGCACGTCGACCCGCACCTGTTCAAGATGCTCCTCCGCGACCTCGGTGAAGCCGACCTCCTCCGCCAGGAGAAGGACGGCCTGCTCCTGCACGGCGGCGAGGGCGAGCACATCGTCAACCACCACACCTTCTACGCCGCCTTCCACACCCCCGACGAGTACCGCCTGGTCAGCGGTGGACGCACGCTCGGCTCCCTCCCGCTCGCCTACCCGCTCGTCCCCGGCGACCTGATGATCTTCGCCGGACGCCGCTGGCGGATCGTCACCCTCGACCCGGATTCCAAGGTCATCGAACTGACCCCCGCCGGTGGCGGAAAGGCACCCGAGTTCTCGGGCGGCGCCGCCTACGTCCACGACCGGATCAGAACCGAGATGCGGGTCGTCTACGAGAGCGACGAGATGCCGATCTACCTGGACTCCGGCGCCCAGAAGCTGCTCACGGAGGGCCGCAACGCCTACCGCCGCCTCAACCTCGCCCAGACGTCCATCGTCGGCTGGGGCAACGACACATTGCTGATCCCGCTCCGCGGCGACACCATCATGAACACCCTCGCCCTCGCCCTCCACCGGCACGGCATCTCGGTGAACCACCAAGGCGTCGCCCTCGTTCTGGACGGCACCGCCGCCGACCGCGCGACCAGCGTCCTGACCGCTCTGGCGGCCGAACCGCCCCCGGACCCCGAGTCGCTCGCCGCGCTCGTCCCGGACCAGGTCATCGAGAAATACGACGATGTCCTCGGCGAGGAACTCCGCGCAATCGCCTACGCGGCCCGCAAACTCGACGTCCCCGCCACCTGGGCCGCCCTCCCGGACATCGCCGCCGCCGCCGAAACCTGCACCCCCGCCCACCACACGAAACACGCACCACCGTCCCCGCAGCGACACCGGATCGGCGCGCTTCCCTACGCGGTCATCGACGTCGAGACGAACGGCCTGAACGCCCTGAACGACCGGATCATCGAGATCGCCGTCCACCGCCTCAACGGCGACGGCACACCCGACCGCTCGTTCAGCACCGTCCTTTCCAACGACCGCGGTCCAGGCCCCACCCGCATCCACGGCCTCACCGCGGGTGACCTGGCCGGAGCCCCCACGTTCCGCGAGGTGGCCGGCGACATCGCCGAACTCATCGACGGCGCGGTCCTGGTCGCCCACAACGCGATGTTCGACTCCGCAATGCTGCTCAGCGAGTTCGCCCGAGCCGGAGCCGCCCCCGACGACCTCCTGACCCTCTGCACCCTCGACCTGGCCCGCCGGTTCGGCTCGGGAGGCAGTTCCCTGACCCTCACCGACTGCGCAGACACCGAAGGTGTCCCCCTACCTCAAGCTCACTCCGCCCACCACGACGCCCAGGCCACCGCAGCCCTCCTGCGCATCTACCTGGACCGAGCCCACGAGACATCTCAAAAAAAAAAAAAGACGAAGAGTCAGGCAGGGCAGACATGGAGTACTACTTTGAGCACGTAGGACTGGCCAAACCAGATGTCGGTTTCTCACCAGCTGCTGAAGTTCCAATCATCAA
>NZ_SMKM01000033.1 GCF_004348665.1 Actinomadura sp. GC306 | reverse complement strand
GCCGTCGTTGCGGCCGAGGACACTCGGCGGTTGCGGCGGTTGGCCGGGGAGCTCGGGGTGGAGCTTTCCGGGCGGGTCGTCTCCTATTACGAGCAGAACGAGAAGGCTCGGGCCGAGGAGCTGCTGGGGGAGTTGCTGGGCGGGCGCGATGTTCTGGTGATCACCGATGCGGGGATGCCGGGCGTGTCGGATCCGGGGTATCGGCTGGTGCGGGCGGCCGTCGCCGAGGGGGTGCCGGTCTCGGTGCTGCCGGGGCCTTCCGCGGTGACCGCGGCTCTGGCGGTGTCCGGGTTGCCCACGGATCGGTTCTGCTTCGAGGGGTTCCCGCCGCGTAAGACCGGGGAGCGGGCGCGGCGGCTGGCCGCGCTGGCGAGTGAGCCGCGGACGCTCGTCTTCTTCGAATCGCCGCGGCGGCTCGCCGGCACGCTTGCCGAAATGGCGGACGTGTTCGGAGCGGATCGGCCCGCTGCCGTCTGCCGGGAGCTGACCAAGACCTACGAGGAGGTCCGCCGCGGGACGCTCGGCGAACTCGCCGCGTGGGCCGACGAGGGTGTGCGCGGCGAGATCACGCTGGTGGTCGGCGGAGCGCCGGAGCCGGAAGGGCTCACGGACCCGGCCGACCTCGCGGCCGCCGTCGCCGCCCGGGTGGACGCCGGGACGCCCCGCAAGCAGGCGATCGTGGACGTCGCCAAGGAGAACGCCGTCCCCAAGCGTGTCGTCTACGACGCCGTCGTGCAGGCGAGAAAGTAACCGGCTTCTGGCGGTGCGGCCTGCTTGTTCAGGGAATAAACCCACTCGGAACATCGGGATGGGGGACCGAGGGGGAATCGGTCGTGCGGACTACCTGGACGAGCCATGAGAGCTGGACCTTCGAGTGCCTGAACTGCTCGGCGGCCTGGACGGAGGAGCTGGAGGTCCGGCACTGCGCCGACGGGCACGGGAACGAGGCCGTCGTCTACGAGCGCGGCGGGCACCCGTGCATGACGCCCTGGCTGGACCGGTGCTGCACCGCCTGCCAGAGCCAGAACGTCAAGGCGCTCGCGGCGCGGCCGGTCGCGCACGCGGAGGTGCCCCGGGCGCGCGGCGGCGAGGACGTGGCGATGGTGTTCCACCTTCGCCGCATGCACGCCTGGTAGCGGGGGCCTACTTGGCCGCGACCTCCGGGACCTTGGTCTCGGGCTGCTCGACCGGGACCGGCGGTGCGGGGGCCTCGGTGCCGCGGCGGCGCCGCCAGCCCGCGACCGTGCCGCGGACCTCGGGGGAGAACGCGATGCCCGCGGCGAGCGCCGCCAGCGGGACGGCGGGCAGCACGTACCGGTAGTCGAACTCGGCGGTGGCCGCCGGTGCCAGCAGCAGGCCGGTCGCGAGCGTCCACGGCAGCGCCGCCTGGCCGCCGAAGCGCCGCCACAGCGGGACCAGCCCGGCGAGGCCGATGAGCAGGATGCCGCCGACCATCGTCCCGCGCAGGTAGAAGACGTCCTGGTAGCCGCGGGCGACGGCGCCGAACGGCTCCACCACGCGGGTCTCGGCGTCGCCGCGCTCGTACGCCTTCGCCTCCGCGGACGCGATCGAGTTGGCGTCCATCTGCCAGTCGGGCAGCGTCCTGGTGGGCGTCTTGCGGAACTCGTACTGGGAGTACGTCGCGGGGTCGGGGAAGACCGTCCGCTCCCACCGGAACACGCGGAAGAAGTCGTACGCGACCACCCGCAGGTAGTCGCCCGGCTGGGAGGTGATCGCCCGCTTGGCGTAGTCGTTGCTGAGCGCGTTGTTCTCCGGGCCGAAGCGGGTGCCGGGGGAGCGGTTCAGCGGGGACAGGGCGTTCCAGATGCCGTCCTGCGAGTTGGGCAGGCGGTTCGCCGGCTCGGTGCACAGCGGGTACTCGCGGACCGGCAGGTCCTTCATCTTGTGGCAGTCGGCGAACTTGTAGACCCGGGCGTACAGGAAGATCCCGTTGCTCTCGGTCATGGTGAACTTGCCGTTCTCCGCCTTGTACCAGCCCATGTAGGCGAGGACGGGCAGCATGCAGGCCGCGAGCGTGACGCCCATCAGCCTCCAGCCGCTGCGCCGGACCAGCATGAACAGCAGCACGCCGAGGAGCACCGGCATCCCGACCGAGCGGGTCAGCCACGCGAGCCCGACCAGCAGCCCGACCGCGGCCGCGATCTTCCAGGACGGGCGGTCGTGCCACAGCAGCAGCGTGACCGCGCTCACCACCAGGAAGGTGAACATCGTGTCGGACAGGACGAGGTGCTCAAGCTGGAGCTGGTAGGCGTCCAGCAGGACCGGCGCGGCGGCGAGCGCGGCGCCCCAGCCCGGCAGCCCGAACCGGCGCCGCAGCAGCGCGTAGATCATCACGCCCATGGACAGGCCCATGAGGTGCTGGACGGCGGCGACCAGCGCAAAGCTATGGAAAGGCTTCAGCAGGAGGAGCAAAAATGCGTAACCGTTCGGGCGCAGCGGGTGCGGGTACGGCTCGGTCGCGACGTGCAGGTAATCGAAGCTGTCGTTGAAATACATCACCGGCTGGTAGCCGAGCATCGTCACGACGCGGAGCAGCGTCGCTGTGGCGATGATCACACTGAATGCCGGGTGCCGGCGCGCCAGCGTCCACAGTCCGCGGCCCCGGCCGAGAGTGAAACCGGACTTCAGACCGGTACGTTGGCCGCTTTTCGGGTCGACCGAAAGTGGGTCGTCCGAATTGCCGGCGGCTTTCGTCCCGCCGGGCGTGTCGCGGCGTGGGCCGATGACCTTCGCGGACTCGCCCCCCGGCTCCGCGTCGCCCCGCGCGGCGCCGTCCGGCGCGGTGCCCGGCACGCCGCCGGACGCCGTCCCCCGTGCTGGTTCGCCCGCCACTGCCGCACCTCCCCTGTGGTGTCCGGCCCCCGGTCCGGTGGCACTGCGTTCTCCGGCGCGCGTCACAACCGACCCAACCTTTCCGGGCCGCTGTGCCCGTATGCTTGACGTCCTAGCCTGCCGCCCGCGACCGTGGCGGTGAGGGTCTTTCGGTTGCAAGTGCGCAACACGATACGGGTGCTCTTGACGAGAGCGGCCATCATTACCCGTCCCCGGCAGGCATCATGAACCGACGACGGGCCGCACCGCGGAACAAATGAGATTAGTGGAAAACACCGCAGACGGTCACCAGGGGTAACGAAGGAGATCGCGTGGAACTCTCCGTAGTGATGCCATGTCTGAACGAGGCCGAGACGGTCGAGACCTGCGTCCGCAAGACGATCGGGTTCTTCGAGGACAAGGGCATCGACGGCGAGGTCGTCATCGCCGACAACGGCAGCACCGACGGCAGCCAGCAGCTCGCCCGCGACGCCGGCGCGCGTGTCGTGCCGGTGATCGACAAGGGGTACGGCAACGCGCTGATGGGCGGCATCGCCGCCGCGCGCGGCAAGTACGTCGCCATGGGGGACGCCGACGACTCCTACGACTTCACCACCCTCGGGCCGTTCCTGGACGAGCTGCGCGACGGCGCCGACCTCGTGATGGGCAACCGCTTCAAGGGCGGCATCGCCGAGGGCGCCATGCCGCCGCTGCACCGCTACCTCGGCAACCCGGTGCTCAGCTTCGTCGGCCGGCTGTTCTTCCGCAGCAAGATCGGCGACTTCCACTGCGGGCTGCGCGCCTTCAACAAGGAATCGATCATGCGGCTCGGGCTGCAGACCGGCGGCATGGAGTTCGCCAGCGAGATGGTCGTCAAGGCCACGCTGCAGGGCTACGACATCCGCGAGGTGCCGACGACGCTGTCGCCCGACGGCCGCACGCGGGCCCCGCACCTGAACACCTGGCGCGACGGCTGGCGTCATCTGCGCTTCCTCCTGCTCTACAGCCCTCGTTGGCTCTTCCTCATCCCGGGCCTTGTATTCATGACGCTCGGACTGGTCGCCGGGATCGCGCTGTCGACCGGCCCGGTCGAGGTCGGGGAGATCGCGTTCGACGTCGACACCCTCGTCGGCGCCGGCGCCGCGCTGGTCATCGGCTTCCAGGCGGTGCTGTTCGCGCTGCTCACGAAGGTGTACGCGATGCAGGAGGGATTCCTGCCGCACGACAGCCGCGTGCAGAAGATCATCGACTGGTGGAGCCTGGAACGCGGCCTGCTGCTCGGCGGCCTGCTCGCCGTCGCCGGTCTGGCCGGTCTCGTCGCGTCGCTGCTGCACTGGCGCGTCAACAGCTTCGGCGAGCTGGACCCGCGGCACTCGCTGCGCATCGTCGTGCCCGCCGCGACCGCGCTCGTGATGAGCTTCCAGGCCATCTTCGCGTCGCTGTTCGTCAGCATCCTCGGCATCCGCCGCCGCCAGCACCCGCCGCTCACCGACCCGGCCGAAGAGGCCGCCGGGGTCGTGGACGCCGCCGCGCAGAAGGTCGCCAAGGGCGCGGCGGCCGACGCCGGGCAGGACGGCGAGCCGGTCGGCGAGCTGGCCGATGAGCTGGACGGCGCGAAGGTCGGCATCCGCAAGGCCGCCGCGGAGGACGACGCCTAGCCTCCCGCCGGCGGAACGGCGGCCGGGGCGGGCCGCCGCGCAAACCGAAAGTCGGCTGAGCGTTTCGGGCCGGGGGACCGGAGCCCGCACGGGCCGTGCCACGCTGGGCCACGGGAGATCTTCGCTTTCCGCACGTCCGTGTACCGGGGGTCCGTACGTCGATGAGCACGCGAATACCGGCGGGCGCCGATTCCGCGTCCACCGCCGTCGCGCGCCCGTCGTCCGCGCCCGCCGGGCCGGACGCGGGCCCCGCCCGGCCGAGTCGCCGCCGCTGGGCCCTGCTGTTCGGCCTCGGCTGGCTGGCGCAGGTCGCGGTGCGGCTCTGGCTGGGCTCCGCGCAGACGGTGCCGGTCGCGACGCCCGACGAGTCCGGCTACCTGTTCGCCGCCCGGGTGCTGACCGGCGGGCCCGACGCCGACATGTCGTCCGGCACGGTCTACCGCGGCGGATACCCGCTGCTGCTCCTGCCCGCGCTGCTCGCCGGCGACGGCCCGGTCGCCGTGTACCGGGGCGCGCTGGTGATCAACGCGCTGGTCAGCGCGCTGATGCTGCCGCTCGGCCACCTGCTGCTGCGCCGCCTCGGGGTCCGCCGGCGGTGGTCGTACGTGTTCGCGCACGTGACCGCGCTGCTGCCGTGCGTGCTGTTCTACTCCGAGTTCGTGCTGACCGACGCGATTCTGCCGGTGATCGTCGTCGGGTGGCTGCTGCTCGTCCACACCTGGCTGAACGCCCCGCCGCCCGCGGACCGGGGTTCGGCCGTCCGCCTGCACCTGGCCGGTGCGGGCGCCTCCCTGCTCGTCGCGTACGCCCACGCGTGCCATTCGCGGGGCGCGATCCTGCTGGTCGCGCACGTGGCGCTGCTGGCCGCCGCGCTGGTGTGCCGGTGGCGCCGCGGGGGCGCCGTCTCTGTCGCGGTGCTCGCCGCGGCCGCGGGGACGGCCGCCGCGACGCTGCTGAACCGGTCGCTGCTGCCGCACATGTACCCGCACGGCGACAACGACCTCGGCGCCAACGTCGTCCGGCGGCTCACCACCGGGGACGGCTGGGCCTGGATGACGTCGCTCGGCACCGGCCAGGTCTGGTACCAGGCCGTCGCGACCGGCGGTGTCGCGGCGGTCGGGCTGGCCGCCGTCGCGTTCGCCGTGTTCCGTCCGCGCGCCGCGTCCGCGGTGCCCGGCACCCCCGGCCGGACGCGCGCGCTCGCCCTCGCCGTCATCGCGGTCGTCGCGGGCATCGCGTTCGCCACCTCGGCGGCGCTGCCGGTCGAGTACCGCATCGGCAACTACGTCTACGGCCGCTACCTCGCCTGCATCACGCCCGTGCTGTTCGCCGCCGGGGTCGCGGTCCTGCTGCGCGCGTCGCAGCGCGCGCTGCTGGGGGCCGCTGCGGCGGCGGTCGCGCTGACCCTCGCCGCCGCGTGCGTCGTCCAGTGGTACGCGGGCGACCTGCTCAGCCTGTACACCTACACGGCCTACGACTTCCCCGAGACGGCGTTCCTCACCTGGGACTGGGCCGAGTTCCACCTGTGGCACGCCACCGCCGCCGGGCTCCTCATCCTGGTCGCGGCGGTGGTGTTCGCCCGGCCGCGGCGGCACGGCCCGCCCGTGCTCGCCGCCGTCCTCGCCGCCGTCGGGATCGGGATGAGCGTCACCGCCACCGACCGCATCGCCCGCCCGCTGGTGCGCGAGGCGACCGCGCACACCGACCTCAGGCGGAGCGTCGACCTGCGCGAGCAGCGCTCCATCGCCGTCGACTGGAACGTCCCGTGGACGATTCGGCTCTCGCACTACTACTGGGCGTGGTGGAGCGAGGGACGCGTCTTCGACGCCCGCTGGACGCCGCCGCCGCAGGACGCGGACCTCATCGTCCTCGCGTGGCCGGACGACGTCCCCGCGACCGCGTCCTGGCCGCACGGCGCCCCGCCCGGCTGGCACGTCGTCGACAGCCGCCGCACCGTCAGCGGCGACTGGGCGGCCTGGTCCCGCTAGCCGTCAGGCCGGGGTGCCGGTGCCGGTGCCGGTGCCGGTGCCGGTGCCGGTGGCGGGCGGCGGGTTCCAGATCTGGAGGATCCCGTCGGAGGAGCGCCAGCGGAGCGTCCAGCCGTGGTCGGACGGGCGCCAGCCGGACGCGATCTGCGACTCCATGCCGCGCCAGCGCGTGTACAGCATCGGCCCCTCCTGCGCGTTCCACGGCACCTTCGGCAGGTAGTGCGGGAAGTCGCGGATCTCGCCGTCCCACACCCGCTCGCCCCACACGTCCCGCGTGTAGAACGTGAGGGTCTGCGCCAGCCGCCGGTCGGCGCAGATCAGCGTGATGTCGCGGTGCTCGGCGAGGTAGCCGCGCAGCTCGCGCCACGCCTTGTCGCGCGGCAGGTCGGGGACGGCGCTGACCGCGGCGACCGCGTACGTCCCGCCCAGCGCGACCGCCACCGCCGCGACGGCGGCCCGGCGGACGGCGCGCGACCGCGGCCGCAACCGGGAGAGCCGCAGCCGGGAGAGCCGCAGCCGGGAGAGCAGCCCGGACGGCAGCATCCGGAACATCAGGATCAGCGACCCGAACCCGCCCGCCAGCAGCGCGGGAAGCACCGCGAACCAGTACCGCTGAAGCCAGGCCCGCAGCTTGATGTCGTTCGGGTCGAGGACGCCGGAGAACAGCGTCAGCGGCACGGCCAGGGTGAAGAACCACGCCAGGACCAGCGCGAGCCGCCGGTCCCGGGTGACGGCCCAGCCGACGATCGTCAGCACCAGCGCGACGGTGAAGACGGCGCCCAGCGCGTGCCAGTCGTGCATGGCGCGCGGGAAGGAGCGGAGCGCCAGTTCGCGCGTCACGTAGTCGCGCGACTGGCCGCCGTGCGTGGCGGCGGAGACGAGCCCGGCGAGGGGCGTCCCCCACACGAGCTGGTTGTGGATCAGGTTGAAGGCCAGGATCGCGAGCATCGGCGCGCCGACCGTGACGTTGCGGCGCCACGGTATGCGCAGCAGCGCCAGGTACACCGGGATGGCGAGGAACAGGAACGCCAGGAACTCCCGGACGAGGAACGACGCGCCGAGGCACACCCCGGCCGCGAGCAGCAGCCGGGTCTGCGCCCGTCCGGTCCGGCGGCTCGCGGCGACGAGGCCCGCCATGCCGAGCGCGAACAGCCCGGCGCCCGGCATGTCCGGCAGCACCACCCCGGTCGACCAGGTGATCTCGTGGCCGAACGGGTTGGTCATCGTGAAGAACGGGTGGACGAGCAGGACCGCCGCCGACGCGATCCCCGCCACGTCCCCGAACAGCGACCGGACGACCAGGTACGTCCCGGTGAAGAACGCGCAGCCGCCGAGCGCTGCGACGACGAAGTAGGCCGCCTGGCCGGGCCCGAGGACCTCCTGGACGAGCCGCGCCGGCAGCACGAGGCCGAGCCGGGTGACCTGGTGCGGCACCTCGTTGAACGGCCACGTTGTGAGCGGGATGTCGGGCCAGGAGCCCGCGGCGAGCCACACGTAGTACGGGTCGAAGTACAGCGGCGGTGTCAGCAGCACCCACTGCACGGCGATCGCGGCCACCGAGACCAGCAGGGACAGCCACACGACCCGCCGCGTCCGCCGCAGCCGCCCGGCGACCCGTGCGGCCGGGGACGGGCGCCGCCCGGCCGGGCCGGGGTCCCTCGTCGCGCCGGCCGCCCGCCGGCCGGCCTGCTCGTCGGCCTGCTGGTCGGCCTGCTCGTCGGCCTGCTCGTCCGCCTGCCGGTCGGCCTGGGTGTGGGGCATGCCTCGGTTCTGCCTTCCAGGGTGCCTGCTGGTGCGGGAAGGGCGTCCTGCCCGCCGGACGCCGGACCAGGCTACTGGCGCACATCGCCCCCCGCGACGCGACTACCCTTGATCCCATGTCCTCGTCAAGCCGTCACATCTTGACCGCGCCCGCATGGCCGTACGCCAACGGGCCCCGTCACATCGGGCACGTCTCCGGTTTCGCGCTGCCCGCCGACATGTTCGCGCGCTACCAGCGGATGGCGGGCAGCAAGGTCCTGATGGTCAGCGGCACCGACGAGCACGGCACCCCGATCCAGGTGCAGGCCGACAAGGAGGGCGTGTCCGCCCGCGAGCTCGCCGACCGCTACAACGGCGTCATCGCCGAGGACCTGCACGGCCTCGGCATGTCCTACGACCTGTTCACCAGGACCACCACGCTCAACCACTACGCCGTCGTCCAGGAGATCTTCAAGGGCCTGTACGACAACGGCTACATCTTCCCGCAGAAGACGATGGGCGCGATCTCGCCGTCCACCGGCCGCACCCTGCCGGACCGCTACATCGAGGGCACCTGCCCGATCTGCGGGTACGACGGCGCGCGCGGCGACCAGTGCGACAACTGCGGCAACCAGCTCGACCCCGTCGACCTGATCAATCCGGTGTCGCGGATCAACGGGGAGAAGCCGAAGTTCGTCGAGACCGAGCACTTCATGCTCGACCTGCCCGCGTTCACCGAGGTCCTCGGCCGGTACCTGCGCGGCAAGCAGGGCGGGGCGCTGGCGTGGCGGCCGAACGTGCTGAAGTTCGCGCTGAACCTGCTGGACGACCTGCAGCCCCGCGCGATCAGCCGCGACCTCGACTGGGGCGTCCCGATCCCGCTGGACGGCTGGCGCGACAACCCCGCCAAGAAGCTGTACGTGTGGTTCGACGCGGTCGTCGGCTACTTCTCCGCGTCCGTCGAGTGGGCCCGCCGCTCCGGCGACCCGGAGGCGTGGCGCGCCTGGTGGCAGGACCCGGACGCCCTGTCCTACTACTTCATGGGCAAGGACAACATCGTCTTCCACGCCGAGATCTGGCCGGCGATGCTGCTCGGCTACAGCGGCAAGGGCGACCGGGGCGGCAAGCCGGGGTCGCTCGGCGAGCTGAACGTCCCGACGGAGGTCGTGTCGTCGGAGTTCCTGACGATGGAGGGCAAGAAGTTCTCCTCGTCCCGCCAGGTCGTCATCTACGTGCAGGACTTCCTCGCCCGCTACGACGTCGACGCGCTGCGCTACTACGTCGCCGTCGCCGGGCCGGAGAACCAGGACACCGACTTCACGTGGTCGGAGTTCGTCCGCCGCAACAACGACGAGCTCGTCGCCGCGTGGGGCAACCTCGTCAACCGGTCGGTGAACATGGCGGCGAAGAACTTCGGCGCGATCCCGGAGCCGGGCGACCTCACCGACGCCGACCGCGCGCTGATGGAGCGCAGCCGCAACGCGTTCGCGGCCGTGGGCGCCGAGCTGGAGCGGTCCCGGTTCAAGAACGCGATCACCGAGGCGCTGGACGTCGTCCGCGACGCCAACCGCTACCTGTCCGACCAGGCGCCGTGGAAGCTCAAGGACGACCCGGCGCGCGTCCAGTCGATCCTGCACACCGCACTGCAGGTCGTCGACGACGCCAAGTCGCTGCTGACGCCGTTCCTGCCGAACTCCTCGCAGAAGGTCTACGAGATGCTCGGCGGCGAGGGCGTGTGGAGCGGCATGCCGGAGCTGAAGACGGTCTCCGAGGACGGCGGGCCGGACTACCGCGTCCTGACCGGCGACTACGCCACCGAGGCGCGCTGGGAGTCCGCCCCGATCAAGCCGGGCGTCCCGCTGGCCAAGCCGGTCCCGCTGTTCAAGAAGCTGGACGCGTCCGTCGTGGACGAGGAGCTCGCGCGGCTGGAGAATCCGTGAGCCGGAACGCGGACGGGCAGTCCTCGCGCTCGTTCCCGCCGCTTCCCGAGCGCCTCCCGGTGGACGTGTTCGACAGCCACTGCCACCTCGACATCGTCGACACGCCCGTGCAGGAGCAGCTCGCGTCGGCGAAGGCGGCCGGCGTCACCCGCATCGTCACGATCGGCTGCGACCTGCCGTCCTCGCGGTTCGCGGTGGAGGCCGCCGCCGACTTCGACGACGTGTACGCGGCGGTCGCGATCCACCCGAACGAGACGACCGGGGTCGAGGACGCCGTCCTGCGCGACGTCGAGCGGCTCGCCGCGCACCCGAAGGTCCGCGCGATCGGCGAGACCGGCCTGGACTACTACCGCGACTGGGCGCCGAAGGACGACCAGCACCGCTCGTTCCGCGCGCACATCGAGATCGCCAAGCGGACCGGCAAGGCGCTGGTCATCCACGACCGGGAGGCCCACGACGACGTCCTCGCCGTCCTCGCGGACGCGGGCGCGCCGGAGCGCGTCGTCTTCCACTGCTTCTCCGGTGACGCCGCCATGGCGGAGGTCTGCGCCGAGCGCGGCTACGTGATGAGCTTCGCGGGGAACGTCACGTTCAAGAACGCCGAGCCGCTCCGCGAGGCCCTGCGGGCGGCGCCGCTCGACCTGCTGCTCGTCGAGACCGACGCGCCGTTCCTGACGCCGATCCCGCACCGGGGGAAGCCGAACGCGTCGTACCTGATCCCGCACACGGTCCGCGCGATGGCGGAGATCAAGGGCGTGGACGTCGCCGAGTTGTGCACCGCGATCGCCGCGAACGGGGAGCGCGTCTTCGGCCCCTGGTGAGGGGGCGGTCAGTCCGTGGTGCGGAAGGTCGCGAAGGCGATGACGATCGCGACGTCGCGGAACGGTGGCCGCGCCGTTCGCTCCACGCGGATCACGCACCGCCGCCCGGTGTGCGCGATGGTCGCGGCCGTGGCGCCCTGCGCGTCCGTCAGCCGCAGGCTGCTGGAGAATTTGCCGCCGATGGCGGCGGCGGAGCCGATGAGCGCCCCGCCCGGGTCGAGGATCTCGTAGGCGCGCGGTGCGGGGGCGAGCCTGCGGATCAGCGCCAGCGGAGCACCGGACGGATCCAGCAGCGCGTCCTCCGGTTCGAGGTCCTCGGCCGACCGGTACTCGACGACCGCGAGCGTTCGCCCGTGAGGGTCGGTCAGGGCGCGGAACTCGTTCGCGTCCCGGTTGATCCCGGCCGCCTTGTCGAAGCCGGAGCGGTCGAACAGCCGGCGGCGGCGGCCCGGTACCTCGACCGGCCGGTGCCCGGGCGGCGGTGGACCGGGCGGGCCCAGGGCGGCGTGGGGGAGGCCGTCCGCATGGGACACCTCGTCCCCGGAGACGATGAGCACCGTCCCGGCGGCGGGATCCGCGAGCAGGGACTTGGCGAGTCTCCGGCCGGACGCCAGGGTGACCCGCAGCGCCCAGAACATGACGAACGGCATGAGCAGGAGGGGGACCGCCGTGAGGAAGAGGTACCCGTTTCTGACGAAGCCGCCCGCGTAGGGCCCCATGGGGCCGATCCGCACGGCGACGTCCGTGCCGGCGTCCTCCTCGTCGAGACCGTAGATCTCGCCCTCGCCGGATCCGCCGCCCTCGGTGCGCCACGTGCCGGTACAGGTCAGCTGGCGTCCCCCCTTGGCCCTGGGCGGGCCCCACTCGCAGCGCTGGACGGACGCGGTCGCCTTCTCGCCGAGTACAAGCGTGTAGGTGATGACGACCGGCCAGAACAGCATCGCGGCGACGCTCCCGGCGAACAGGGTGAGCGCGACCAGCCGGACCCTAAGCATGATCCCTTCGACGCGCCTCCCCGGCGGAGCGTTCCGCCAGAAGCCCGTGTGGGCGTTGAGGTGGCGGAGGCGGGGCGGGTGGCTCTAGTCTCTGGCCGTTGAACGGGCACCCCCTGGCCCGCCCCCTGGAGGAACTCCCCGTGCTCTGGAAATCCGTGCTCTGGAAACCCGTGCTCTCCGAGCCCGCCCGCCGGACTCCCGCGGCCTCCGCCGCGTCCGTCCTGGTGGCGGTGGCACTGCTGGCGACGGCCTGCGGCGGCGACGGATCCGCGGCCAAGAACAACGTGGCCGCGGCCGACCCGGCCGCGAGCACGCCGCCCGCGCCGCACAAGGTCGTCATCGTGGTCGACGGCGAGCAGACCGAGGCGATGACGACCGGCACGACCGTCCGGCAGGTCCTGGACGAAGCGGGTATCAAGCTCGGCCCGTACGACCTGGTCAAGCCGGCGGCGGACCAGCCCGCCGGGGAGCTCGTGAAGATCGCGCGGCTGCTGTCGAAGCCGAAGCTGACGGTCGTGAAGACGCCGCACAAGACGGTGCGCAAGAAGAGCGACTCGGTGCCGCCGTGGAGCGAGAAGGTCGTGCGGGAGGGCCGCGCCGGCGTCAAGATCGTGAAGTGGGCGTACGTGCCGCGCAAGGACAAGAAGGGCCGGACCCGCAAGGTCAAGAAGGTCCTCGCGCAGAAGGTGAAGCGCAAGCCCGTGACGCAGATCCTCGCGGTCGGCCCGAAGTCGGCGGGCGGCGGCGCGGCGGCCCGGCTGAACTGGGCGGGCCTGGCCAAGTGCGAGTCCGGCGGGAACCCGAAGGCCGTGAACCCGGCCGGGTACTACGGCCTCTACCAGTTCTCCATGGCCACGTGGCAGTCGGTCGGCGGGACGGGCAGGCCGTCCGACGCCAGCCCCGACGAGCAGACCTACCGCGCGCAGCAGCTCTACAACAAGGTCAACGGGCGCTGGCAGGGCCAGTGGCCGCACTGCGGGAAGTTTCTGTTCTCCTGAGCTGGGACACTTGTCCCGTGGGGGAGACAACGCGCCTGCTCGGGCCGGCGGAGGTGCGGGCACTGGCCGGACGGCTCGGCATCCGGCCGACCAAGACGCTCGGGCAGAACTTCGTCATCGACGCCAACACCGTCCGGCGGATCGTCCGGTCGGCCGGGCTGGCGCCTGACGACGTCGTCCTGGAGGTCGGTCCCGGGCTCGGGTCGCTGACGCTGGCGCTGCTCGCCGAGGTCCGGCGCGTCGTCGCGGTGGAGATCGACGCGGTGCTGGCCGCCGAGCTGCCCGCCACGGTCGCGGCGCGGGCGCCCGATGCCGCGGACCGGCTGGAGGTCGTGCGCGCCGACGCGATGAAGATCACAGACCTGCCGGGGCCGGCGCCCACGGCGCTCGTCGCGAACCTGCCCTACAACGTCGCGGTGCCGGTCGTGCTGCACCTGCTGGCGACGCAGCCGTCGCTGCGGTCCGCGCTCGTCATGGTGCAGGCGGAGGTCGCCGACCGGATGGTCGCGCCGCCCGGCGGCAAGGTCTACGGCGTGCCGTCGGTGAAGCTCGCCTGGTTCGGCGAGGCGCGCCGGGCCGGGGCCGTCGGCCGCGCGGTGTTCTGGCCCGCGCCGAACGTCGACTCGGGGCTCGTCGCGTTCACCCGCCGGGAGCCGCCGCCGACCACGGCGACCCGCGCGCAGGTGTTCGCGGTGGTCGACGCGGCGTTCGCGCAACGCCGCAAGACGCTGCGGGCGGCGCTCGCGGGCTGGGCCGGGTCCGCGCCCGCCGCGGAGGAGGCGCTGCGCGCCGCGGGCGTCGATCCCCGGGCGAGGGGCGAAGCTCTGAACGTGGCCGCCTTCGCCCGCATTGCCGAGTATGGTCCTTCAAGTCCGGGCAGTTGATCCCGGCGACCCGCAGGACGCGGTTCGGCGCGGCGGGGTGACACATCCGTTCCCGGGGGCACGGGGTCGGTACGAGCGGAGGTCGATGGTGAGGGCGCGTTCGCGGACGGCGCGGGCGAGGTTGCCGATCGCGGGGACGGCACTGCTCGCCACCGCGGCGATGATCGCGACGGTGGCGGCGGGCTGCGGCGGCGGCGCGGGCGCGGCACCGACGATCACGACGACGGCGCGGGCGGGCGTGGCGCCCACCCCGCCGAAGGAGGGCGCCTACTTCGGGGCCTGGGTGCCGCCGGACGGCGGCGACCGGAAGAAGAGCGGCGACGGCGGGAAGGACGGCGGCTCGGCGTCCCCCTCCGCGTCCCCTTCGGCTTCGGCTTCGGCTTCGGCCTCGGCGTCCGGCAAGCCGGTCATGGCGCCCGTCACCGGCTTCGAACGCGAGCTCGGGCGGCGGCTCGACATCGTGCAGAGCTACCGGGGCTGGGGGGACGACTTCCCCGCCGGCCTGGAGAAGTCCGTCGCCGACGGCGACCGCTACCTGCTGCTGACCTGGGGCGGCGCCGACACCCGCAAGATCGTGCAAGGCGAGTACGACGAGGTGATCCAGCGCCGCGCCCGCGCCGTCAAGGAACTGGGGCAGCCGATCTTCCTGCGCTGGTCGCGGGACATGGAGACCGCGTCGGCGAAGAAGCGCGTCCACTCCCCGGCGGACTTCGTCGCCGCGTGGAAGCACCTGCGGCAGGTCTTCGAGCGCGAGCAGGTCCACAACGTCGCCTGGGTGTGGTGCCCGACCGCCCGCGGGTTCGGCGGGGCCGACGCCGGCGCGTACTACCCCGGCGACGACCACGTGGACTGGATCTGCGCGGACGCGCAGCCCGGCGCCGACTACGACTACCGCGACCTCTCGGAGTCGCTGAAGCTGTTCATGCAGTGGGCGCGGGACCGGCCCAAGCCCATCATGATCGCCGAGTTCGGCGTGCCGGCGGCCTACGGCGAGCGCCGCGCCGAATGGCTCCGCGAGGCGTCCAAGACGCTGCAGGACCCGCAGGTCAAGGCCGTCGTCTACTTCAACTCGGACGAGCGCGCGAAGAACGCCCGCGACCGGCGCCGCTCCTTCGCCGTGACCGGCGACAAGCACGCCCTGTCGGCGCTCCGCGAACTCGCCACGACCCCGTACTTCAACCCGCGCAACCTCCCGGTCACCAGCGGCGGCTGATCCCCCGCTCCCCCCGGGAGGTCCGGAGGCCGTAGGGTTTCCGGCGTGAACGCAGTGACGGTACGCGTCCCCGCCAAGGTCAACCTCCAGCTCGGCGTGGGGCCGCTCCGCGAGGACGGCTACCACGACCTCGTCAACGTGTTCCACGCGGTGTCCCTGTTCGACGAGGTCACCGCGGCGGACGCCGGCCGCCTGGAGGTGAGCGTCCAGGCGGCGCCGTACTCGCGGGTGGCCGTCGAGGGCGTTCCCGACGACGAGGACAATCTCGCCGCCCGCGCCGCCCGGCTCGTCGCCGCGCGGCTGGGCGTCGAGCCGCTGGTGTCGCTCCGCATCCGCAAGGCGATCCCGGTCGCGGGCGGCATGGCGGGCGGCAGCGCCGACGCCGCCGCCGCGCTCGTCGCCTGCGCCCGGCTGTGGGACGACCGCGACGCCCCCGTCCTCACCCGGGACGACCTCATCGAGCTCGGCGCGGAGATCGGGAGCGACGTGCCGTTCGCCGTCCTCGGCGGCACCGCCGTCGGTGTCGGCCGCGGCGAGCAGCTCACGTCCGCGCTCACCCGCGGCACCTTCCACTGGGTGTTCGCGACCGCCGACGGGGGGCTGTCCACCCCAGCCGTCTACGCCGAGTGCGACCGGCTGCGCGAGCTGCGCGGCGAGCCCGCGCCCCGGCCGGGCGTCTCGGAGGAGCTGATGACCGCGCTCGCCACCGGCGACGCCAAGGGCCTCGGCGCCGCGCTGACCAACGACCTGCAGGAGGCGGCGCTGTCGCTGCGGCCCGCCCTGGAGCGGGTGCTGGACGCGGGCCGCGACTTCGGCGCGGTCGGCGCGCTCGTCTCCGGGTCCGGCCCGACCTGCGCGTTCCTCGCCGAGACCGAGGAGGACGCGGCCGGCCTCGCGGACGGGCTGGCCGGCGCGGGCGTCGCCGCGCAGGTGCTGCGGGCGTCCGGGCCCGTCCCCGGCGCGACGGTGGTCTGACCCGGTACGTCCCTGCCGCGTCCCCGGTACGGCCCCGCTGCGGCCGGGTTCGGCGGCGGCCGCGGTAGCTGCGCTCGTCATACAAGCGAACTTGGTGCCCGCGGCGGACGTCTTGTACCCATGACACCGATTCCCTCAGACGAGGTGGACCGATGACGTACCTGTCCGGGCTGCTCGGCCTCGTGGCGATCGCGATGATGGCGACGCTGCTCCTGCTGGCCGTACGCCGTGACCGCGCCCTCCGCCGCAATGCTCCCGGTTCGACCGCCCACCGCGCGCCGCAGGCCGCGGTCAGGGTGCGAAGCGAGGGCGAGGCTTCATGATGTCCTTCGCCCTGCTGCTGGCCCTGCTCCTCCTGGTCCTCCTCGTGGTCGGGGCCGCGGTGGTCGTCATCGTGGCCGCGTCCTCGAAACGGAACAAGCAGACCCCTCCGCCGCCTCCCGGCTACGGACCCCCCGGCTACGGGCCGCCGGGCCACGGTCCACAGAGCCACGGCCAGCAGGGGCCGTACGGGCCCTGAGCACCGCACGATCGGCTCGCCGGAGCTGAATAGACTGATGGCGCCGTGAATCTGATCAATCTTGAGAACGTCGCCAAGTCCTACGGGCCCAAGCCGCTGCTCGACGCGGTCTCCCTCGGCCTCGACGAGGGAGACCGCGTCGGGGTCGTCGGCCGCAACGGGGGCGGCAAGAGCACGCTCGTGTCCGTCGTCGCGCGCGAGACCGAACCCGACAGCGGGCGCGTCACCCACACGCGCGGGCTGCGGCTCGGCCTCCTGTCCCAGCGGGACGAGTTCCCCGAGGGCGCGACGGTCCGCTCCGTCGTGCTGGGCGACCGCGCCGAGCACGAATGGGCGGGCGACGTCCGCGCCCGCGACGTCCTCGGCGGCCTGGTCCCCGACCTCGACCTGGACGCGCCGCTCGCCGGCATGTCCGGCGGGGAGCGCCGCCGCGTCGCGCTGGCCCGGCTGCTCGTCCCCGACTCCGACCTGCTCCTGCTGGACGAGCCGACCAACCACCTCGACATCGAGGCGATCGCCTGGCTGGCCCGGCACCTGAAGGACCGCGGAACCGCGCTGCTCGTCGTCACGCACGACCGCTGGTTCCTGGACGAGGTCACCGAGCGGACGTGGGAGGTCGTCGACGGCCGCGTCGAACGCTACGAGGGCGGCTACTCCGCCTACGTCCTGGCGAAGGCCGAGCGCTCCCGGATCGCCGCCGCCACCGAGGCCAAGCGGCAGAATCTCCTGCGCAAGGAGCTGGCGTGGCTGCGGCGCGGCCCGCAGGCCCGCACGTCCAAGCCGAAGTTCCGGGTCGACGCCGCGCAGGCGCTCATCGCGGACGAGCCGCCGCCGCGCGACGCGGTCGAGCTGACCCGTTTCGCGACCGCGCGGCTCGGCAAGACCGTCTACGACGTGGAGGACGTGACCGTCGCGGTGGGGGAGGGCGACACTCGCCGCACCCTGTTCGACGGCATGACCTGGCGCATCGGCCCGGGCGACCGGATCGGCCTCGTCGGCGTCAACGGCAGCGGCAAGAGCACCCTGCTGCGGCTGCTCGACGGGTCGGTGGCGCCGCTCGCGGGGAAGGTGGTGCGGGGCAAGACCGTTCAGCTCGCGCACCTGTCGCAGAACCTCGAAGACCTCGACCCCGCCCGGCGCGTCCTCGAATCGGTCGAGGAGATCCGGCGCCGCATCACCGTCGGCAAGCGCGAGTGGACCGCGAGCCAGCTCCTCGAACGCCTCGGCTTCCAGGGCGACCGGCAGTGGACGCCCATCGGCGACCTGTCCGGCGGTGAACGCCGCCGCCTGCAGATCCTTCGCCTCCTGATGGGCGAGCCCAACGTCCTGCTTCTGGACGAGCCCACCAACGACCTCGACATCGAGACCCTCACCGAGGTCGAGGACCTCCTGGACGGCTGGCCCGGCACGCTGCTCGTCGTCAGCCACGACCGGTACTTCCTGGAGCGCATCACCGACCACGTCGTGGCGCTGCTCGGCGACGGCCGCGTGTCGATGCTGCCCGGCGGCGTCGACGAGTACCTCGAACGCCGCGCCGCCGGCGACGCCCCGAAGCCCGCGCGCTCCGCCGGGGCGGCGACCCCCGCGGCGAAGGTCGCGCCCGCCGCGGCGAAGCCCAAGGCCGGCGGGGCCAAGCCCAAGGCCGGCGGGCAGGACTGGAAGGCCCGCAAGGAGCTCGACCGGCTCGAACGCCGGCTGGAGAAGCTCACCGGGCAGGAGGCCGCGCTGCACGAGCAGCTCGCCGCGCACGCCACCGACTACACGAAGCTCCAGGAGCTCGACGCCCGGCTGAAGGACGTCCAGGCGGAGGCCGCCGCGGTCGAGGAGGAGTGGCTGATGCTGGCCGAGGACGTCGGCTGACGTCTGGGATGCTGGCCCGATGACGACCTGGATCATCAGGACGGACGAGCCGGGGGACGGCCCCCGGCTCGCCGTCAAGGACGCCATCGACGTCGCGGGGCTGCCCACCACCGCGGGCTGCGAGGCCGTCGCGGAAAGCGCCGAGCCCGCCGCCGCGGACGCCCCCGTCGTCGCCTCCGCCCGCGCGCAGGGCGCCCGCGTCGCCGGGAAGACGAACCTCAACGAGCTGTGCGTGGCCGCCGACGGCGTCAACCCGTGGACGGGCACGCCGGTGAACCCGCTGGACCCGTCCCGCATCCCGGGCGGCTCGTCCAGCGGCTCCGCGGTCGCCGTCGCGACGGGGGAGGCCGACGTCGCGTTCGGCACCGACACGTCGGGCTCCGTTCGGATTCCCGCGGCGTGCTGCGGCATCGCGGCGCTGAAGACCACCAGCGGCCGCGTCCCCCTCGACGGCGTCTACCCGCTGGCGCCGACGCTGGACACGGTCGGGCCGATGGGCCGCGACGTCGCCGCCGTCGTCCTCGGGATGCGCCTCATCGAGCCGGGGTTCGCGCCCGTGCCGTACGAGGAGTCCACGCCGATCGCGCGGCTGCGCCTGGACGACCGGGCCTTCGACATCGACCCGGCGATCGACGCCGCCGTGGACGACGCGCTGCGCCGCCTCGGCCCGATCACCGACGTGACGTCCGAGCACTACTACGACGCCGCCACGGCCAACGGCTTCTACGTCGCCGAGGAGGGGTGGCGGCAGAACGCCCACCTGATGACGGAGCCGCCGAAGATGAGCGGGCGGATCCACCGGCGGCTGCAGCAGCTCCAGGACGTGGTCGAGGCCGGGCGCTTCGACTGGGCGGTCCGCATCCGCGCGGCGATCAGGGCGGAGCTCGACGCGATCCTCGCCCGGCACGCCGCGATCGCGCTGCCCGTGCTGCCCGTCGGCACCCCGGAACCGGACGACGACGACCATTCCGACCTGCTGCTGACCTCGCTGAACGGGCAGGTCAACGTCGCGGGGCTGCCGGCGTTCGCGCTGCCGGTGCCGCTGCCGGGCTCGCATCTGCCCGCGTCCGTCCAGCTCATCGGCCCCGCGGGCGGCGAGGAGCGGCTCTGCGGCATCGCCGCCGCGCTGGAGGCCGCCCTCTCCTGAGCGCCTAGTGCCCTTCGGTGGTCTTGTCGAACGGGATGAGGAGGGTGCGGAGCAGGTCGGCGAGCAGTTCGCGCTGGCCCGGGGGGAGGCTCTCCAGAATCGCCTGCTCCCGTTCCAGCAGGTCGGCGAACGCGGCGTCCACCCGCGTGCGGCCCGCGTCGGTCAGCCGGACCAGGACGCCGCGCTTGTCCTGCGGGTCGGGATGCCGCTCGACAAGCCCGGCCGCCGCCAGCCGGTCTATGCGGTTGGTCATGGTGCCGGACGTCACCAGCGTCGCCCGCAGCAGCCGCCCGGGACTCAGCTGGTAGGGGCTCCCGGCCCGGCGCAGCGCGGTGAGCACGTCGAACTCCCACGACTCCAGGTCGTGGTCCGCGAAAACGGCGCGCCGGGCCCGGTCCAGGTGCCGGGCCAGCCGGGATACGCGGCTGAGGACCTGCAGCGGCCGGACGTCGAGATCCGGCCGCTCGGTGTTCCACGCCTCGACCAGCCGGTCGACCTCATCCTGCATGCCGACACCCTACCTGTCTTGATATCGAGAAACATGGCCGCGTCCCCGGCTCTTCACCGCCCCCGGACCGTGACGGCGGCCCGGATCCGCTCCGCCGCGGTCGTGGCCTGGCGGGAACCCGCCCGGTAGGCCGGGGTCCAGCGGGCCAGGTCGCCGACGTCGTCCCCGAACGCCTCCCGCCCGCCCTCGTCGGGGACGATCCGGACGTCGGCCGCCGCGCCGCCGAACGCCTGGGGGAGCGGCTCGACCAGGACGACCGGGCCGGCGTGCCGGGCCAGGTCCGCGTTGGAGCCGCCACCGAACGCGCCGTCCATGTAGCGCCGCCCGCCGATCGTCACGGGTTCGGCGTAGCCCGGGGCGGCGCTGCTCGCCGCCACCGCCGCGCTCAGCGGGACGCCGCTCGACGCGTCCCACACGACCGGCCTGCCCGACGCCACGTCCACGGCGGTGACGAGGAGGTGCCCATCGGGCCACTCGTCGGTCCCCACGAGGAACTTCATGCTCGTCCGGTGCCGCTCCTCGGGCAGCGCCGCCGCCTCCAGGGCCAGCCGCCCGATCCGCCGCCTCGCCTCGTCCGGGTCCAGGTCGGCGGTGCTGCCGATCTCGACCACGCCGGCCATCACGGACCCGTCCACCACCGGGCGCCGCTCGTCCGAGGGCGGCAGCTCCGCCACCGCGGCCAGGTCCCGGCCCGTGGCGATCATCGCGCCCGCGATCGCCCCCGCCGACGTCCCGACGATCAGATCCGCCGACGCCGGCTCCACGCCCGCCCGCCGCAGCCCCGCGGCGAGGCCCGCCAGCCACGCCGTCCCCACCGGTCCGCCGGGCCCGAGGACCAGCGCCCACCCGCCTCCACTGAGTTCCATGCCCCGACGATAGGGACGCCCCTGGCCGCGCGGCATCCGCCATCGGGCCTAGGACGCGGGAATTCTTGACATCAAGATATGGGTGGGGCATGCTCTCTCTTGATGTCGAGAAAAATAGTGCCGGGACACGGGTCCCCGGCCGAACCCTCGGCACACGCCAGAGCGACGCATCCCGCGGCACTGCCCGGGAGGCGGTCCGCCGCTCCCATAACCCCATAGACGGGATGCCGCCCGTCCGCCGAGGGAAGCTACTCGTTCCCCTGCGGTGTGCCAGCTCGGACGGGCGGGCGGCGTCCGGCGAATCCCGGTCTCGCGACCCGAGCCGGCGACCCCTGGCCGGTGGCCGCCCGGACGAACTCCGGACGGCCGCCGGTTGCCAGATCACCGGTCGTCAGGTCAGCGGGTCGGCGAGCCCGTCCAGGTCGCGGCGGCCCCGGCGCGCCTTCTCGGCCTTCGCGGCGGCCCGCCCCTCGGCCTTCTCCGCCTTTGCGGCGGCCTTCTCCGCGCGCCGCTCCCGGCGCTCCAGCTCCTTGCGGCGGCGGCGCGGGTCCAGCGACGGCCTCGGCTCCAGCCCGGACAGGCCGTTCCAGGCGAGGTTCACCACGTGCGCCGCCACGTCCTCGCGGCGGGGCTTGCGGACGTCCAGCCACCACTGGCCGGTCATCGCGACCATGCCGACGAGCATCTGCGCGTACATGGGCGCGAACCTGTCGTCGTAGTCGCGGCGGTCGAACTCCTGGGCGAGGACGTACTCGACCTCCCCGGCGATCTCGCTCAGCAGGCTCGCGTAGCTGCCGGTGCCCGTGCCGCCGTGGGAGTCGCGGACGAGGATGCGGAAGCCGTCCGGGTGCTCCTCGATGTACTGCAGCAGCGCCAGCGCGGCCTTCTCCAGCTTGCCCCGGTAGTGGATCGCGGAGTTCAGGGACTCGGTGACGAGCCGCAGCAGGCTCTCGAACTCGCGGTCCACGACGACCGCGTAGAGCCCTTCCTTGCCGCCGAAGTGCTCGTAGACCACGGGCTTCGACACCCCGGCCGCGGCGGCGATCTCCTCGACGGACGTGCCGTCCAGGCCGCGCTCGGCGAACAGCGAGCGGCCGATGTCGAGCAGCTGCTCGCGGCGTTCCTTACCGGTCATCCGCTTTCTGCGGGGTCTGGGCGCGGGTTCTGTCACAGGACCAATTGTGGCGGTCAAACGGCCTGCTCGGTGCGCCTGGCCGCCAGCCGGTCCTCGTTGGGCCACCGCACGTCGTAGGCGAGGCCGAGCTTCTCGAACATCCAGATGATGCGCGCGCTGATGTCGATCTGCCCCTTGAGGACGCCGTGCCGCGCGCACGTCGGGTCCGAGTGGTGCAGGTTGTGCCACGACTCGCCCAGCGACGGGATCGCCAGCCACCACACGTTGCGGGACTTGTCACGCACCTCGAACTCCTCCTTGCCGAACGTGTGGCAGATGGAGTTGATCGACCAGGTGACGTGGTGGACGAGGGTGATCCGCACGAACCCCGCCCAGAACAGCGCGGTCAGGAAGCCGGCCCACGACATCGTCACCAGGCCCCCGATGACCGCCGGCAGCAGGAACGACACCCCCACCAGCGCGGGGAACGCCAGGTGGATGCGCCTGAGGTCGCGGTCGTTCAGCAGGTCCTTGGCGAACCGCTCCTTGGACGTGCGGGCGCCGTCGAACAGCCAGCCGTAGTGCGCCCACCCCAGCCCCTTGGCGAGCGCCTTCCAGTCGTTGCCGAAACGCCACGGCGAGTGGGGGTCCATCTCCTTGTCGGAGTGCTTGTGGTGGCGCCGGTGATCGGCGACCCACGTGATGACGGGCCCCTCCATGGCGAGGCTCCCGGCGATGGCCAGGAAGATCCTCAGGCCGCGCTTGGCCTTGAACGACCCGTGGGTGAAGTACCGGTGGTAGCCGACCGTGATGCCCCCGGCCGAGATCAGGTAGAACACGGCCATGAGGATGACGTCCGTCCAGCCGAGGAACCTTCCCCACGCCAGCGGAACGACCGCGAACAGGGCCAGGAACGGCACGCCGGTGAACACGGCGATGAGCACGCGTTCGGCGTTGCCCCTGGGTTCGGGCGCGATCTCTGGACGCCGCTGCGGGCGAGGGGGATCCATGGCTGGAGCCGTTGTCATGCGTCACCACTTTCCTGTGGCTCGGGACAGCCTTACCTACGTCAACGTAACCTACGGAACCGTAGGTTCACAGCGACCGACTGGTAAATTGAGTACGAAACTGCCTCTCGCGCCACAAAACTCTCTTGCTCCGCTGATGGCCGTCAGACCTCACGGGCAGGCGGCCCGAGACACCACCTGGCGGAAGGTCCGGCGGGCTCGATGAGGGGTTGCCCACACCGGACGTTCTAAACCGTTAACGACATATCGGTCGACCGGCGCACCCCGGCCCCCTCCCGTGAATGAAGTGGGCTCGGCGCCGCCCGGCTCGGTATGGTTGTGGACCGGCCGGATCGCGACTCCGTCCGGCCCGCACATGACTTTCCGGCGTGGTGTAATCGGCAGCACAAGGGTTTTTGGTGCCCTTGGACAAGGTTCGAATCCTTGCGCCGGAGCTGCTGGGAGTCCTCCGCGCCCCGACCTCCGGGGTGACAGCCGGGAGAGGGGCGGTATCCTGCCCGTGTCGAGTGCGCTGCGACCTGCCATGCCCTGATGGCGCAGGTGGGCGTACTCGGTACCGATCCCGTCCGCGATGCCGAGGAGCCTCCTTGTGAGTGCTGCGAGCCGCCCGGCCGCCGTCATCGTTCTCGCCGCGGGCGAGGGCACCCGGATGAAGTCCCGCACCTCGAAGGTGCTGCACGAGCTGTGCGGGCGCAGCATGCTCGGCCACGTGCTGGCCGCCGCACGCGACCTGGAGCCCGAGCGGCTCGTGGTCGTCGTCGGCCACCGGCGCGAGCAGGTCGTCGAGCACCTCTCCCAGGAGGCGCCGGACGCGGAACCCGCCGTCCAGGAGCACCAGGGCGGGACGGGCCACGCCGTCCGGATGGCCCTGGAGCAGACCGGCGCCCTCGACGGAACCGTCGTCGTCACCAACGGCGACCACCCCCTCCTGCGCGGCGAGACGCTGGCGGCGCTCGTCCGGACGCACGAGTCCGAGGGGAACGCGGCGACCGTCCTGACGACCGAGATTCCCGACGCCACCGGTTACGGCCGGATGGTCCGCGCCGCCGACGGAAGCGTCGAGGCGATCGTCGAGCACAAGGACGCGACCGACGAGCAGCGCGCCCTGAACGAGATCAACGTCGGCATGTACGCCTTCGACGGCGCCCTGCTGGCCGACGCGCTCAAGCGCGTGACCACCGACAACGCCAACGGCGAGGAGTACCTCACCGACGTCGTGGCGATCGTCCGCGGCGACGGGCACCGCGCCGGCGCGCACCTGGTCGCCGACTGGGTGGAGACCCAGGGCGTGAACGACAGGGTCCAGCTCGCACAGGCCAGAAGGCAGCTCAACGACCGGATCCTGGAAGCGCACATGCGGGCCGGCGTCACGATCATCGACCCCGCGACCACCTGGATCGACGTCCAGGTAACGATCGAGCAGGACGCCGAAATCCTCCCGGGCACCCAGCTGCACGGCCGGACCCACCTCGCCGAAGGCGCCCGCGTAGGCCCCGACTCCACCCTGACGGACACCCGCGTAGGCGAGAACGCCACAGTGATCAACGCGGTATGCCTGGAATCGGAGATCGGCCCCGAGGCCACGGTCGGCCCCTACGCCTACCTCCGCCCGGGCACCCGCCTGGCCCGCAAGGCCAAGGTCGGCGCCTACGTGGAGACCAAGAACGCCGACCTGGGCGAAGGCGCCAAGGTCCCGCACCTGACCTACGTCGGCGACGCCGAGATCGGCGACGGCTCCAACATCGGCGCGGGCTCGGTGTTCGTGAACTACGACGGTGTCGAGAAGCACCGCAGCGTGATCGGCTCGCAGGTCCGGGTCGGCAGCGACAACATGATCGTCGCCCCGGTCACGGTGGGCGACGGCGCCTACACGGCCGCCGGCTCGGTGATCATCCAGGACGTCCCCCCGGGCGCCATGGCGGTCGCCCGGGCCAGGCAGCGCAACGTCGAGGGCTGGGTCGAGCGCCGCCGGGCGGGTACGCCCGCGGCCGAGGCCGCCCGCCGTGCGCGCGAAGAGGACGCGTCCTAGGGCGCCGTCGACGAATCGCCCAGGCATCCGCCCGCCGGACTGTTGCGGTGCGCGGTAGTGGGGACAACACCCACATGAAATGAAGTTCCGTTGAGGGGGAGTTGTCAGAGGTGAGTGGGATCAAAGCGAGTGGCCAGAAGAAGCTGATGCTCTTCACCGGCCGAGCCCACCCGGACCTGGCCAAGGAAGTAGCCGACAACCTCCATGTCGAGCTGACGCCGACGTCCGCGTACGACTTCGCGAACGGTGAGACGTTCGTGCGGTTCCTGGAGTCGGTGCGCGGTTCCGACGCCTTCGTGATCCAGAGCCACACCGCGCCCATCAACCAGTGGATCATGGAGCAGCTCATCATGGTGGACGCGCTGAAGCGCGCGTCGGCCAAGCGCATCACGGTCGTGGCGCCGTTCTTCGGCTACGCGCGCCAGGACAAGAAGCACCGGGGCCGCGAACCGATCTCGGCCCGCCTCATGGCGGACCTGTTCAAGACCGCCGGCGCGGACCGCCTGATAGCCGTCGACCTGCACACGGCCCAGATCCAGGGCTTCTTCGACGGCCCGGTCGACCACCTGTTCGCGCTGGACCTGCTGGCCCAGCACTTCGAGAGCCGCCTGGACACCTCCCAGGTCACCGTGGTGGCGCCCGACGCGGGCCGCGTCCGCGTCACCGAACGCTGGTCCGACCGCCTCGGCGGCGTCCCGATGGCCATCATCCACAAGAAGCGCGACCCGGACGTGGCCAACGAGGTCAAGGTCTTCGACGTGGTCGGCATGGTCGAGGGCCGCACCTGCGTCATCGTCGACGACATGATCGACACCGGCGGCACCATCATCAAGGCCGCCGACGCCCTCTTCGACCAGGGCGCCAGCCGAGTAGTGGTGGCCGCCACCCACGGCGTCCTCTCCGGCCCCGCCGTGGACCGCCTGAAGAACTCCCGCATCTCCGAGGTGGTCCTGACGAACACCCTCCCCATCCCCGAGGAGAAGCAGTTCGACAAACTGACCGTCCTCTCCATCGCCCCTCTGGTGGCCCGAGCCATCAACGAGGTCTTCAGCGACGGCTCAGTAACCAGCCTCTTCGGAGGAATTAGCTAACAACCGCCACAAACCTGCACCGTCCGCGGTTTCGAGCCTGCGAGAAACGAGCGAGCGCAGCGAGCGAACTCACCCCAGCCGCTCACGTGCCAAAGCCCGAGCAAGCGAGCGCAGCGAGCAACGCGTCACCGACGCGCACCCTCCGCGTTCCGAACCCGCAAGAAGCGCAGGCACAACGAGCAACCAACGCAGACGTGCACCCTTCGCAGGTTTCGAGCCTGCGAGAAACGAGCGAGCGCAGCGAGCGACCAACCCCAGCCGTCCGCACCCGCAGACCCCAGCCGCGACAGCACCCCGCGTCAACGGAAACGCCTGCGATCGCGTCCGAAGGCAGGTTCCGAGCCTGCGAGGAACCTGATCGCGCAGCGAGCCCCCAGGGCGAGTCGAAGCGATGCAGCGATCGCGCCGCAGTGCTCGCCGAAGGGAAGGCCCCCCAGGGCCTGACCGCCAAGAGCACTGCAATAAGTACTGCTAGACTTTGTTAACCCGCGTGTGCCCGGGTCGTCAGTGCGGTGTCGTAGTGGAGCCGCATTCCCCGGGGGAACGCAAAGAATCTTTGGGAGCGCACGTCCTGTCGGCGTGCGTGCATCGCAACGCTCTGTCCGTAGCGGACGTCCGTGCCGGACGGCCGTGGATCGCAACAACGAGGAGTTTCAGCCGTGTCCGAGGTACGCATCGCCGCCGAGCCGCGCACCGAGTTCGGTAAGGGTGCCGCGCGGCGCACCCGCCGGGCCGGCAAGGTGCCCGCCGTCCTCTACGGTCATGGCACCGACCCGCAGCACATCTCGCTGCCGGGGCACGACCTGATGCTGGCGCTGAAGACGCCGAACGTGCTGCTGACGATCGAGGGGCTCGGGGACGGTCCGAGCCTGGCGCTGCCGAAGGACGTCCAGCGGGACCCGATCAAGGGGTTCCTGGAGCATGTCGACCTGCTGATGGTGAAGCGGGGCGAGAAGGTCGTGGTGGATCTGCCGGTGCAGATCGTCGGTGATGTGGTGCCGGGCGGCCAGGTGGCGCAGACCGAGGTGGAGATCTCGGTGGAGGCGGAGGCCACGCGCATTCCGGAGTCGGTCGAGGTCGACATCACCGGGCTGGAGATCGAGAGCCAGGTGCTGGCGCGGGATCTGAAGCTGCCGGAGGGCACGACGCTGGCGGCGGACGAGGAGATCCTGATCCTGCAGATCGCCGACGCGACGGCGTCCACGGAGCCGGAGGGCGAGGGCGACGCCGAGGCGGAGGGCGCCGAGCCCGCCGAGGGTGCGGCGGAGGGCGCCGCCGAGTGACGCCGGCGCCGGTGTGCGGCCGGTAGCCGGGCCGGCATCGTCTTTCACGGCCCCCGCGGTGTGCGTGTGCGCACCGCGGGGGCCGTGTTCGTTCGTGTGGAGGGTTGAGGGTGGATCTATGGTTGGTGGCCGGGCTGGGCAACCCGGGGCCGTCGTATGCGCGGAACCGGCACAACGCGGGGTTCATGGTGCTGGACGTGCTGGCGGAGCGGGCCGGTGGGAGGTTCAAGTCGCATCGGGCGCGGGCGGACGTGCTGGAGGGGCGGCTGGCGGGTGCGCGGGTGGTGCTGGCGAAGCCGCGTTCGTTCATGAACGTGTCGGGCGGGCCGGTGAAGGGGTTGTGCGATTTCTACAAGGTGCCGGTGGAGCGGCTCGTCGTCGTCCATGACGAGCTGGACATCCCGTTCGGTGCGGTGCGGCTGAAGCAGGGCGGCGGTGACAATGGTCACAACGGGTTGCGGTCGGTGACGCGGTCGCTGGGGTCGCGTGAGTATCTGCGGGTGCGGTTCGGGGTGGGACGGCCGCCGGGGCGGATGGACGCGGCGGCGTTCGTGCTGAAGGATTTCTCGGCGGCGGAGCGCAAGGATCTCGATCTCGAGGTGGCGCGGGCGGCGGACGCGGTGGAGGCGTTGGTCGCGGACGGTCTCGCGGCGGCGCAGAACGTCTTCCACGCCGGCTGACCGGATCCGGCCACGAGAGCCGCGTTCCACGGGTGGCGCGGGCCGTGTTGACCGCGGCTTTAAAGGCCGTTCGTCCGGGTGCGTAGGGGTTCCCGAACTGATGTCACGGTTCGCGGCCTGACCACGGTAAAGGGAACGTAGGATGCAGGTCGTGCGAGGTTCAAGATGCTTGTGAACCTCAAGCGGCGTTCAACCGTCTTCGGTGTGAATCGCGCTGATGGGGCGCGCGTTACAGGGGATTGGTGAGTGGTGTATGGCCGTCGTTGACAAGGTTCAGGCCGAGTCATCGATTCGCCATGAGCCCAAGCGCTCTTCGTCCCAGAACTGGGCCGGATCATACCGCCGCAAGGCTCTCTATCTGGACTTCCTGAGCATGCTGGCGGCCGGCGTGATCGCGTTCGTGCTGCGGTTCCCCGGGGTGCCGACCGAGCTGAACGCCCCGTACGTGGCGCTGACGGTGGTGCTCCCCATGGTGTGGCTGCCGACGCTGATGCTGTGCCGGGCCTACCAGCCGCGGTACGTCGGCGTGGGCTACGAGGAGTTCCACCGCGTGATCCGGGCGGGCTTCATCCTCACCGCCACGGTCGCGATCGTGGCGTACGCGACGAAGACCGAGGTGGCGCGCGGGTACGTGGTCATGGCGCTGCCGCTCGGGACGTTCCTGAACCTCGTCATGCGGTACCGCCTCCGCAAGTGGCTGCACAACAAGCGCTGGAAGGGCGAGTGCATGCGGCGCGTGGTCGCCGTGGGGCACCGCACGTCCGTCGCCGACCTCATCAAAGTGCTGCGGCAGAAGCGCTACCACGGGATGGACATCGTCGCGGTGTGCCTGCCCCCCGCGCTCGCGTCGGGTGACGACGCGGTCGCCGAGGTGGAGGGCGTGCCGGTGATGGGCGACTTCTCCCAGGCCGCCGCGGTCGCGGACCGGATCGCCGCCGATTCCGTCGCGGTGCTGGCGTGCCCGGAGATGGACGGGGTGGCGCTGCGCCGGCTGGCGTGGCAGATCGAGCGGGACGACGTGGAGCTCGTCGTCGCGCCCGCGCTGATGGACGTGACCGGCCCGCGAATCTCGATCCGCCCGGTGTCGGGCCTGCCGCTGCTGCACGTGGAGCACCCCGAGCTGGACGGCGGCCGCAAGATCTTCAAGGGCCTGTTCGACCGCACCGCCGCGCTGGGCGGGCTGGTGCTGCTGAGCCCGCTGCTGCTGGTCGTCGCCGTCCTGATCAAGATGACGAGCTCCGGGCCGGTGCTGTTCCGGCAGGCGCGGGTGGGCCGCGGCGGCCGCGAGTTCACCGTGCTGAAGTTCCGCACGATGGTGCAGGACGCGGAGGCCCGCAAGGTCGAGCTGCTGGAGCGCAACGAGAACGACGGGGTGCTCTTCAAGATCCGGGAGGATCCGCGGATCACCCGGGTGGGGCGGTGGCTGCGCCGCTACTCGCTGGACGAGCTGCCCCAGCTGATCAACGTGCTGCGCGGGGAGATGTCGCTGGTCGGGCCGCGTCCGCCGCTGCCGGAGGAGGTCGCCCAGTACGGCGGCGACGTCTACCGGCGGCTGGTGGTGAAGCCGGGGCTGACCGGGCTGTGGCAGGTGAGCGGCCGGTCGGACCTGTCGTGGGACGAGTCGGTCCGGCTCGACCTGCGGTACGTGGACAACTGGACGCTCGCGCTGGACCTGCAGATCATGTGGAAGACCTGGTCGGCGGTCTTCCGCGGCTCCGGGGCGTATTGACCGGGGCGTATTGACCGGGGCGTGTCGGCGGGGGCGCGTCACCCGGGCCGGTCCGGCCGCGGGGACCTGATCCGCGGCGGCGGGGCACCCGCATGAGAAAGTGGATCGAACAGACCAGTCGAGTCGGGAATGTGATCAAGGGATGACGGACGATGGCGCCCGCGGCGGGGCGGCGGACGACCACGCCCTGGCGGCGGAGCTCGCCGGCACGGCGGGCCGGCTGCTGCTCGGCGTACGGGACGAGCTGGGGTTCGCCGACGCGCGGGCCCTGAAGGACACGGGCGACCTGCGGGCGCACGAGTACCTCATGGCGGCGCTCGCGGAGCACTGTCCCGGCGACGCCGTCCTGTCCGAGGAGGGCCGCTCGTCGGCCGCGGGCAAGCGGTCCCGCGGCGACGACCGCGCGCCGACCCGCAACACCGCCGACGCCGAGCGGGCCACCGCCGGCCGGGTGTGGATCATCGACCCGCTGGACGGCACCCGCGAGTTCTCCGAGGAGGGCCGCCGCGACTGGGCCGTCCACGTGGCGCTTTGGCGGCGCGACGCGTCCGGCGCGGGGCGGCTGGCCGCCGGGGCGGTGGCGCTCCCGGCGCAGGGCCTGACGCTCCGGACGGACGCGACCGGCGGCGCCTCCCTCGTCCGCACCGACGCGGGGGAGCCCGACCCGGTGACGGCCGGGTCGCGGACCGCCCGCAGGACGCCGCCCCGCGAGGTGCCGCTGCACGCCCCGGCGCCGGACGCCGGCAAGCTGCGCATCGCCGTCAGCCGCACCCGGCCGCCGGAGTTCGTCCGGCGGCTCGCGGAGGTCGTGGACCTCGACGTCGAGCTGGTCCCGATCGGGTCGGCGGGGGCGAAGATCTCCGCGGTGCTGCTCGGCGAGGTCGACGCCTACGTGCACGCCGGCGGCCAGTACGAGTGGGACTCGGCGGCCCCGGCGGCGGTCGCGCTGGCCGCGGGGGCGCACGCGTCCCGGGTCGACGGTGCCGCGCTGGAGTACAACCGGGAGGACCCCCGGCTGCCGGATATCCTGGTGTGCCACCCCGTGTCCGCGTCGACGCTTTTGGCCGGCATCCGGGAAGTGAGCGGCGCCCTGCCGTGACCGGGCCCGGTGCCGGCGAGGCCCCGCCGGGGCGGGCCGGCGTTCGATCCGGTGGGAAGGCGCCCGCACTTCCGTGCCACCGGTTGCATCTGCCAGAGAAGCGTGGAGAGAAGCCACAGACCATGCAGCGTTCCGATTATCTGCTGTCCCAGCTAGACGTCCTCGAAGCGGAGTCGATCCAGATCTTCCGGGAGGTGGCGGCCGAGTTCGAGCGGCCGGTGCTGCTGTTCTCGGGCGGCAAGGACAGCCTGGTGATGCTGCGCCTGGCCGAGAAGGCGTTCTGGCCCGCGGCGATCCCGTTCCCGGTGATGCACGTCGACACCGGCCACAACTTCCCCGAGGTGATCGAGTTCCGCGACGCCCGGGTCGCCGAGCTGGGCGTCCGGCTGGTGGTGGCGTCGGTGCAGGAGTCGATCGACAGCGGCCGCGTCGTGGAGCAGAAGGGGCGCCGGGCGTCCCGGAACCGGCTGCAGACGACGACGCTGCTGGACGCGATCGAGGAGCACCGGTTCGACGCCGCGTTCGGCGGGGCGCGCCGCGACGAGGAGAAGGCCCGCGCCAAGGAGCGGGTGGTGTCGTTCCGCGACGAGTTCGGCCAGTGGGACCCGAAGAACCAGCGGCCGGAGTTGTGGAACCTCTACAACACCCGGATCACGCAGGGCGAGCACGTCCGGGTCTTCCCGCTGTCGAACTGGACCGAGCTCGACATCTGGGACTACGTCCGCCGCGAGGAGCTGGCGCTCCCGCCGATCTACTTCGCGCACACCCGCCGGGTGTTCGAGCGCGACGGGCTGCTGCTCGACGCCGAGACGGGCTTCGCGAACCGCGGCGACGACGAGCCGGAGTTCGAGGCGGTCGTCCGGTACCGGACGGTGGGGGACGCGTCCTGCACCGGCGCCGTGAAGTCGAGCGCCACGTCCCTCGACGAGGTGATCGAGGAGATCGCGGCCACGCGGATCACCGAGCGCGGGCAGACCCGCGCCGACGACCGCACCAGCGAGGCCGCCATGGAGGACCGCAAGAAGGAGGGCTACTTCTGATGGCCGGCAACGAGTCCCGGACGGACCGGCCCGCGCGGGCCCAGGAGCCGGCCAAGTCGATGGACCTGCTGCGGTTCGCGACCGCCGGCAGCGTGGACGACGGCAAGTCGACGCTCATCGGGCGGCTGCTGTTCGACTCGAAGTCGATCTTCGAGGACCAGCTGGAGTCGGTGGAGAAGACCAGCGCCGACCGGGGCGAGGAGTACACCAACCTCGCGCTGCTGACCGACGGGCTGCGCGCCGAGCGGGAGCAGGGCATCACGATCGATGTCGCCTACCGCTACTTCGCGACGCCGCGCCGCAAGTTCATCATCGCCGACACGCCGGGGCACATCCAGTACACCCGCAACATGGTGACGGGCGCGTCCACCGCCGACCTGGCGATCATCCTGGTGGACGCCCGCAAGGGCATCCTGGAGCAGTCGCGGCGGCACGCGTTCCTGGCGACGCTGCTGCAGGTGCCGCACCTGGTCGTGGCGGTCAACAAGATGGACCTCGTCGACTACGACCAGAACGTTTACGAGGGCATCGTCGACGAGTTCACGGCGTTCGCGTCCAAGCTGGACGTGACCGACCTGACGTTCGTGCCGATCTCCGCGCTGCACGGCGACAACGTCGTGGAGCGCAGCGTGAACATGCCCTGGTACGAGGGGTCGTCGCTGCTGCACCACCTGGAGCACGTCCACATCGCGTCGGACCGGAACCTGATCGACGTCCGGTTCCCGGTGCAGTACGTGATCCGCCCGCACGCGTCCACGGACCCGGAGCTGCACGACTACCGCGGCTACGCGGGGCAGGTCGCGGGCGGCGTCCTCAAGCCGGGCGACGAGGTCGTGCACCTGCCGTCGGGGCTGACCACGACGATCACCCACATCGACGGGCCGCGCGGCCCGGTCGAGCAGGCGTTCGCGCCGATGTCGGTGACGCTGCGGCTCGCCGACGACATCGACATCTCCCGCGGCGACATGATCGCGCGGCCGAACAACCGGCCCGAGGTCGCGCAGGACCTCGACGCGATGGTGTGCTGGATGACCCCCGACCGCACCCTCTCGGCGCGCTCCAAGCTGATCGTCAAGCACACCACCCGCACCGCGAAGGCGCTGGTGAAGGAGCTGCACTACCGGCTGGACGTCAACACGCTCCACCGGGACGAGCAGGCCACGGAGCTCGGCCTCAATGAGATCGGCCGCATCTCCCTGCGGGTGACGCAGCCGCTCTTCGTCGACGACTACGGCCGCAACCGCTTCACCGGCGGCTTCATCCTCGTCGACGAGACCACCAACAACACCGTCGCCGCCGGAATGATCACCGGCACGAGCTGACCGGCCGCCGCGGGGCCGCACGGTCCCGCGGCACGGTCCTCCCCCCGGCTCCCGCACCGTAAGTCCCGACCAGCTCGACCTCCCGACCAGCAAGGCAGGACCCGATGCCACCATCCGTGGGAGTCGTCCTCCCGACCCACAACCGGCCGGAGCTGCTGCGCCGCGCGCTGGAGTCGGTCCTCGCGCAGGACTACGAAGGCGAGCTGCGCGCCGTGGTGGTGTTCGACCGGGCGGAGCCGGACATGTCGCTCGCCGGGGACCGCGTCGAGGTGATCGCCAACACCCGGGAGCCGGGCCTGGCGGGGGCCCGCAACTCGGGCATCCTGGCGCTGGACACCGACCTCGTCGCCTTCTGCGACGACGACGACCAGTGGCTGCCCGGCAAGCTCGCCGCGCAGGTGAAGGCGCTGGAGGGGGAGCCCGGCGCGGTGCTGTGCAGCGCCGGGATCGTGGTCGACTTCGACGGCCGCGAGCTGCCCCGGCTCGCCGGGACCGACCGCGTGACCTACGACGCCCTCATCCGCGACCGGATGATGAGCGTCCACTCGTCCACCTATGTGGCGCGGCGCGAGCCGCTCATCGAGATCGGCATGGTGGACGAGACGATCCCGGGCAGCCAGGGCGAGGACTGGGACCTCGCCCTGCGCGCCGCCCGCCGCCACCCCGTCGTCAACGTGGACGAGCCGTACGTCCGCGTCCTGTGGGGGCTGACGTCCTACTACGCGCAGGCGTGGGAGACGAAGGTCGCGGCGCTGGAGTGGTTCCTGGAGCACTACCCGGAGATCGGCGACGTGCCGGGCGCCGCGGGCCGGGTCTACGGGCAGCTCGCGTTCGGGTGCGCGACCGTCGGCCGGCGGCGGGACGCGCTGCGCTGGTCGGCGCGGGCGCTGCGGGCCAACCCCGCCGAGCGGCGGGTGCCGTTCGCGCTCGCCGTCGCGTCGGGGGCCGTGTCCGGCAAGCGCGTCCTGCTCGCGCTGCACACCCGGGGCCGCGGCATCTGACCCATCGGTGCCGTTTTCCCGGCTTCGGGCACCTTTCCCCACGTCACGCCGGTACTGTCAATGGTCGCCGCAGAGTGTTAGAAGGAGCCGCTCTCGTGAACATCTCTTCCCGCCGCATCGTCGCGTCCGGGGTGCTGACGCTGGCGCTGACGCCCGCGATCGGGCTGGCCGCGGCCGCCCCCGCGGCCGCGGAGGTCGACCTCGACGCGGTCGCCGAGGGCATCGGCGAAAGCGGCTACTACGTCGACTCGAAGGCCAAGTACTACGAGTCGGACGGGGCGCAGGAGCTGCTCCGCCAGGCCCAGGGGCGCTCCGTCCCGGTCTTCGTCGCGGTCGTCCCGGCCGGGAACGACGCAGGGCAGATCCTGCAGCGGCTCCCCGGCATGCTGAACCGCAAGGGCACCTACGCGGTGCTCGCCGGCGACCAGTTCCGGGTCGCGTCGAACACGCTCCCGGACGGGCAGGTGAACACCGTCTACAAGAAGGCGGTGAAGGCCGGCAACGGCAAGCCGGACGTGGCGCTGCTCCGGTTCGTGCAGACGCTGCCCGAGTCGAAGTACGCGCCGCCGAAGCCCGGCCTGCCCGGCAACAACGGCAAGCCCGCCCCGGAGACCCCGCCCGCGGAGGTGCAGCAGCGCGAGGAGAAGACCCTCGCGGAGTCGCAGCCGACCGCGCCCGCCGAGGGCGCTCCCGAGGCCGCGCCGAAGGAC